>JANMNF010000044.1:0-2112 GCA_031373765.1 Chloroflexota bacterium
CGTCAAAGCGCCACGTGCGTTCTGCACGCCGAGTTCATAGGACCTATGGGCGGGAGCGAATGCCGCGGGATCGTACCAAACCCGCGGCATTCGTTTGCTTACGACTAAACGGACGGGCAGTTCCGCCCAGTGCCCCCCACCACCGCGCGTGCGGCACCTCATCGCCCGGCCTGATCCTCGCGCAGCAGGCCACTGACAGCCCCGTCCTCCGCGCCAGCACGCTAAGCGGAACGCCCTGAAGCCCCGGCAGCACCTCCTGTCGGAACACCTCCGGGTCAGCTCACTCCGGGTGCGTCGCGTTCCACGCGTTCTCCTGGCGTTCACGCTCCCGCTGCGCAGAGCCGATCTGCGCTCGGGCCTGGCCCCACAGGCTCCATCCAATCGCTCGTAACGCCGCGAGCGCCCGCAACCCGCCGGTCTCGAACGTCGTCCGGTCCTGCGTCGCTCGCGCCTCCACCTCGCACTCCGCACTACAGGTCCGCCGGGATGCTCGTGCGTGCGGCCTGGTGCGCCGCTGCAGCGGGTCCCAGTTAATGCCCCGGACGTCTTTCCCATACCGAAATCGGTAATCCGTGAGCCCTCCCTGCGTTCTGCAGACAGCGGAATCATCCGGGCCGCGTCATGTCGGCCCTGCGGTCACTCGGCACCAACGCCGAACCGCGCTACACGGGGAAGGGAACCTGAAATGACCCGGGACATCAGCACCGGCGCAGATGAGATGGCCGCCGAAGGAGCCGAGCTGCTCGAGGATCAAACGCGTCGCCTGACGCGCGGCGCTGTCGGACGACGCGTGAAGGTGTCCGGCACGGGCGCCGTCGCGGGGACGTTCCTCGTGGTCGCACTGGCCTTCGGCGCCGCGCTTGGCCCGTTGAGCGGCGATCACCCGGCGGGTGCGGGTTCGGACGGCCGGGACGCGGGCGCCGCCATCGACGAGCCCACCTCGAAGCCGGATGGCGATGTCGGGATCATCGACAAGGCACCGGACGCCAGGGACAACCACGCAACCGACGGCACGGCGATCGACCCCACCACGCCCGACGGCAAGGACGACGCCGTTGAACCCAACGACAAGCCGGAACCGACCGGCAAGCCGGACGCCGGCGTCGAGCCCACCCATGAGGCCCTGACCATCGACATCGGGCTGGGCCTGACCGGCGGGGACGTGGTCGTCGAGTGGTCCGCCTGCGATGTCGACGGGTTCGCCGCGTACAAGATCATTCGCTCGACGGAGGAGTTCGCGACCTGGCCGCTCGGGTCGGGCGACACCCTCGTCGGTGTTGTCACCGATCCATCGGTCCGCCGATTCGTCGATCGATCGGTGGCCGCGGGCCGGAAGTACTTCTATCGCGTGGCGGCGCTCCACGTGATCGACGGGAAGACCGTTGTCGGCTGCCGCAGCGCCATGGCGCGAATCACGACGCCCGCGCCCGACCCCACCGCGTCCGGCGACATCGCGCTGACCGTCGTGATCAAGGAAGGCCACCCGTTCCTCGACTGGTCTGAGTGTGCCGGCCTCGACTTCGACTACTTCAAGGTCATCCGCTCGACCGATGCGACCGTGACCTGGCCGAAGGGTGAGAACGACACGCTCGTCGCGGCGATCGGCCGGGACGGGCACTCGAAGACGTGGGACGCCGAGGCGCCCGCGGGCAAGAAGGTCTATTACCGGGTCTTCTGCGTCCGCTCCACGGAAGCCGGGTACGTCGTCGTCGCATCCAGTGCCGTGAAGAGCATCGTCACTGCGGCGGCGACGCCCGCTCCGGATCCGGTCGCGCTCGGCTTCGAGGTCAACGTGACCGGAGAAGGTGTGGTCCTCAACTGGCAGGCCAGCGCCAGCGATGGCTTCGCGTTCTACAAGGTCGTTCGATCCACCTTCAACGAACACCCGTCGTACCTGCCGTACGTCGATGGCACCGAGGTGATCGGCGTCATCGAGAACCAGGCAACGAACCAGTTGACCGACACGAGCGTGACCTCCGGGCAGACCATCTACTACCGGGTCCAGGCGATCGGGTACTGGAACGGCTCGAAGGTGCTCCTCGGCCAGACCTCGGTCATCGCCGTGACCATCCCGTAGCGCGGGAATTCGAAGGACGAGGCAATGTGGCATGG
>JANMNF010000048.1:0-2734 GCA_031373765.1 Chloroflexota bacterium
GCGGGTCGTCCGGGCTCGATCCTCGACGATGGCATGGCGCGAACCAATGATCCGGTTGAACAGCGTGCTCTTGCCGACATTCGGCCGCCCGACGATCGCGACGACCGGGAGCGTCCCACCCAGGGTGGGCACGTCAGCCCGTGCTCGCGGTGGCGCTCGGGGTCGCTGGCAGAGATGTCGTCCGGCCGGCCGGGTGCGCGGCGACGGCGAACGCCGCGTCTGCGAGCTCCGCGGCCCGAGCCTGCGTGTCGGTGGTGCCGCCGATCTCGAGAATGCGCTGGGCAACGGCGTGGAGATCCTCGATCGGTGTCGACGTCCCGCCGGTCACGCCGACGATGCGGCGGTCTGCGAACGGCGTGGGATCGTCCAGGTCCCGGACCGACTCGATCTGCAGGGCGGGGGTCCCCGCAATGCCGCACAGGCGGGTCAGTTCCTTCGTGTTCGCCGACGACCGGCCGCCCACCACGACCATCAAGTCGACCTCGCTCGCCGACTCAAGGGTGTCCTGCTGGCGACGGATCGTGACCGGGCAGACGGTGTTCACGATCTTGAGCTCGTGGCTCCGTCCGACCATGAAGGCTGCGAGCTTCTCGAACTTCCAGGGCGGCTGGGTGCTCTGCGAGATCAGGGCCATCCGCTTCTTGGCCGGGATCTTGCCCCAATCCTCTTCCTCATCGACCACGATCGCATCGGGAGCGAAGCCGAGCAGCCCGACGACCTCCGGGTGCTTGGGGGTCCCGAGGAGCACGATCGTGTAACCCTCTTCGACGAGACGGCTCAGCTCACGTTGCTCCTGGATCACCCAGGTGCACGTGCCGTCGATGACCTCGAGGCCGCGTTCGGAGGCACGCTCCATGACCTCGGGGCGGACGCCGTGGGCGCGGATGACCACCGCGGCGCCGTGATCGACATCATCGAGCGTATCCACGGTTCGGATGCCGAGGGCCTGCAGGTCCCGGACGACGCCTTCGTTGTGCACGACCTGACCGAGGGTGTGCGTCGCCTTGCCGGCGGCACTCGCCTCCTTGGCTTTGTCGATGGCCTCGCGCACGCCATAGCAGAAGCCCGTGCGCTTCGCGATTCGGATATCCGTAACGGTTCCCATACGTCGCGAGTATCGCACGGGTGTCCCGGGAGACCCTCAGCCGGGAGGTTTCGGCCCGTAGACGCCCTGCTGCCGCTCGGGCAAGAGGGCCGCGATCCGTCGCATGATCAGCTCCGTTCCGGCCGTGTTCGTACGGCGGCGGGACGCCCCGGCCGACGGCGGTTCGCCGGCCGCGACCCTGACTGCCGGGTCGGCCCAGGGTGCCGCCGCGCTCTCGGCCGCGAGTGCCTCCGCGAGCCGGAACGGCGTGCCGATCCGGACGATGACCTGCGGCGTGTGCTGCGGCATCTTCGTGCCCCGAGGCCAGAGCAGGTCACTGTTGGCAATCCCGATCGGGACGATCCAGGCATTCGACCGCAGGGCAAGCACGGTGACGCCGTCCTTAGCCGGTTGGAGCTTGCCGTCCGGGCTCCTCGTGCCCTCGGGGAACACCGCGAGGATGTTGCCCTCGCTGAGGATGCGCGAGGCGGTGCGAAACGCCTCGACATCGGCGGCGCCGCGATCGACCGGGTGCACGCCGCCGTGTCGAGCGAGCCACGAGATGAAGGGCCAGTCAAAGACCTCGCGCTTGCCCATCCAGTTCATCGGGCGCCCGAGCCGCGTGTTGAGGAAACCGCCGGTCAGCACCGGGTCCGCGTTCGAGCAGTGATTCGCCGCGACCAGGACGGCGCCTGTCCGCGGAAATGAGGAAAATTCGCCCTGGATCTCCACGCGGGTGAAGAATCGGGTCACGAGGCGCATCACGAAGCCGGCAATCCGGATGATCCAGGTGACCCGGGTCGCGATCGGTGTCTGCTCGATCGGCTCGCGCGGCGGGACGGCGCCGGCAGTCCGCGCCGGTTTCGGGGGCGGGTTGGCGGCCCCACCGGACGCCTTCGCGCTGTCGATCGCTGCGACTACCTGGTCCACGGTCTCGTCGAATGAGATTCCGTCGGAATGGATCACGATCGCGTCATCGGCCTGGCGCAGCGGAGCGACGGCACGGGAAGCGTCGACATCGTCTCGAGCTCGAAGCTGGTCGAGGATCTCCGCGGCCGCCGGCTCAGCAGGACCGATCCCGCGCTCATCGGCGCGCCGGCGGGCGCGCTCCTCGACCGACGCATCGAGGTAGATCTTCAGGTCGGCCTCGGGCAGAACGACGGTGCCGATATCCCGCCCGGCCATGACCACCCCACCGCGTGCGGCAATCTCGCGCTGGCGATCGAGTAATGCGGAGCGCAGTTCCGGGACGCGCGCATACGCCGATACCGCCTCATCGACGCGCGGGGTGTGGACCTCGGCCGTCACGTCCTCGCCATCGAGGGTGACCACGGCGTAGCGGCCCTGGTCGTCCGCCTCGACCCGGATCGCCCCGACCAGGCCTACGAGACCATCCGCGTCCGATTCATCGATCCCGCGACGCATCGCGGCGAAGGCCACCGCCCGGTAGAAGAGGCCCGTATCACAGAAGCGGAGACCGGCTTTCGCCGCCGCCGCGGCGCCGACGCTCGACTTGCCGGACGAGCCCGGACCGTCAATCGCAACGACAAGCCGGGGCGGCGCCAAGGTTTCGGTCGGTTCGGCCATGTCCGGAGCATACCGGTGCGTGGGCGGATCGATCGGTCAGGCGACCTCGCGCTTGATCGTGGC
>JANMNF010000102.1:0-1801 GCA_031373765.1 Chloroflexota bacterium
ACGCGAGCGAGGCGCATGCCCTCGTCCTGGCCGGCCTCAGATCCGGTGACGCGGTTCGCGTGACCGCTGCCGTGGTCGGCGGAGTGGTCGTGGGAGCCGTTGTCTCAATCACTGGCGCCACCGGCGCCAGTGGCGACGCGAGCGGCAATACGCGCCGTAGATTGATTGCGATCCGCGTGGCCCCGGCCCATCGGCGGGCAGGTCTTGCCGACGCCATGCTGCGCGAGCACCTCGCGGCTGGCTCGGACGGCGAGCGCTGGGAGGCCCTCGTCACGTTGGCCGAGCGTGACCCGGTCGAGCCGCTGGCGCGGGCGGTCCGCGAACGCATCGCCCGCCGGCTCCTGGAAGGCGTCGGGTTCACCGTGAGCCGCGCGAGCGGCAGGATCGCGGCGGCGGATCCCGGTGCGCTGACGGCTCAGCGCGGCTAACGACGCGGCCGGTCCGCGCGGCTAACGCGACCACAGGCCCGGACGTGGATCGACCCGGGCACGAGGCCCGGGCCGATATGCGATTGCCGACGCCAGGTCGGGGGATCCCGACGCCGGCTGGTTCAGGCGAAGTTACCCGCCGGTGCTCATCGGATGCGTGGAGACCTTCGTTCGCCACGGGGTTCCGAGCTTCGGCAGGAGGTAGCGGTCGACACCGTAGTAGCCGGCAACTCGCCAGGCCAGGATCAGGCCGATCGCGAAAGTGAACAGGACCGGGTTGGTCGACGCCGATCCGGCCAGGAGGAAGGACATGTTCATCAGTGCTCCGAAGAACGCCGCCGCGCCGGTGAGGAGGCCGAGCACCAGGCCGATACCGACCGCCAGCTCACCAAAGGCGATGAGGGGCGCAAACCAGGTCTGTGCGTCGTTGTTCAGGAGGAGGTTGAGGAAGTCGCGGTACCACTCGAACGAGATCGGTGGGCGGCCCTTCTCGGGGATTGCCACGGCACCCTGCCAGTAGCCCTGCAGCGCGGCGCCACCGTCGAGCCAACCCTTGCCGCCGTCGGAGATCTTGTGCAGCGACGCTTCGATCCAGGAGAAGCCGAGGAACAGGCGGATCGGCAGCCAGAACAGTCCGGCTCGAGTGTTGCTGAACAGGAACCGCGTGAACGCCGGGCCTTCGACCTCGACCACCTCGGCATCCGGCTGGTTCCGGTCGGTGAAGAAGAGGGCCACCACCACGATGGCCAGGATCCAGAAGGCCACGGTCACGATCGACCGAAGCGAATCGCCTCCGAGCGTCTCGGGGCGGACCTCCGTCACCGGGATCTCCATCCAGAGGACGAGGACCGCGGCGAGCAGCGCCAGCGGCGTTGCCCATTTCCTGAAGTTCATCATCGCTCCATCCCTTCGCGTTTGTCGTCGGGACCAGCGTCGACGGTGGTCATTCGGGGCAATCGTTTCTGGTCCTTTTCTGGCGCTATTGTCCACCGCCTGTCGAAATCGTCACTACGGTCCGATGGCACGGTCCCTTATGCCGTTCGGCCCTTCTGGGCGGGTCCAACTGCACGGCGGATCACCGGTCCCGAGTCGTGTAGCCTCGGTGGTGTTCAATCGAACATGTGATCGAATTGGCGCTTGGGAGGTACACTCCGGGGCCTGTGAGAGCGAAGGCCAATCCCGCCGGTACCGCCGAACCCACCGATCCCCTCGCGCCGTTCGCGCCGGCCGTCCGGGCCTGGTTCGAGGGGGCGTTCGAGGCGCCGACGCCGGCCCAGGCCGGCGGATGGGCGGCCATCGCCGCTGGACATCACACGCTCATCCACGCGCCCACCGGCAGCGGCAAGACGCTTGCCGCGTTCCTGTGGTGCCTG
>JANMNF010000103.1:0-28660 GCA_031373765.1 Chloroflexota bacterium
TTTCTGCTCGCTCGCTCATTTTTGTTTGCGGTATCTGAGGTTCTCGGCTCCGCCTTCGGCGGTCCGATCCTGGTCCAGAGGTTATGAGATTCGTACCATAAGGGCCGGCCGTGCGTTGTCGCCTGTGCTCCTCGCTCGCGCATATTTGCGTGCGCTCGCTGCGGTGCTCGGCTCCGCCTTGCCCGACACTCGGCCGAGCCGCCGACCGGTCTCGCGACGCAGCGGCCTGCGCCTGGGCCAGCGGTGATCCGAAGCGATCCATACGGGCCGAACGTGCGTCGTCGCGCGCGCCCGCCGATCGCGGACGTTTGAGTGCGGTCCGAAGAGGTCCGGCGGCGGATCGGCGCGCCGCAGGGTATCGTCGGCTGATGCACACCGACGCCGAGTTCCCGGGGATCATCGAGGTCGTGGTAGAGATTCCGCGCGGGAGCCGCAACAAGTACGAATTCGACGAGGTCGCCGGGGTCTTCCGCCTGGATCGCGTCCTGTCGTCGGCGGTGTACTACAACTTCGACTACGGCTTCATCGAGGGCACGCGCGCCGATGACGGCGATCACACGGATGCGCTCCTGATCATCGACGAGCCGACGTTCACGGGCTGCCATGTCTGGGCCCGACCCGTTGGCGTGCTTGAGATGCGTGACGAGAAGGGCGCCGACTACAAGGTGCTCTGCGTGGCCGACGGCGACGCTCACCAGGCGCACATCAAGGACCTCAATCAGATCCGACCGCATCGTCTCGTCGAGATCGAGCACTTCTTCGATACCTACAAACTGCTCGAGGACAAGACGGTCGAAGTTCTCGGCTGGCGGGACCGGGCGCGGGCGCTCGAGATCCTCGAGGCGGATCGAGGCGTCTGGCGGACCGAGACCGCGTCGACCGATCGATGATCGGGCCGGGCCGTCCATGTCGATGACAGCGAACCGTCCGAATGGCCGTCCGCCCTTCGTGCCCCGCGACGTCCCCCGGCTGTTCGTCGCCATCCCCATCCCGAATGACATCACGGCCCGCATCAGCACCCTCGTGGACGAGGTGAAGGAAGCCCTTGGCCCAGACGGCAGCAAGGTCCGCTGGGTCCAGATGGAAGGGCTCCACGTCACGTTGCGGTTTCTCGGCCCGACACCCAAGAGCCAGATCGATGCCGTCGCGGCCGCCGTCGATCGCCTGACCGGGGTTGTTGCAGCGCCGTTTGAACTTCGGGTCGGTGGGGCAGGGGCATTCCCAGAACCGACGCGACCCCGTGCCCTGTGGCTCGGGATTCGGTCGGGCGTCGAGGAGCTCGGTGAGCTCTCGTCAGCGTTGACCGCGGCACTGCTCGAGGCTGGTTGGGCAATCGAGGATCGTCCGTTTCGGCCGCATCTCACAATCGCCCGGACGGATGGCGTCCACGCGGGTGCGGCAGCCGGCAACCTCCTGGTTGCGAACTGCGCCGAGCTTGATCTGGGTTTCAGTGTCGATGAAGTCGTCCTGTATCGGAGTCATCTGGGCCACGGTGCGGCCCGCTATGAGCGTCTCCGCAGCGTGCCGCTCGCATGATGCGACTGACGCGACGCGGACGCGTTTCCAACCACGTAGCATCTCCGCCTGACCGTCGCTGAGGGGAGCGAACATGCCGCGAATCATCTGCCGTACGTGCGGGCGCGAGGTCTATGCGACCGCGCCGATTGAGCAGTTGTTTGCCGATGAGCGACGCTGCCCTCGGTGCGGCGCGCCACTCCAGAACGATCGCCGCGCCACGGACCGACGCCAGACGAACCGGCGCGAGAATTCGTCCGAGGAGCCGGGTCCGCCCGAGCCCACCGAGGAGCGCCGCGTCAAGGACCGGCGGGAGGATCGCCGCCGCGGAGCGGACAGCGGACCCAACAAGCGATCGAGCGGCTGGCTCGAGTGATTGGGCGCCCGCCCGCGAGGATCGCCTTCCTCGGGTTCGGGCTGATTGGCGGATCCATCGCGAAGGCGCTGGGCGCCGAAGGACCGGGCGGCCACGAACCTGAACCAGGCTTGCGTCCGTATCTCAGTGCGTGGACGCCGACCGGGCACGGTCCTGCCCAGGCAACCGCGGACGGCGTGATCGACCAGGCCGCGCAGTCCATCCCGGAGGCGCTTGATGGCGCCGATCTCGTGGTGATTGGTGCCCCGGCATTGGACGCGATCTCCCTGGTCGAGCGACTTGGAGCTGATCTGGCAACGCACCTGGCCCCCGGCGCCGTTGTGACCGATGTGACCAGCACGAAGCGGGCGATCACAGAGGCCGCCGCCCGATCGGGGCTGCCATTCATTGGCGGGCACCCGATGGCGGGTCGTGAAACGAGGGGGTACGAGGCGGCTGTCGCCGGGCTGTTCGTCAATCGACCGTGGGTGATCGTGGTGCCTGAGGGCACTCCGGCGGGAACCGCCGACCCGGTGCGGTGGCTGGCCGCGCAATGTGGGGCAAGGCCGATCGAGATGTCGGCGGCGGACCATGACGCTGCGACAGCCGCGGTCAGCCACCTGCCACTCGTTGCGGCCGCGGCGTTGGTCGACGCCGTCCATGGCGGGGGAGGCGAGGCCTGGTCGATGGCCCGATCCGTGGCCTCGTCCGGCTGGGCGAGCGCAACGCGCCTGGCGCTCGGTGATCCGCGGATGGGCGCCGGGATCCTTGCCACAAACAGCGCCGAAGTTGCGGCGGGCGTGAGGGCGTTTCGGGCAGCGCTCGATGCCTGGCTGGCTGAACTGGAACGGCCCGACGGGCCGGATGCCGATGCGCTCGAACGACGCCTGGCAGCCGCACGCGCGATTCTCGAACCGGGCGCGGACGACGCCCGGTGAAGCCCGGCGAACAGGTTCTCGTGGTGGACCGATCCGTCCTGATGGAGGATCCCGGCTGGGAGGGTATCCGGACTGAAGGCCTCGCATCCTTCGACGAGGTCGTCGCAACCCATGGCCGCTTCGTCGATCGAGAGGCCGCTGAAACGGATCGTCGCCTGAAGCAGGTGATCCCGTATCTCGTGCTCCGAGACGGCCCGGCCTATTTCCTGATGCGACGGACGAAGGCAGGCGGCGATGCGCGCCTCCACGATCGCTACTCGATCGGGGTCGGTGGTCATCTGAACCCTGGTGACGGCGACCTGGCCGGTGGGCTGCGGCGCGAATGGTCCGAAGAGCTCGATGCGGAATTCGTGCCGGACTTCCGGCTTGTCGGCCTGCTCAACGACGACACGACCGAGGTCGGGTCGGTCCACGTTGGTGCCGTCTACGTCGCCGACGCAACCGGTCGAGCCGTCCGGATCCGCGAGACGCAAAAACTCGTGGGCCGATTTGCCGAGCCCGGCGAGGTCGCTTCGCACGTTGAGGCGATGGAATCCTGGAGCGCGATCGTCTTTCGTCATCTCGAAGGTCGCGCCGTCGCTCCCTGATCCCTGAGGGAGCATTCCTCCGGCTGGTGCGATACTGAGCATGGAGGTGCGCATGCACCGTCGCATCAGTCGCCTGCTGTTCATCGCGCCGCTGCTCATGGGACTGCTGGGCCTCGCAGGTCCGGCACTTGCCTCGAGCCATACGGTCGTGGTCCTGCCCGCGACGGGTATCGTCGACAATGTCCTCGCCGGGTATCTCGCCGAAGGGATCAAGGCGGCTGAGGCCGACGGTGCCGCTGCGGTGGTCGTTCGACTGAACACGCCCGGCGGCAGCCTCGATTCGACCCAGCGGATCGTGTCCTCATTCCTCGGAGCCAAGATCCCGATCATCGTGTGGGTCGCACCCGCTGGCGGCCGAGCCGCGAGCGCCGGAACGTTCATCACCCTGGCCGCGAACCTGTCATTCATGGCGCCCGGCACGAACATCGGTGCCGCGTCACCCGTCGGTGGTCAGGGTGAGGACATCCCCGGAACCCTCGGCGAGAAGGTTCGTAATGATGCGATCGCCAACATCACAGCCATCGCTGAAGCGCGAGGGCGTCCCGTCGACTGGGCGGTCGCAACCGTGGCCGACGCCAAGTCATCTCCAGCATCGGTCGCCGTGGCCGCAGGGGCCGTCGACGGGATCGCCGATTCGATCGACGATGTCCTCCGCCAGGCTTCGGGCCGGACCCTCGTGATCGGTGGCGTCGAGCGCACGCTCGATATCGCCGGATCGACTCCGGACGAGCTCGGGATGAACCCGTTCCAGAGCTTCCTGCACCTCCTGTCCGATCCGAACATCGCGTTCCTGCTGTTCACGGTCGGGTTCTACGGGTTGTTCTTCGAGCTCCAGAACCCGAATTTCGTGACCGGGATCCTCGGTGGCATGGCGATCATCCTGGCCTTCATCGGCTTTGGGAGCCTGCCGCTCAATGTTGCCGGGCTGCTCCTGATCGCCCTGGCGATCGTGCTGTTCGTGCTCGAGGCGACCGTGACGAGCCACGGACTGCTCACCGTTGCCGGTCTCGTGACGTTCGTGCTCGGTGCCTCCGCGTTGTTTACCGCCCCTGGTGATCCCACCGGCCCGTTCGTCCAGGTCGCGGCGCCGCTGATCGCCGCCATGGCCATCACCACGGCCGCGTTCATGGGCCTGATCGCCTGGTCTGCCGTCAGGTCCCGCCGGCTCTCGACGACGACCGGCCTCGTCGGAGGCGTCGGCGGTGGGCTCGCTATCGGATCGGTCGGCGTGGTCAAAGCGCCCCTGGCTCCAGCCGGATCCATCTACGCCGCCGGCGAGGAGTGGTCAGCTCGACTGGCGTCGGCGGGCACGCTGGAGCGTGGCGACGCGGTCCGTGTCGTGGGCGTTGACGGCCTGACCGCCATCGTTGAGCCAGACGCGTCATCATCATCGCAACCGTAGGAGCTTGAGAGGGGACAGCACGTGGAACTTCCAATCGGCGCATCGATCGTCGGCTTCCTGATCGTCGTCGCGCTCGTCGTCGTCTATCTGTCGGTCCGGGTGGTCCAGCAGTACGAGAAGATGGTGGTGTTCCGACTCGGCCGAACGAGCGAGCTCATGGTTCGGGATCCGGGCCTCCGCTTCCTCGTCCCGATCATCGATCGTCCCGTGAAGGTGGACATCCGCGAGCAGTTCATCGAAGTCCCGAGCCAGACCACGATTACCCGCGACAACGCCCCGATCAACGTCGACTTCCTGATCTACTGGCGGATCAGCGACCCGCTCAAGAGCGTCGTCAACGTCGTGAACTTCCCGGGCGCCCTTCAGGGCGTGGCGACCACCACCCTCCGCGCTGTCATCGGCGACATCCTCCTTGACGAAGTCCTCTCGAAGCGCGAGCAGATCAACGAGGTCCTGCGGGTCAAGCTCGATGAGGTCACCGAGCGCTGGGGCGGCAAGGTCACGACCGTCGAGATCCGCGAGATCACGCCGCCGCGCGATGTACAGGACGCAATGAACCGGCAGCTCTCCGCAGAACGAACGCGGCGCGCGGTCATCACCGAGTCCGAGGGCAACCGGCAGGCCGCGATCAACAACGCCGAGGGTCAGAAGCAATCGGAGATCCTGAAGGCCGAGGGTGAACGCCAGGCGGCGATCCTGCGGGCCGAGGGCTTCAGTGAGGCCCTCACGCGGATCTTCTCGGCGGCCCAGGGCATCGACCAAAAGACGATGGCACTCCAGTACCTCGAAGCGCTCAAGGCGCTGGGCGCGAGTCCTGCGACCAAGTTCGTCATCCCGACCGAATTCACCAGGCTGATCGAGCCATTCACGGGGTATCTGTCCAAGGGCATGGGCTCCGCGGAGTCGGCCGGGAAGTAGGTCGGCTGCTGCGATCGGGTCGGAACGTTCGGCCCGGTCGCTATACTCGGGTCAGTCGGGGTCCGTCGCAGGTAACGGCGCTCCCGATTGCTTTCTGATTGGGGACTCGAGCGCCCATGACAAAAATTCTCGTCATCGATGACGACCAGAATGTGCAACGGCTGCTTCGGGTAACCCTGAAGCAGGAGGGATTTGAGGTCGTCGTCGCTAGCGATGGCGTTGAAGGGCTGCGGCTTTGGGATGCCGAGAAGCCGGCGCTGATCCTGCTGGATGTGAACCTGCCCCTGCTGGATGGGTACCAGGTCGCGACGAAGATCCGCGAGACCGAGGGGACCGGGTCGCACATCCCGATCATCATGCTGACGGCGGAGAAGGACGTCACGCAGAAGGTGCGAGGGCTGCGCGCCGGGGCGGACGACTACCTCGTCAAGCCGTTCCACCAGGCCGAGTTGCTCGCCCGGATGAAGAGCCTGCTGGCGCGGTTTGCCGCGGGTTCCGTGACCGGCCTCGGCAAGCCACCGCTGGGCAAGGTGCTCGCGTTCTACGGCGCCAAGGGTGGCGTCGGCACCACGACCATCGCCATCAACACGGCGATCGCCCTGCACAAGGAACACCAGCGCCGGGTCGCCCTCGTTGATGGTGTGCTCCAATTCGGGGACCATCGTGTGTTCCTGGACCTGGGCAACGACCGCAAGAGCATCTCGGACCTGGTCGCGGTCCACACGATCGACGCGGATCTCATGAAGTCGGTCCTTGTCCAGCACGACTCCGGCGTGGACCTGCTCCTGGCACCCCCGACGCCCGAGGAGGGCGATCGAGTCCAGGAAAGCCAGATGGTCCAGGTGCTCGATGTGCTCCGAACGATGTACGACTACACCGTCGTCGATGTCGAGAAGCGCCTCGGAGACCTGACCTTGTCTGTCCTCGACCATGCC
Organism: Chloroflexota bacterium; assembly: GCA_031373765.1. Classification (GTDB taxonomy): domain Bacteria; phylum Chloroflexota; class Limnocylindria; order Limnocylindrales; family CSP1-4; genus UBA5189. The sequence continues at coordinate 6,651 of JANMNF010000103.1, forward strand.
GACCAGATCTACATCGTCATGACCGCCGACCTGTCCTGCCTCAAGAATGTCCGCCTTGCCCTCGAGGCATTGGCGCGGATCGGCTATGAAGGTTCGAAGGTCAAGCTGCTCCTGAACCGATCGAACGCGTTCACCGGGATCAGTGTCCAGGCCGCCGAAGGCGTCCTGAAGCGGAAGTTCGAGCACAAGGTCGCGAACGAATATCGCGTCGCGATCAGCGCCCAGAACTCTGGTGCGCCATTCAGCCACACCAAGCCCGATTCACCTCTCGGGCGTGAGATGGCGGCACTCGCGTCCGCAATCGATGCGTCGTTTGCGCCGCCTGCCAAGAAAGCCAAGTAGCTCAAGTTCGACTGCGGTGGGCCGGATGGACGCGCCGGTGATCGGCTCGTAACAGGGGCGTAAGCGACGGATAGGCCGGGCCACATAGGGTGGACCGGTGCTTGCAACTCTTGTATCGGCAACCCTTCTGGGTCTTGAAGGTCGACCCGTTCGGGTCGAGGTCGACGTCGCATCCGGGCTGCCTGGATTCACGATCGTCGGATTGGCCGACGCCGCCCTCCGCGAATCGCGGGAACGTGTTCGAGGGGCCGTTCGAAACGCGGGATTTGTCTTTCCGGCGCGTCGCATCACGGTGAACCTGTCCCCGGCTGATCTGCCCAAGGCCGGTGCATCGGTGGACCTGGCGATCGCGGTCGGGATGCTCATGGGGTCGGAGCAGTTCCGAGCCGCTCCAGGGAGGATCGCTCTCATCGGCGAACTCGGCCTCGGCGGCGAGGTCCGTCGCGTACCTGGCCTGCTGCCCATGCTCGCGTCGCTCGCGCATTACGGAATCCAGCGGGCGATCGTTCCGGCCGACAGTCTTGCGGAAGCGAAGCTGGTCCGATCGATCGAGTCCGTCGGTTGCCGGACCCTGGACGAGGCGGTCACACAGTTGAGGGCACGGCGACGTGCGTCGCCGACGGCACCGGCGAGAGTTGCCCTTGCGGACGAGTCGATCGCGTCCGATCCACTCGGTGGCGCTGATGTGGGACCCAGGAGCGCCGGGGGTCGAACGCTTGGGCCGGCCATCCCTGACATCTCGGAAGTCCGGGGCCAGGCCGAGGCACGACGAGCCCTCGAGATCGCGTTGGCCGGGGGACACGGGATCATCTTCATCGGCCCACCCGGTGGCGGCAAGACCCTGCTCGCCCGGACGATTCCCGGGCTCGTGCCGGCCCTCGGGGACGACGACGCCCTCGCGGCCACGATCGTCGCATCGGCCTCGGGAGAGAGACCCATCGTCGGACTCGTCAGGACGCCTCCGTTTCGGGCGCCGCACCACACGAGTTCCTACGCTGCAATGGTCGGCGGTGGCCCGGGCCTCGCGCCCGGCGAGGTGACCCGGGCCGACCACGGAACACTGTTCCTCGATGAACTTCCCGAATTTGATCGCGATGTGCTCGAGGCGCTCCGACAACCGCTCGAGGATGGCCGCGTCACGATCGCCCGGGCCGCGCGAAGCGTGACCTTCCCGGCTTCATTTCAGCTGGTGGCAGCCATGAACCCCTGTCGCTGCGGAAACACGGGCGTTCGACCATGCGAGTGCCCCAGGGGAGCGCGTGATCGCTACATGAACAGGATCTCCGGCCCGCTCCGTGACCGGATCGACATCTGGGTGTGGATGCCCGGAATTTCCGCTGCTTCGATCGTGAGCGGGATCGAGCCAGAATCTTCGGCGGTGGTCGCCCGTCGGATCGCCGCGGCACGGACGATCCAGATGGAGCGCTCGAGCGCCGTCCTGAACGCACGCGTGAGCGGTCACGCACTCCGGGAGATCTGTGCCCTCGGGCGCGTGGAGCGAATCCGGGCGATCGCACTTGCCGACGGCGAGCACATGTCGGGTCGCGGCACGGACCGGCTGCTGCGCGTTGCGCGGACCATCGCCGATCTGGAAGCTTCTGCGCGCGTCCTGGTGGTCCACCTCGAGGAGGCCGCTCGGTGGCGGGCGCCGGCCACCAAGTCACCCCTGGCCCTCGCGGTATGAGTCGAGACTCGCGGGAGCCGAGGCGTCGGCGAGCACCGGGACCGTCCCGGTGACCTCGACCACACCCGCTGACCGCGTCGCGGCGGCCAATCGCGACGCACTCGCCGTCCTCGTATCCGTCGATGGCGTTGGCCCGGCAACGCTGGAATCCCTGCTCTCTTCGTTCGGTAGTGCCGCCGATGTCCTGCGAATCGCGGTCGGCCGAAACGGCGCAGCGTCGCTCGGAGCCGTGATCCGGGACGGTGGGTCAGACAGAGTCCACATGACCAGAGTGACCCTCGATGGGGTCGTCCAGGCGGCACGCTCGGCCGACGCCATCCTGTCCGGAATGCGCTCATGTGGCGTGCACGCCCTCGTCATGGAGGATGCCGCCTATCCGGCTCGTCTGCGCACCATCGACATGCCGCCACGGGTCTTGTTCGTCCGAGGCGCGGATGCGGCCCTCGAGGCAGTCGACGCAATTGCCGTCGTCGGGACGCGACGACCCACGGATCTCGGCCGCCGCACGTCAGCGCGTATCGGAGCGGCCCTCGCGCGCGCCGGCGCGCTCGTGGTCAGCGGTCTGGCCCTTGGGATCGATGGTGCCGCCCACGCCGCTGCCCTCGAGGCGTCGGGAACCACCGTTGCCGTGATTGGCGGCGGGCACGGGCGCCTCGCCCCGGTCGCTCACGACCGACTGGCGGCCGTGATTGTCGAACGAGGCGGCGCCGTCATCTCGGAGCACGCTCCCGATACGAAACCCACCCGCGGCACGTTTCCCAGGCGCAACCGGATCATCAGTGGGCTGGTCGATGCAGTCGTCGTGGTCGAGGCGGGCGTGCGCAGCGGAGCGCTCCTGACGGCCGCATGGGCCCTCGAGCAGGGCCGGGAGTGCTTCCTGGTGCCCGGCACGATCGAGGATCCGGAATCAGCCGGCTGCCTCGCATGGCTGCGGGACTACGGCGGGCTGACGAGGGTCGTTGCCGGGGTTCCACAGCTGCTCGAGGACCTCGGCCTTGCGGCCGTCGCGGCGATGCCGCCCAGACATGAGCGAGGCAGGGCGGCAGCGGATGAGGCCCGCGCCTCGCATCGGGGCATGCGCCCGCCGGGGGGCCGTGTCACGGGTCCGTCCGTGGACGCGGTGGTGAAGGATTTGCCGGATCGGGAGGGTCGTCTGGTCCTTGCCCTTGCCAGGGGCGCATCCACGACGGACGAGCTCGCTGCGGTCGCCGAGTTGCCGATTGGTGCCGTCCTCGCCGGGCTGACTGTCCTTGAAGGGCGAGGGATTGTCAGCAGTGTCTACGGGCGCTTCGAGTTCGGGATCAATGGTCCATCACTGGATGATTCCTGATCAGGTCGCAGGCCGACGATGCAGAGGAGGGTCCACGATGGACGCATCGTGCTATCCTGCCGCCGGCTGCGACCGTGCAGCCGACAGCCGCACGATGCCGCCGTCCCAGCGATCGAGCCAGGAGACTGTCCGTATTGCAGAAGGTCCTCGCGACAATCCTCGCCGTCCCGATCCTGGTTCTGGTGTACGCCGGAACTGCGGTCCGACGTACGAGTCGTCGCCACGCTGTCATGGCGTTCGTTGCCCTCGGGTTGGCCGGCGTACTCGTCGCCACAGCCCTGCGACCGACGCCGGCGACCGGCACGCTCCCCGCGCGCATCTCCGCGGTTGACCCGGCTGAATTCACCCCGATCGTCGAAACGGGCGAGTCGCCGTCGGCCCCGGTCGTTATCAGCTTTCCACAGGCAATGAACACCGCGAGCGTCGAGCGTCTGATACGCATCGAGCCCGCGACATCCGTTTCGTTCGGCTGGGACCCCACGGCGACGCGAGTCTCGATCACGCCGCGTGACACATGGGCCCTCGGCAAGATCCACACCGTGACCGTCGAGGCCGGCGCACTTGATGCCACCGGACGCCCGCTCGATCATCAGATCCGATCGGCGTTCGTGACCCGCGAGGCCGTCACGGCCACGCTCTCGGCGACGGTGATCACGGCGACCACGACGCTGGCCGCCAGTCACTTCCGCATCGCCTTCAGTGGACCGGTACAGGCAGCCTCCGTGGCACTCGTGACGGATCCGGTGATCGTCGGTCGCATCGGCGTGGCGGCCGATTCCACCCCGGCCAGGCCAGCCTACGAATTCATCCCGACGGACCCGCTGCCTGCGGGCACGACCTTCACGATTTCGCTCGGCGCCGGCGTGAAGGATGCCGATGGAGGATTGGTGACGGCCGAAGCGGCCACGATACGGACCGCTGCGGCCCCCGCGATCGTTCGGTTCCGACCGACGTCCGGCGCGACCAGCGTCGCATGGACCCAGAACCTGTCGGTCCGGTTCACGGAACCGATGGACCAGGCGTCGACCGAGGCAGCGTGGAGCGCGACCCAGGGTACCGTCGCCGTGGCCGGGAAATTCGCGTGGGCCGAAGGCGATACCGTCCTCGTTTTCAACCCGACGAAGAGCCTCGGCTACGGCCAGAAGATCACGCTGAAGGTGGCTGTGGGTGCCACGTCGAAGGCAGGATTGGCGCTGGCAGCGGCGGCATCGGTGAGCTTCACGACGGCGGCTCGGCCGGCATCCGGAGGCAAGACAACGACAACGACCGGCGGCGGCGGGGTCATCGGGTCGAGCACTTGGTCCGCCGTGGAGGCGTACTACCTGAAGCTCATGAACTGCACGCGCACCGGTGGCATCGTGACGTCGACCGGTTCCTGCTCCAGCCCCGGCGGGCGCAGCGTGGCTGCCCTGTGGCAAGACGCGGGGATCACGACCAAGGTGTCACGTCCGTACGCCAAGAAGCTTGCTGTCAACAACCTGTGCACGCACTTCTCGGGCGGTAACCCCGGCGATCGGCTGAAGGCCAATGGCTTCACGAGCTACGTCTGGGCCGAGAACCTCGGCTGCCGGAGCGGCGACCCGTATGCGGCTGTCCTCGGTTCGCACCTGTACTTCCAAAGTGAGTCGTCCTACAGCGGCGGCCATTACGTGAACCTCATGAACGCCAAATACGATCGGGTCGGGATCGGCGTCTGGGTATCGGGCGGTCGTGTCCGCCTCGTCGTCGATTTCTATCACCCGCTCTGACCCACGGCTATGATCCGGAACGCCATCGTCCATCTGTTCAACGATCAACCGATCATGGTTGACCTCTACGCGTTGCCGGAAGCTGGCGATGCGGGCCTCGTGTGCACGAACCTTCGATCGATCGATGGGCGCAAGCCGGTCTTCATCGAGCGGACCGATTCGCGGTTCATCTTTCCGTATCAGCACATTCGATTCGTCGAGGTCGTGAACCAGGACGAAGTGGCACCAGCAACCGGATCGGCGCCGACAGAGGCGGCGAAAGCTGCGCCGGATCCGATGGATGCAGACCTCGAGATCGACGAGGATTTCCTGCGTCGAGTGCGCGAGGCCTAGGCCGGGGAAAGAGCCTGTCGGCCGCCGAATAACGGCTGGACAGCGACCTGTGGCTATACTCCCGGCGATGCCGAAGCACCTGGTGATCGTGGAATCGCCCGCCAAGGCGCGAACGATCGAGCGCTACCTTGGCGACGATTATCGCGTTCTGGCGTCATACGGTCATGTCCGCGATCTCCCCGAAAACCCCGGAAAGGGCAAGTTCGGCGTGGACGTCGACCACGGCTTCGTGCCCGAGTACGTGATCGCCGAGGATCGCCGCAAGCACGTCGATGCCATCCAGAAGGCTGCCAGGACGTCGGATTGGGTCTGGCTAGCCACGGACCTGGACCGAGAAGGCGAGGCGATTGCCTGGCATGTAGCCGAGGCGGCCGGGGTCCCCGCATCAAAGACGCGTCGCGTCACCTTCTCCGAGATCACCAAACCGGCGATCGAGGCGGCGTTCGCGAATCCTCGCGAGATCGACACAGACCTCGTCGATGCGCAGCAGGCCCGCAGGATCGTCGACCGGCTCGTCGGCTACACACTGAGCCCACTCATCTCGCGGAAGGTGCGCGGCGGCCTGTCGGCCGGTCGCGTGCAATCCGTCGCCGTCCGCCTCGTCGTCGAGCGCGAGCGTGAGATCGTCGCCTTCACCGCCCGCGAGTACTGGACCCTTCGCGCCGCTTTGAACAGTGCCGCAGGCGAGCCATTCGAGGCCGAACTCGTGCGCATCGATGGCGCGCCGATCGACATCAGCGATGAGGCCACGGCCGAACGCCACGTCACCGGCCTGCGCGGCCGCACGCTGACCGTCGCGAGCATCGGGACGAGGAAGCAGCAACGCAGTCCCTCCCCGCCGTTCACGACATCGACGCTTCAGCAGGAGGCCAGTCGCAAGCTCGGCTTCAGTCCCAAGCGGACGATGTCCGTGGCCCAGCGCCTGTACGAGGGTGCCGATACCCCGGACGGCCACGTCGGGCTGATCACTTATATGCGAACCGATTCGACGGCGATCGCCGGCATCGCGATGGGCGAGGCCCGCGACGTCATTGGGGCCCGCTACGGGGCCGAGTACACGATGCCGAAGGGCCGGGTCTACAAGACCAAGGCGAAAGGTGCTCAGGAAGCCCACGAATCGATCCGTCCGACGAGCTTCGCGCGGGATCCTGACTCACTGGCCGGCACCCTCAAGACCGACGAGCTGCGCCTGTACCGATTGATCTGGCAACGCGCCCTGGCCTCACAGATGACCGCCAAGTCGCTCGAGACCACAACGGCGGAGCTGGCTGACGGTCCCTACCAGCTCCGAGCGAGCGCAACGCGAACCCTGTTCGATGGATTCGCCCGCGTCTACACCGAGGGTCGTGACGACGACGCCGAGGAAGAGCGTGAGACGCGCCTCCCTGCGCTCGCCGAGGGCGACAAGGTCGCGGTCACCGACGTCGAACCGACGCAGCACTTCACCGAGCCCCCGCCGCGCTTCACCGAGGCGTCCCTCGTGAAGGCGCTCGAGGAGCACGGGATCGGCCGACCCTCCACGTACGCGGCAACACTTTCGACGATCGTCGATCGCGGGTATGTCCGGATCGAGGAACGCCGCCTGCGGCCGGAGGAAATCGGCGAAATCGTGACCGACTACCTCGTCGAGCACTTCGGCGACTACGTCGACCTCTCGTTCACGGCAAAGATGGAAGCGGATCTCGACGACGTGGCACGCGGGGAGCGCGCCTGGGTACCGCTGCTTGATGCGTTCTTCACCCCGCTCCGAGCCCTGATCGACGAGAAGCGCAAGACGACGAAGCGCGAAGTCATCGAGACGGACGAAGTCTGTTCCGAAGGCCACCCGATGGTGATCCGGCTGGGCCGAAACGGGAAGTTCCTGGCCTGCTCCCTCTTCCCCGAGCACAAGGAATCCCGGCCCCTTCCGGGCGACGAGCAGCCGCCTCTTCCTGGGACCGGGGAGCCGTGCCCGAAGTGCGGCGAAGGCGTCCTCGCCTCGAAGCGGGGCCGGTTCGGTCCGTTCGTCGGCTGCTCTCGGTATCCGGAGTGCGATTTCATCCAGCGGGATGGCCCGCCGCCGCCGGACCAGCTGCCGTTCGAGGTCAAATGTCCCAAGAACGGTGATGGTCGACTGACCGCGCGTCGCGCGAGGAAGTCCGGAAACGTCTTCTGGGGGTGCTCTGCCTATCCACGCTGCGATTACACGACCAACCACCAGCCGCTCGGGGCCGTGCACGACGCGGACGAAGGTCCCGTTGCGCGCCGCGAGGAGGGTGCGATCTGCCTGACCTGCGGTGCGGCAATCGACATGCCGGCCGAAGGGACGGCACTCGAGGGCCTGCGTCTCGCGGGTGGGCCGCCGGATCCAGCCGCGATTGCCCCACGGGCACCCCGCGCTGGTGGGGCACGCGGTGGACCACGAGCCGGAGCACGCTCAGGAGCCCGGAAGAGTTCCCGGACGACCGGGCGTGCCTCGGGAGCGTCAAAGACCGGGACCGCAGCTTCCGGGAAGGTATCGACTCGGCGTGCCGGCAAGGGATCCGGCGGCGGCAGCGACGAAGCGTGACCGCGACGGCGGAATGGCCAGCCGCGCTGGACCGGTTCCTCCGGACGCTGGCGGCGCGCGACGCATCTGAGCACACGCAGCGGGCGTACCGGACCGCGGTCGGCACCTACCTTGCCTGGCTGACCGAACGTGGCGTGGACTGGCGGACGCCAACTCGGGCCGACCTCCGGGCGTATCTGGCCCGATTGACCACGATCAACGCCCGTTCGTCCGTTGCGCAGCGGCTGGCCGCGATCCGCGCCTTCCATAGATTTGCCGCACGCGACGGTATGGCGCCTGGCGATCCGTGGGGAGCGATCGCGACGCCCCGCCTTCCACGACGTCTGCCCCGCGTCCTGGAGATCGACCAGGTTGAGCGACTCATGGCCGCGATCGACGCGGAACTGACGGAGGCCGAGCACGGGGGAACCGCCGTCGCGGTCGCGCTGGCGCTCCGAGACCGAGCGGTGATCGAGACCGCGTATGCCGCCGGACTGCGGATCAGCGAGCTGGCAGCGGCCGACCTCGGTTCGCTCGACCTCCGACGCGGCGAGGTGCGCGTGATCGGCAAGGGCCGAAAGGAGCGGATCGGACTGCTCGGCGGGCCGGCACGCGCGGCACTCGCGGCGTTTCTCGATGAGGGTCGTGGCGTGCTGCTTGCACAGCGGACCGGCTCTGGGCAGGACCCGGCCGAGATCTTCCTCAACCATCGAGGCGAGGCGATCGGCGTTCGCGGCCTCCGCATGCGGATCGATCGCCTGTGTCAGTTGGCGGGCCTGCCGGCCGGGGTATCGCCGCACACGCTGCGGCACTCCTTTGCCACGCATCTGCTCGATGGCGGGGCCGATCTGCGGGTGGTCCAGGAACTCCTGGGGCACGAGAGTCTTGCCACGACCCAGATCTACACGCACGTTTCGCCGGCCCGATTGCGATCGGCCTATCGCGCGGCGCATCCACGAGCCCTTGCCCGAACCTCGAGCGAGGACGTTCGAACGTGACCGACCTGACCGACACGACCAGCGGGTCCAGCGCCGGCGGGGGCACCGGCCTGGTTCGGGCCGGACTGATCCTCTCGGGCGCATTCCTGATTTCGCGCCTGCTCGGCTACGTCAGGACCGTAGTGCTTGGCACGACCTTCGGGGCGGGCAAGGAACTTGATGACTTCTTCGTGGCCTTTGGTCTGCCGGACCTGATCTACCAGGTCGTCGCCGCCGGTGCCATGGGCTCGGCCCTCATTCCCGTCCTGTCCGGCCTGTTCGCGTCGGGCGATAGAGCCCGTGCCTGGCGGGTCGTCGGGACGGTCATGAACCTGCTCCTGATTGCCCTCACTACCCTGGCGATCGGAGCCTTCCTTGCGGCGCCGATCCTCGTCCGTGTCCTCGGCCACGGGTTCGACGACGCCGACCTCGCCCGCACAACCGACCTGACAAGGATCATGCTGATCGCTCCGATTCTGCTGGCGCTCGGCGCGGTTGCGACCAGCAGCCTGAACGCCGAGGGCCGATTCACCGCCGCGGCCTTCGCACCGATCGTCTACAACCTCGGGATCATCGGTGGGGCCGTGCTCCTCGGGCCGTCGATGGGCGTTGCCGGGCTGGCGGTCGGCGTCGTGGTCGGTGCCGCGGGGCATGTAGCAATCCAGATTCCGACGCTCCTCGGGCTGGGATTCCGTCCAGGTTTCGCCATCGATCTCAAGGACGAGGCCGCGCGGCGCGTCCTGACGCTGCTCGCCCCTCGCGCCCTCGGGCTCGGTGCCTCGCAGGTCACCTTCATCGTGATGCGCGCGCTGGCCTCGTCCCAGGGCGACGGTGCCGTGTCGGCCTATTCCATTGCCTTCGCGGTTCTGCAGATTCCGATCGGCATCATCGGCGTGCCGTTGGGCATCGTCATCTTTCCGTCGATCTCAAGAGAACATGCCCTGGGTGCCGTCGATTCGTTCGTGGGCCTCGTGACCCGGTCCGTTCGGCTACTGGTCTTCGCGATGGTTCCGATCGCGGCCCTGGGCATCGCGCTCCGCGGTCCGATCGTCGAGCTCCTGTTCGGCTATGGGAAGTTCGATGCCGCCGACATCGACCGGACGGCCGCGACGCTGGCCGTCTTCCTGATGGGGCTGCCGGCACATGCGAGCATCGCCGTCCTGGCGCGGGCCTTCTACGCCCGGCAGGACACCCGGACTCCTGTCCTCGCCGCCGTCATCGCGGTTGTTATCAACGTGGCCCTCGGCATCGCCTTCGCTGGTCCATTCGGGCTGCCCGGTCTCGCAGCGGCCATCGCGATCGCGGCCTGGATCGAGGCCGCGTTCCTGCTGATCGTCCTCGGCCGTCATGTCCCAACGTTCGAACGACTGGCGATGCTGCGCGTCCTGACCGAAGCGACCCTGGCGGCCGTCGCTGCGGGTCTGGTGGCAACCGGAGCTGCGAGCGTGCTGGACGGGCTGCTGGCGCCCGGCTCGGGCAAGGTAGCGATTCTTGTCGGCACCTTCATCGCCACCCTCGCCGGCACCGCTGCCTACATCGGGATCGCGCTGGTCTTGCGGATCCCCGAACTGCCGTCTATCGTCGGACTCGTGACCGACCAGATCCGGCGCCGACGCCGGTCGTGAGCGTCGCGCCCGACCCCATCGATAGCGCTGCATGGGACGCCTTCGTCCAGGCGTCGGACCCAGGTTCGTACCTGCAGTTGTCCGCGTGGGCCGAGGTCAAGCGGGCCAACGGATGGGCCTCAACGCGGTTGATGGCGCAGGCGCCGCTCGGGCCGATCGCTGCGCAGGTCCTGCTTCGGCGCCCGGGACCGCTCCCGTGGGCGTTCGCCTACGCCCCACGTGGCCCGGTCGCTGCCACGTGGCACCCGGACGCGGTGGAGCCCTTCACGCAGGCGGCGCGAGAGGACCTCCGGCGTTCGGGGCGTGTCTCGCATCTGCGGATTGATCCGGAGATCGAGGGCGACGGTCCGCTCGACCCCGATGGCGATCTGCGCGACGCACTGCTTGCCGCGGGCTGGCGCCCGGCTCCGGCCATCCAGCCCGCGTCGACGCGGATGATCGATCTCACGGGGGACGAGGCGTCCCTGTGGGGTGGTCTCCGGAAGAAGTGGCGTCAGTACGTCAATCGCGCGAGGACCGGCGGCGTCACGATCGAGGAGGCCGACGGCGAGGGCCTCGGCACCTTCTACGAGATCTATCAGGAGACGGCGCGACGAGCGGGCTTCCTGATCCGGACCGAGGCGGCCTACCGTGATGTCTGGAATGCCTATCGAGCGTCTGGGCTGGCCCGCCTGATGATTGCCCGTCTGCCGGACGGAACGCCGGCAGCGGCCCTGTTCCTGGTTCGGAGCGGCACGCGCGTGGTCGAGCCGTACGGAGGAATGACGGAAGCCGGCGCCGAATCCCGCGCCAACTACCTCCTGAAATGGGAGGCGATCCGGTCGTCCCGGGAGGCCGGCGCCACGACCTACGACCTGTGGGGCCTCGCTCATCCCGGAATCGCGCATTTCAAGGCCGGCTTCGGCGGTCGCGAGGTGCAGTACATCGGTGCCTGGGACCTCGTCCTCGATCCAGTCGGACGGACGGTCTTCAGCATCGCCCAGCGCGGCCGTGTCTGGGTCGCGCGGCGACGCTCGGGCCTCGGGGCGGGAACGGCCGCGGCCCCCGGAACCGGTGGTGACGCGGGCGCCGACGCCTGATGGACGTGCGCGTCGCCGGGCCACGTGAGCTCGTGGCATGGGACGATCTGACGGTCCATCCGGGTGGCGGCCACGTGCTCCAGTCGATGGCCTGGGCCAGGCACCGCGCAGCGTCCGGCTGGCACCCGCATCACCTGGTCCTCGGTGACGGTTCGGCCGTGCTCGCCCTGGAGCGGCGCTGGCCAATGATCGGTGGCGGCAGTGCCTACCTGCCACGGGGCCCGGTCCCGGCCGGCAGCGCCGAAGCCATGGTCGCCCGGTTGGATGCCGTCACGGGTTGGCTACGAGCGGCAGGCATCGATGTGGTCGCCTCCGATTCCGAAATTCCGGCCGCCTCGGGCTACGGCGAACTCGTGCGAGCGATCGGGTTCCATCCGATCGAGGAGATCCAGCCGTCTCGCCATCGCTACACCCTGCCCCTGGGGCGTGGCGTGGATGAGGCGGCCGTGTTCACCGGGATCTCGAAGTCGACCAGGCAGCGGATCCGGGCCGCGGAACGGGACGAGATGTCGGTCGTGCGTCACGATGCTGCAGGCGGGGCGGGAGCAGGAGAACCAGGCGAGGGTTTCCGCGCCCCCTCAGAACCCACAGCGGCAGCCCTGAACCGGTTCTACGAGCTGCTCCTGTCCACCGGGGAACGACGCGACTTCGGGTTTGGGCCCCGCGCCGGATTCACCAGTTGGTGGCGTGCCGCGCACGAAGCGGGCCACCTGATCCTGCTCGAGGCACGAACCGCCCATGACGGGCCCATCGCCGGCCTGATTCTGTACCGGCATGGCGGGCGGTTGAGCACGGTCCACTCTGCCGATGACGCCACGGTGCGGTCGGCCCATCCCGGGGCCCTGCACCTGCTTCGCTGGCGGGCGCTGCAACTGGCAATTCGGGAGGGCTGCGCCGAGCTCGATCTGGGAGGCGTGGACCTGCCTGGAGCCCGTCATGAGCCGGTGGCGGGGGACCGGATGTCCGGCCTTGCCGAGCACAAGCGTGCCTTCGGCGCGTTGTGGCTTGAATTGGTCGGAGCCCAGGAGCGCGTACTCGGAGCACGACGGTACGCGGTCGGGCGGATGGCGAATCGATTTGCCCGCATGGTCCGTCGATGACGCTCGATGACCGCACCACCTCGATCGCTGAGATGCTCGACGCTGCACGTCCGCGGGCTGACCGCAACCTCGAGTCGTTGACCGAACGCTTCACCGTGCGTGACCTCGGCGCCCAGGTCGTAGGGCCGGTGTCGGGCATCGAGGTCCGAAGCGTGACCGCCGACTCGCGGGCCGTCCGTGAAGGCACACTGTTCGTGGCGATTCCCGGGGACCGGGCCGACGGCCACGCCTTCGTACCCGACGCAGTCCGCTCGGGCGCGGCCGCCGTGGTGGTCGAGCATCCACTCCCCGACATCGCGGTGCCGCAACTCGTGGTCACCTCATCCCGCCGCGCGCTGGCCGAAGCCGCCGCCTGGTGGTTCGACGACCCGTCCCGTCAGCTCGCAGTCATCGGGATCACCGGCACGGACGGCAAGACCACCACGAGCCAGCTGGCCGCCGCAGCGCTCGAATCCGCGGGAATCCCGGCCGGCCTGATCGGGACCGTGGCGACGCAAGTCGGTGGTCTCCACGAGATGAACCTCGACCACAGCACAACGCCTGAATCCCCGCTGCTCCAGCGCTCGCTCCGGGCGATGGTCGATGCAGGCGACCGGGCCGCCATCCTCGAGACCACATCCCACGGCCTGGCGATGGAACGTGTGGCCGCCATCGATTACGACGTGGCGATCCTGACCAACCTGACCCACGAGCATCTCGAGCTGCACGGTTCATTCGAGGCGTATCGCGCGGCCAAGGTGTCCCTGTTCGAGCGGCTGGAGGTGACCTCAGCCCACCCGGCCAAGACCATGGTCGAATGGCCAAGGACCGGGATCATCAACGCGGACGATCCGTCGGCGGCCGCGTTCATCGAGGCGACGCGCGCCGCCGATGCACGATTGCTGACGTACGGGGCAAATCCGCACGCTGACGTCCGGCTGACGGACGTTGTCGATTCGTCGGACGGCATCCACGTCGCGTACGAACTCGAAGGCCACGGTGCGGTCGTCCGGTTGCGCCTGACCGGCCACTTCAATGCCCACAACGCACTTGCAGTCGTCGCCCTCGGCCATGCCATGAACCTCGATGCCGAGGCCGTCCGCATCGGCCTCGAGGGTCTCGTCGGGGTGCCCGGACGGATGGAGCGCGTCGATCAAGGCCAGCCGTTCACCGTGATCGTGGATTACGCCCACAGCCCGGCGTCCCTCGGCCTGGTCCTCGACGAACTGGGCCCCGTTGCGGCGGCGCGCGGCGGCTCGCTGATCACGGTCTTCGGCTCGGCGGGGGAGCGTGACCACGACAAGCGCCCGATGATGGGTCGGATCGCCGCAGAGCGATGCCGGATCGTCATCGCCACCGACGAGGATCCGCGGGGCGAGGATCGCTACGCCATCCTCGCCGATATCGCGAACGGAGCCCGCGACGCCACAACCCAGCCCGAGGCGTTCCTCCAGATCGCCGACCGATCCGAGGCCATCCGCGCGGCGTTGGCGCGAGCACGTCCCGGCGACATCGTTGTCCTGACGGGCAAGGGCCACGAAACCACGATCGAGTACGCGGATCGAAAGCTCGCCTGGAACGAACGATCCGAAGCGGAGCGTGCGCTCGAGGAGCTCGGCTTCCGTTCCTGAGCTCGGGGTAGACTTCGCGGACGATGGTCTCCCCAGGAACACCCACCGACGCGCCGGCCGAAGATCACGGGCCGGTCCGCGCTCGCCGCCCGGCGGCACGCGCCCTGACACGGGCAAAGGCGGGTTCCGCCACGACCTCGATCGAGGCGCAGACCGCGAGCCTTCTCGCGGCGACGCGAGCCCATAACCCGACGGCCGACCTCTCGGGAATCGAGCGGGCTGTGGCGATGGCCATCGAGGCGCACGGCAGCCAGACGCGTGCGTCCGGTGAGCCCTACGTGACCCACCCGATCGCGGCTGCCGAGATCCTCGCCGAACTCGGGGTCGACCCCAAGGCCATCGAAGCGGCCGTCCTGCACGACGTCCCCGAGGACACCGAGTACGAACTCGCCGACATCGAGGAGCGGTTCGGACAGGAAGTCGCGCACCTCGTGGACGGGGTAACGAAGCTCGGCAAGTTCAGCACCCTGAGTCACGAGCAGCAACAGGCCGAGAACATTCGAAAGATGTTCCTGGCGATGGCCGAGGACATCCGGGTCGTCCTCATCAAGCTCGCCGACCGGCTCCACAACATGCGGACGCTCGCCGCGCTTCCGCCCGATAAGCAGACCCGGATCGCAAAGCAGACGCTCGAGATCTACGCCCCGCTGGCCGAGCGCCTGGGAATCTGGCAGGTCAAGTGGGAGCTCGAGGACCTCGCATTCAAGGTCCTCGAACCGGAGCGCTTCCGGGAGCTGGCCAAGCTCCTCGATACGCGGCGCAAGGGCCGTGAGGGCTATATCGAGCGGGCGATCGCCGAACTGGAGCCGCGCCTCAAGGAGGCTGGGATCACGGTCGATCTCCAAGGCCGCCCCAAGCACATCTACAGCATCTGGAAAAAGATGCAGCGCAAGAGCGCCGAGTTCGGCGAGATCTACGACGTCTACGCGATCCGGATCCTCGTCGATGACCTGCGGGACTGTTACGCGGCTCTGGGCATCGTCCATGCCCTGTGGCGGCCGATCCCGGGCCAGTTCGACGATTACATCGCGGTTCCCAAGAACAACCTCTACCAGTCGCTCCACACGGCCGTGATCGCGCTGGACGGCAAGCCGCTCGAGATCCAGATCCGAACGCAGGCGATGCACCAGGTCTCCGAAGTCGGGATCGCCGCGCACTGGCGGTACAAGGAAGGCTCGAAGTCGGATCGCGACTACGACGCCAAGCTCGCCTGGCTCAGACAGCTCATGGACTGGCAGCGCGATGTCGCCGATGCGACCGAGTTCGTCGAGGGCATCAAGCTCGATATCTTCCAGGATCAGGTCTTTGTATTCACGCCAAAGGGCGAGATCAAGGATCTTCCGGCAGGAGCCACACCGCTGGATTTCGCCTATCGAATCCATACCGATGTCGGCCATCGGACCATCGGCTCGAAGGTCAACAACCGCCTCGTTCCGCTCGACTATCGCCTTAAGAACGGGGACATCGTTGAGATCGTGACCACGAAGGCCGAGCACGGCCCGTCGCGCGATTGGCTCAACCTGGTTCGAACCAGCCACGCTCGCGAGAAGATCCGGCAATGGTTCAAGCGCCAGGAGCGGGACGAGAACATCGTCCATGGGCGCGAATCGCTGGAACGCGAGCTCCGGCGCCTTGCCCGGACGTCGATCGCGGCCGTCGGCCAGGACCGCATGGTCGAGGTTGCGCGACAGCTGAACCACGATCAAGTTGATGATTTCCTGGCCGCGATCGGCTACGGCGCCATCAGCGCCCAATCGGTCGTCACGCGCCTTGGCGTGGTTGACGACGCCCAGCTCCAGCTTCCGTCGGTCGCGCCGCCGGTCGCTCCCGCCAAGGCGGGTGGCGTCCGCGTCAAGGGGGTAGGGGACCTGCTGGTCCGATTCGCCCGCTGCTGTCACCCGATCCCGGGCGATCCGATCCAGGGTTTCATCACCCGCGGGAAGGGCGTGACGGTCCATCTCCGCTCCTGCCCGACGGTCATCAACGAGCGCGAGGTCTCACGGCTCATCGAAGTCGAATGGGAAGCCTCTCCAGCACAGACCTACCCGATCGCGGTGCGCGTCGAGGCCTACGACCGAACGGGCCTGCTCAGCGACATCACCCAGGTCGTCGCGGAGAACAAGGTCAACATCCTCGCCGCGTCCGTCGCGGTCGGCCCGGATCACGTCGCGATCGTGCGGGCCACGCTCCAGGTTGCCTCCGTGAGTCAGCTGTCCCGCGTCATGGGCCGGCTCGAGCAACTCAAGGACGTCCTCAGCGTGTCACGGGACGTCGGCTGACGCGCGACCCGCGCGGTCATGACGCTGCGCGGACCCCGGTAGACTGAGCCCGATGTCCACCTTCCGCGCCCCCAGGGGCACGCGCGACCTGTTGCCGGACGACGCGGCCCGGTTCCTGGAATTTGCACGCGTTGCCCGCGACCTGACGGACCGCTACGGGTATCGGCCCATTGAGACGCCGTTGTTCGAGCAGGCCGCAGTCTTCGAGCGCGGGATCGGCGAGGTGACCGACGTCGTCGAGAAGGAGCTCTTCCGGCTGGCGCCGCGATCCGAGGAGGCAGAGGCCTGGGCCCTGCGCCCGGAGCCGACGGCCGGAATCGCCCGAGCCTACGTGCAGCACGGACTGAAGACGTGGCCGCAGCCCGTCCGCCTCACGATGATCGGCCCGATGTTCCGCTACGACCGCCCACAGGCTGGCCGCTATCGGCAGTTCTGGCAGTTCGATGTCGAGGCCATCGGCGACCCGGGTCCGGCCATCGACGCCGAGATCATCGAGCTGGGTACCCGGTTCTACGCTGCGGTCGGCGTCACCGGCGTGGAGGTCCTGGTCAACTCGATCGGGGACGGGGCCTGCCGTCCGGCCTACCTCGAAGCCCTGGGTGCGTACTACGCGGGCATCGGCGGTTCCCTGCCGTCCGCGGAGCGCGAGCGACTGGATCGGAACGCCCTGCGGCTGCTCGATTCCAAGGACCCGGCCATGGTGCCGATCAACGCGGCGGCTCCGCGGATCACCGACCACCTGTGCGATGCCTGCGCCGCGCACTTCGCTGCCGTGCGCGCCCACCTCGATGCCCTCGGCGTCACGTACCGGGTGGATCCCGGTCTCGTGCGCGGTCTCGACTACTACACGCGGACGGCGTTCGAGTTCTACGTTGCCGGCCGGGCTGGCCAGCAACAGGCACTCGGGGGTGGTGGTCGCTACGACGGCCTCATCGAACTCATGGGCGGGCAATCGACGCCGGGGATCGGGTTCGGTCTGGGCCTCGATCGGGTTGCCCTGGTCCTCGACGAGCAGGGTTCGGCATCGTGGAGCCCAGCAGGGACCGGAGGACCAGATGCGGTCGTCGTGTCGGTCGATCCTGCGGATACCGTGGGTCGTCTCCAGATCGCGACGCAGCTTCGGGCGAGTGGCCTGGCGGCCCGGGCCGACCTCGGCATCCGCAAGCTTGGACGCCAGATGGAGTCCGCCGCCCGTGATGGCGCGCACTTCGCGGTGATCATGGGCGATGAATTCGCCGACGGCCAGGTCCAACTGCGCGACCTCAAGGCAGGGACCCAGCGGCTTGTTTCCCTTGCTGATCTGAGCCGCGAGCTCGGGCGGGCCGTCAAGCAGCATCATCACGGCGCCGGAGGCGAATTCTGAGCGTCAGATTGGCTCGACGCACCCGGTAAGCGAGCGCGAGGACGCGACGCCGAGTGGCTGCCCTGGCTGCCGTGGGGCCCGGGGAGATCTGGTTGGGGTATCGGCTTCGATCAGGGCAGACCGTGCTCCGAGGAAGGACGAGGCCGGCCGTATCGTTCTGCACACGACCGACCCCGCAACAATCGTCCGAGGTATGCGTTCCACCGGCATGACCGAATTGCGAGAGTCGACGGCACCCGAGGATCCGCAGCCCGCCCTCGAGCGGCTGCACGGAGATGCTCGCTCCGACGAGGCGCTGCTGACCGCGCTGTACGAAGTCCACCGCGCCGAACTGTTCGCCTTCCTCGTCCGGACTACCCGGGATCGAGACGCTGCCGAGGACCTCCTCCAGGAGACATTCATCCGCTTGATCAAGGAGGCGCGCGCCGGCCGCATGCCGGACGACGCACGACCGTGGCTGTATCGGGTGGCGTCCAACGCGGCCATCAGCCGAGGTCGGCGCAGCACGACCCTGACCCGACTCATGCCGCGCCTCGTGGACCGCCGCGGGCCCATCACTCCGGAGACCGAATACCTGCACCTCGAGCGGGATAGCGAACTCCACGCCGCCCTGATCGGTCTGGAGCCCGACGCACGAGCCGCTCTGCTGCTCGCCGCCCAGGGCTTCAACGGCCACGAGATCGCGGCCTCGATCAGACGGACCGAGAGCGCCACTCGCACACTCCTGTGTCGATCGCGGGTCCAGCTACGCCTGGTCCTCGAAGCCGCGGAGGGACGGGCATGAGCCTCTCCCGCACTGACGACCGCCAGGGCCACGACCGGACGCTCGAACTGGCCGCCACGGCCATCGACTTCGACCTGACGAAAGCCGAAGTGGCCGAACTCGAGGCCCACCTCGCCGGCTGTCCGGCCTGCGCCCGCCGGACGGCCGCTCTGGGTGCCGACGCCCGGATCCTGAGCCGGCCCATCACAGTGCCGGCCCTGGCACGCGCCGACGCCGCCGTCTACGCCGCCATCGCCCGACGGCCTGTACGTCAGCAGCGCCTGCTGCTGCTGGCAGCCGCGGCGCTCCTCCTGGTGGCCCTGCTCGGCACCGCGGCCGTTGGTGCCGCTCTGCTGCGCACCCGCGACGCCGTGCCGACCACGGTGGTCCCAACGACACCGGTGGCCGACGCCAGCCCAGGGCCGGACGCCTCGCCATCGGTGGTGGGCGATACCTGGGCGACGATGGATTTCCCCGAAGATTCGATGGGCGGCCTTGTCGAA
This sequence comes from Chloroflexota bacterium, assembly GCA_031373765.1. Classification (GTDB taxonomy): domain Bacteria; phylum Chloroflexota; class Limnocylindria; order Limnocylindrales; family CSP1-4; genus UBA5189. The sequence continues at coordinate 25,914 of JANMNF010000103.1, forward strand.
GATGCGACGTTTGCGGGGACGGACCTCGTAGCGGTGGGAACCAGGGAGTGCGTCCCGAACTTCGACAATCCAACCAATTGCTACGCGTCGGCCTGGACTGCGGCCCTTGGGCAAAGCTGGACCCGCGCCGCGAATCAGGCAGGCCTCGAAGTAGGCCTCGGCCAAGGGCTCGGGCCTCCAGCGTCGGGGATCCACGACGTGGTAGACGGGCCGGCTGGGCTCGTGGCCATCGGCTTCGACATCGACCCCGTGCGTTCATCGTGTCGTGTCGCACCCTGCACGACCGGTCCCGGTGTTTGGCGATCGCCGGACGGGCGTACGTGGGAACGTGCCCTGGTCGACTTCGGACCGTCGACCATCGACACGTACAGCCTCCCGATCTCCGACATCGCCGCGGGCCCAGCCGGCTACGTCATGGTCGGCTACGCCATCGATTACGCCGCTCCCGGCCCGAGCCTCCCGGCCCGTGCGACGGCATGGGCGTCACCGGACGGTGTCACCTGGACCCGTGCGAAAGACAGTGCCGACATGGATGTCGGGCCATGCGTCGACACGGGCGAGTCTCCGGACTGTGGTGGCATGCGCGCCGTGGTCGCGGTCGGCTCCGGCTTCCTGGCTGTCGGCCAGGCGCGCACCGGACCCGAACCCAACGGGACAAGCCGGCCTGCCGCGTGGACATCACCCGACGGTCTGACCTGGACCCGATCCGACGCTGGCCTTGACTTCGAAGGGCTCCTGGTGGACGTGACTGTGGGTGGACCCGGGGTGGTCGCCATCGGCACCATCTGTCAGCCGACCTGCGTGAACGTCGCGCTTGGAGTCGCCGCGACCTCGCGCGACGGATCCGCGTGGACCTTCAGTCAGGTTGCCGGATCCACCGGACTCGAGAGTGTCGCTTCTGCCGGCGGGCAAGTATTCGCCATCGGAGTGGCACCACAGGACATCGCCCCCCAGGAACTCCAGCTCTGGCGAAGCGACGACGGCGTCGGGTGGCGGCGAGCGACAGGCCTGCCGTCGATCCCGGATATCAGTGATGTCGGCCTCGCCGCGGCGGACGATCGGTTGGTTGTCTTCGGCTGGGCCCTCGGGGGAGTGACGGGCTTCAGGAACTTCTCCTACCTGAGCCCGGCCCCCGGATCGCCTGCGGCTCCGAGCGACCCACCGGTCGCCGAGCTGCCGACGCCCAAGTGCCCGGCTCCGCCGCAGCAGGTGATACCTCCGGTCTTCTCCGCCTCATCCGGCAATGGGCAGGTCGTGGCAGCCACGCTCGGCTCATACACGACGATGACCTGCTCGACGACAGGCACCGTCGACGTCGTCTACAAGCCACCGAAGGAGTCGCTCAGCGCGTATCCCGGAGACACGATCACGTTCACGGTTCCGGTGGGCTGGCGCTTTGTCAGCTGGGAGGGCTCACATTCGCCGCTCCACGGCACAGGCTTGGGCGGCACGTGGCAGGCCGCGGATCTCCCCGACAGGCCGCGGTCGATCGATCTTCCCGGCCCGTTGCTAAGCGACGAGTCGGTGAACCTGACGGTCGTCCTCGTGAGCGATGACGAGAGGTCAGTCATCAAGCTTGAGCTCTTCCTCGAAGTGAACCGGAGCGTGAGCTGACTGCCTAGGTCGTTGCGCCACCCAGCTTGATCGAGATCGCGGTCGCCGTTTCTCGAGCCTGGGCGGCAAGCTCCGTTGATCCGGCGCGGGGTCAGCCGGAACGCGGGCCCCCAGATATCGACGGCGGCGATGACGTGGCCGCGGGCATCGTGGACGGCCGCCGCGGCGGCATTGAGTCCCAGTTCGTATTCGCCGACGGCGGTCGCGTAGCCGCGCCGCCGCGTCCGAGCCAGTTCCTCCAGGAGCGGTTCCAGCCCCACGATCGTCCGTTCCGATGATCGCCGCGATCTCGTCGCCGCGCGACTCGAACAGGCGCCGAAGCGCGTCGATGTCGTTGTAGCGTGCGGGGATGATCGTCTCGGCGACCGGCGCCGGGATGCCACGGCCCCAAGCCGGCCCGACCGGGGCATCCGGATCAGTAGGTCAGGGTTCGATCGGCCTCGAACGCGAGTCGGACCAGGACGTCGGGCGGAGAAAATTGAACCGTGACGTCACCGATATCGTCGGGCCCAAGGCCCCGGGCCTTGCTGGATTGGCCCGACGCGTAGAACGTGGCCCCACCGGCCACGAGCGCGGCCACGTGCTCGCGAAGCGACCCCGTTCCTATCCCGGCACCCACCTCGAGCGTGGCCGGGCGAAGGATGCCGACGGCATCGCCGGCGAAGAAGAGATCGACATCATGGCCCCCGTCGAGCGCGGTCCGAGCGACGAGCAGGGCGAGGGCTGCTCGTGTGGGATCCTCGGGTCCGGTGGCGATATGGACCAGCAGTCGAGACATCCTGGGCTCCTTTCGTCCGATCGTCCAAGCGCGATGGCGGGGAGGTTCCCGCTACGATCGGCTCCGACCGATACGATACGCGGGCCATGATTGACACCGCCAGCCTCGCCACCTCCTACCGCACGCATACCTGCGGAGCCCTGCGCGCCACCGACGTGGGTGCCGACGTTCGCCTCGCGGGATGGGTCCATCGGCGGCGTGACCACGGCCAGCTGATCTTCCTCGACCTCCGCGATCGCCACGGGATCACCCAGGTGGTCATCGACGCTGCCGATGCGCCGGACGCGCACGCGATCGCGTCGGCGGCTCGATCGGAGTACGTGGTCATGGCGCGGGGAACGGTTTCCGCCCGCCT
>JANMNF010000124.1:0-3418 GCA_031373765.1 Chloroflexota bacterium
ACGGCTGCACGAGACCCCGCCGCATGGATCTCATCCAGGCGTTTCGCAACGAGTTCGTCGCGGACCGGGGCTGCGTAGGCCTCGGTCAGGACGTGCTGGACCTCGTCGTCCGATGCCGCGGCGATGCGCCCGAGAATCTCCGCCGGGTCGTCGTAGCGGGTCTGGACACCCTCGAGATTGAGGATCGCGAGGCCGCCGAGCCGCGCCAGGGCTCCGGCAAACGCAGGGTCGACGACGGCATCCATCGCAGAGGCGAGTACGGGAATGGCCAGTTCGATGCCACAGAACGTCTGCCCAAGCTCGACATCGTTCGGTTCGATGGTGCTGGTCCCGGGCGCGAGCGACACATCCTCGAAGCCGTAGGTCGCGCGAATGGCGTCGAGCTTCGAGCGAAACGCGGGCAATGGCAACGAGGTGGACGTACCGCGCTGGTCGATCATTCGGGGCACCTCGTGACTCGTCGGCTGGCTGCCATTGAGTCTACCAGCGGCGCATCAGCGGATCTTGAACGCGGCCGCCTTGTCGGTGTTGGCCACGAGCCAGACGACCGTGTCGATGCCGCGCTCATACGCCGGCCAGACCACGCTCGCCTTGGCTTCGTCCACGGATAGCCATCGAGCTTCGTCGTGTTCGTCGGACAGGACGACGACCGCATCGGCTCGAACCTGAGCGGCAAAGACGGCCTCGCACAGGAGCGTATCCAGATCGGCTGCGTGGAACCAGTTGACGAGATCCGTTTCCATGACGAGCTCCAGGTCGGCGGCTCCGAGGCCGGTCTCTTCCGTTACCTCGCGGAGGGCCCCATCGACGATGCGCTCGTCCGCTTCGAGCTTGCCGGTCACGCATTGCCAGATGCCGGCGTAGAGCCGGCCGGGCGCACGCCGGATCAGCAGGATCTCGATGGCGCCGCCGGGCCCGATTCGGAAGAGCCAGCAGGCGGCGAGGTCGGGCTGGAACCCCATCAGGCGATCTGCGACCCGTCGGTTCCGGCGAATTGCGTCGCGATCCCGTGGAGCTGCTCCAGGTGCATGAGGTCGTGAACCGCGGCAAACAGGAGCCACTCGCCGCAGCGCAGACGCCCAACGAGCGGGTGCTCAAGCGGGCACGGGTCTTCTTCGTGCCCCGCGATCGAGCGGCCGGCCCGCTCGATGATCCGCTGGCTGGCTGCGAGGCGGCGCACGAGCGCCTCGCGAGCCAGGCCGTGCGTGCCAGGAATGCCAGGCACGACCTTCGGAGCATCGGGCGGGAATTTCCCAGTCGCCGCCAGGGCGCCGGCCATTGCGAGGCCCGCGCGCGAATCGGCATCGTGGCCGATGGCTTCGGCGACGTTCCAGTCACCCTCGCCACCCGGTGCCTCGAACGCGGGCTCCGGAAGTGCTTCGACGATGGCCATCAACGCCGCCGCGATCGCCGCAAGCTGTGCGACGACACCGGCAGCGGTGCCTGCTCCTGCCCGCCGTCGAACCTCGCGGCGTACCGAGATGAACTTGCCCGCCTCGATGCCCCGGAACGCGGCCACCGCGTCGGGAGCTCCGGCTTCAATCTCGTCGAGCCAGTCGGTCATGGCGGCGATCATAAACCCGAGGGTCGGACCGACGGGCAAGCTCGCGCTGACCGGCGGTGGCAAATTCGGGTCGCGGTCCGAACCTCGCGCCGAGTCGGCCGCGCGCCCGGCGGGCATGGTCGCCGGGTCGGGTCGGACGCGGTCTTACGCCCCACGTAAGAAGTCGACCTCGAAAGGTCCCGGCCCTCGGGTACTCGTCGTGATTCATATGCCCCACGTATGAAATCCACGAATCGGGTCTCGCGAGGGCCGCCAATCGTCGATCGGGGCCGATCAGAGGCCCCCGGAAGCCCATGCAACCTGGCAGATGGTCGACTTCTTACGCCCCACTATGACCAACCTGATTTCATACGGTCCACGTATGAAATCAGCAAGCGGAGGCCCTGACGGCCACCCACGGGGCGCCGCGACCGGCGACTCGGAGGTGGGCCAGCCGCCGGCCCGGCGAACCTAGCGGCGACCGCCGGCCATCTGAAGTGCCTCGCGTCGGCCACGCAGCCGCCACATCGCGATGATCCCGACGAGCGGACCGAGCGCGAGCGACCCGAATGCGACCCTCCAGCCCGCTCCGTCGGCCGGATCCAGCGCACCGACCGACAGGATCGTTACAGCCGTCAGCACGAATCCGGCGGCCGTCTGGAGCGAGAGCGCGGATCCGGCGGTGCCGGGCGGCGAAAGCTCCGAGACCGCGGCCGAAAACTGGGCCGAGTCGGCAACGACCATGATCCCCCATACAACGGCGAGGGCAAGCACGACCGCCGGCGGGCCTCCGTACGTAAATCCGATGAGGACGGCGCACGTGCCACTGACGACCATTGCCGCGATCGTGATGGTGGTTCGTCCAAAACGATCGGCCAGGATCCCTCCCGCCACGCAACCGAGCCCGCCCGCCGCGATCACGACGAATGCGGCAAGCGCCGTGGTCGCGGCGTCCGTGCTTCCCGCGACCGCGAAGCTCGCCGCGAGGAACAGGGGCACCCACGTCCACATCGCGAAGAGTTCCCACATATGGCCGAGGTAACCGAGGTTGGCGAGCCGGACCGATGGTTCGCGGAAGGCGCGTGCAGCGATTCGCAGGCTGAACCTCGGGGACGGTGTGTCGAACGGCCCAGGCGCCACGCCCGCAAGCACGGCGATGCCGCCCAGGAACGCCGCGATCGATGTCCAGGTCACGATCACCCGCCAGTCCGCATCCGCCAGCGAACCGAACGCACGGAACAGGTGCGGCAAGGCGGTGCCCACCGAGAGCGCGCCGATGAGGACGCCGATCGCCATGCCCCGCCCTGCCCGGAACCAGCCCGAGACGAGCTTCATGCCCACTGGATACACGCCGGCAATGCCGACCCCGGTCATGAACCTGAACGGGAGGGCCGAGATCGGATCGGTTGCCAGCCAGGCAAACCCGAGGTTCGCCGCCGCGGTGACCACGGCGCCCCAGAAGAAGAGCCGATCACTGCGGATCACGTCGGCGGCGCCGGTCGTGGCAAGGACGAGTGCGCCCACGGCGAACCCGATCTGGACGGCGACGGTGAGCATCGCGACCTCCAGGCCGTGGAACTCCCATTGGAGTTTCAACAGCGGTGTCACGGCGGACGAACTGAACCAGGGCGCTTCGGCGAGGAGGATCCCGACAGACAGGAGGGTCAGGGCTCGCCAGCGGCCAGCGGGTTCAACCTGTGGCATCGAAGAGCCCGCGCTGCGCCGCTACAGCCGCTCGAACCGCTCCACGGGCAGTACGAAGACCGTCGCTCCGCCGACCTCGACCTCGAGCGGATAGGGCATGAAGAACTCGCCCGGCTCCATGATCGGGGGCATCGGGTTCACGACCTGCGTTCGTGAGGTGCAGTTCTCGCG
>JANMNF010000126.1:0-9281 GCA_031373765.1 Chloroflexota bacterium
GCACCAAAGGGACCGTCCCCACGCCACGAGCCGAGAGACCGGTAGGCGGTCACGAACGTCTCCTGGGCGACATCTTCGGCTTCCCCGAGATCACCGAGGATCCGGTGGCACGCTCGGATGATCGAGGGCGCTTCGCGGTCCACGAGGGCCCGAAAGGCGTCCCGATCACCACCGAGAATTGCCCCGATGATTGCGGCGTCATCAGCGGGTGACTCCATGGATTGCGTAGCGGCGGCAGCGAGATCGATCGGTCCACTCCGTGAACGTCCTGCCGAACTGGGTCTGGCCGGCATCGTCGATCCCATGGTGACGCGAATCAGCGGTTTCCATGAGGAGCCATTCGTCACGTCGTCGCCGAGCCGTAAGGCTCAGCTCAGTCGTCGCTTCCGTGGTCGTCTCCGCCGTGGTCGTCGCTTCCGCCGGACGAACCGTCATCGCCACCATGGTGATCATCGGATGCCTCGGGGGATTCCGACTCGGTCGCGTCGTCGGCGTCGTCGCCTGCTTCGGTCGCCTCGTCGGCGTCGTCGCCCTGATCGTCCGAAGCCTCGGGGGCTTTATTCGCGTCCTGGGATTCGGTGGCTTCGGTGCCGTCGGTCGCCTCGGGCGATTCGCTCGCCTCGGGTGATTCGCTCGCCTCGGGCGATTCGGAAGGCTCCGAGGTCGCGGCCGCGTTGAACGCGTCATTCGTGGGAGCCACGGAGCCGGCGATGCCGTTGGCGGCAAAGGCTCCGCCCACGATCAGAAAGAGGCTCACGACGGCAATGCCGATCGTGCGGATCATCTGGTGGCGGATGGGAGTCGTCATGTCGTTGGTGCTCCAGGATCTGACTCGATCGGCGATCGGTCGTTCGTGTTGTCTGAGGCAGCCTCGATCGAAAAGGTTTCAATCGCCGGTGTCGAATCCGTCGACAGCGCCCGTCGACGGTGCATGCCCTCGCGTTCAGAAAATGCCGCCACTTCAGGGCCGACGGCCGAATGGGCCGTAGCCCCCGACGCCACCTTCCGAAGCGACGGCCGCGCGACGGCGGCAATGATCGTTGCCCCAAGGGTCACGAGGGCACCGACGGCGAGGACGACCGGAACGCCAGTCCGCTCCGCGATCGCGCCGGAAGCGAGGTTGCCGATCGGCAGCAGTCCGATCGAGGTCAGGACGTAGAGGCTGTGCACGCGACCCCGGAGGCGCGCGGGCACCCGGAGCTGAATCAACGTGTTCGTAGTCGAGTAGTAGGCAACCTGACTGGCTCCGAGGATCGCCAGGGCCAACATCGAGACGATCACGGACCGCGACGTGGCGAACACGAAGAGCGAAACGGAGATCGAGCCGAGGCCGAGCAGCAACAGTCGGCCGCTCCCGCCCGACGGACGTCGCGAAGCCATGAGCAGCGCTCCGATCAGCGCCCCGACCCCGATCGACCCGGTCAGGAGCCCGAGGCCCGGAGCTCCAATCACCAGGATGTCCCTGGCGAAGACCGGCACGAACGTGAGATACGGAAGAACAAACAACGCCGGGGCTGCGGCAAGGAGGATGAGGACCGACAGGATCGGATCATTCGCAACAAAGCGCACGCCATCCTGCAGGTCTCCCCATAGCGCGGCACTGGCACGATTACCGGCCTGCGTTACGGGGATCGGGAGTCGCGCAATCACGATGCCGACGATCACGAGGGCAACGGCGTTCGCCCAGAACCCGAAGGCGAGGCCCCCTGCGGCGATCGACAGGCCGGCGATCGACGGGCCAATGATCCGGGCGAGGTTGTACTGCGCGGAATTGAGGGCGATTGCTCCGCCGATGACCGCCCGATCCACGATCGAGGAGACAACAGCCTGGCTCGCCGGCATCTGAACCGTGATCACGATCCCGCCCAGCAGCGCGATCAGCGCGACGTGCCAGTACTCGACCACCCCAAGCGACGTCAGGAGAGCCAGCGAGCCCGCCAGGACCGCGCCGAACCAGTAGCCCCAGGCCAGGAGTCGGCGCCGGTCCAGCCGATCAGCCAGGACGCCCGCTACGGCAGCGAGGAGGAGCACGGGCAGCCCGGCAATCGCGCCGACCAGCCCCAGCAGAGCCGGCGAATTCGTCAGTTGCAGGACAAGCCAGCCCTGGGCCGTTGCCTGCATGAATGCCCCGAGGGTCGCGAGCATCGAGGCGAGCAGGAAACGCCGATAGATCGGTGACGCGAGCGCGGGAAAGCGCTGGTTGACCGCTGCCGGCGCATCAGGCTGGGGCGTTGCGGACCTCCGTCACGCTTCGTCTCGCTCGACGGTGATCGGACCGAGATCCGCCGCCTCGAGCGCGGACATGAAGGCGTCGGCATCCCCGACCAGGACGATGGCGGCCTCAGCGGGTCGGACGTGTGCCTTCGCCGCCGCCAGCACGGCGTTGGCGTCGACGGTCTCGATCGCGCGTCGGTACCGTGCCAGTTCGTCGTCGGGCAGGCCCTGCATCACGAGGCCGGTCAAAGCGCCAACGACCGCACCGGGTGTCTCGAAGCGGAGCGGGAAGACGCCGACAAGGTAGTCACGGGCGGCGTCGAGTTCGTCCGCTGTCGGAGCTTCCGAGCGGATGGAGTTGAGCTCCGCGATCATGTCGACGATGGCCGGAACCGTGACTTCCGTGTTGACTGCCGCACGGGCCGCAAACGGACCGGCCGACCGACGCATATCGAACCCCGCACTCGCCCCGTACGTGTAGCCCTTCTCCTCACGGAGCTTCCGATTGAGACGGCTGTTGAAGAGCCCGCCGAGGATCGCGCTCATGACCGAGACCGCGTGGAAGTCCGGGATCAGGCGTGCCAGGCCGGGATGTCCGACGCGGATCTCGGTCTGGACGGCTCCGGGACGATGGATGACTCGAACCCGGCGCTCAACCGATGACGGCGATGCGTCCACGATGGCTGCGGGCGCGGCCTGCGCGTCGGCCTTCCAGCCGCCGAATCGCTCAACGGCCAGCGCGTGGACATCGAGGCCGCCGAGTTCGCCACCGACGATCAGGGTCATTGCCGCGGGATCGAATCGGCGAGCAAGCGCCCGTCGCGTTTCGCCCGAGCCGAGGCGTTCGACCGTTTCGCGTGTACCGGCGGCGCTGTGGCGATACGGGGAGGAACTGGCGTAGATCGTCTCGATGAATGCCTCTTCGGCGCGACGACGCGGATCGGCACGAGCCTGAAGCAGGTCATTCAGCCGTTCGTCGCGGAGCCGCTCGACATCACTTGCCGGAAAGGTCGGTCGGGCCATGACCTCGGCGACGAGGTCGAGAGCCGCCGGGAAGCGGTCCCCGGGGACATCGACCGATACGGACAGGGCATCCCAGCCAGCCTCGGCATGAAGCGACGCGCCGAGCCGCTCGGTTGCCTCGACAAGCTCGATTGCGTCGTAATTGTCGGTGCCTTCGGACAGGGCGCGGGCCATCAGGACCGTGGCGCCTGCCTCGGCTTCGGGATCGTCGCCCGCGCCACCCAGCACGATCAGCACGCCCGCAAGCAGCGGACGTGCGGGCAGGTCGACGGAGATCACGGCCAGGCCGTTATCGAGTCGCGAGCGCTCGAACGGCGGGAACGTGTACGGCCGCGGCACGCCTGGTTGCGGGCGCCCGACCCACGAGACTGACGTGTCCTCGGCGGTCATGCGTTTGCCTCGACGGGGTCGGTCGCGTGATCAGCCGCCGGGACCTCGGCCGGAAGGTACGTCAGCACGTACCGATTGTCCGCCCGGAAGACGGCCCGGCATGCGGCCTGGATCTGATCGGCCGTGATGGACAGGTAGCGCGGCAGCATCTCGTTGACGACGCCCGGATCGTTGAACAGGGTCGCGTACATCGAGAGGCGATCGGCCCGCTCCTCCACCCGCTGGAGTGACCCCAGTTCGTCTGCCTCGGTCAGTGCCTTGGCTCGTGCCAGCTCATCCTCGGTCGGCGGCTCGTTGGCAAGCCTCTGGAGCTCCTCCCAGTAGACCTCCTCCAGGCGAGCCAGGTCGACGCCGGGTCGAGCGGTCGCCCAACCGGCCGTGACGGACGCGCCGCCGATCAGACCGAGCGAGAACAGGCTGACGTCCTGGGCCAGCCGCTCATCCCGGACGAGACGGCGGTGCAGCCGGCTGCCCTTGCCACCGGCGAGGATCTGTCCCGCCAAATCGAGCGCGTCGAGGCGATGATCCCCGAACACGGGCGCGCGGAAGCCCCAGTAGATCCGTGCCAGGGGAACCGCTTCCACCACGGTCTCCCGAACTTCAGATCCGAGGATGGGCGGCAGTGACAGGTCGCCGATGTCGACGGGCAGTGCCGGGTTGGCCGGGATCGTGCCGAAGTAGCGCTCGACCCAGACTCGTGCCTGCACCGGATCGACGTCGCCGACGATGCTCAGAACGGCGTTATTCGGAGCGTAGTGGGTCCGGAAGAACGAGCTGACGTCCTCGAGGGAGGCGGCGTCGAGATCCTCCATCGAGCCGATCGTCGGATGGTGGTAGGGATGCTCGGGCGGATAGACCCCGGCGAGCAGTCGCTGGTTCCACGACCCATATGGTCGGTTGTCATAGGACCAGCGCTTCTCGTTCTTCACGACCTCGCGCTGGTTATCGAGATTCTCCTGGCTCAGGGCATCCAGCAGGGTGCCCATCCGGTCCGCCTCGAGCCAGAGGACCAGTTCGAGCTGATGAGACGGGACCGTCTCGAAATAGTTCGTTCGATCAAGCCATGTCGTGCCGTTCATCGTCCCGCCGACGGCCTGGATCAGCCCGATGTGCTCGGCCTTCGTGACGTGGGCTGAACCCTGGAACATGACGTGCTCGAAGAGGTGAGCAAAGCCTGTCTTGCCCGGAACCTCGTGCTTCGAGCCCACGGCATACCAGATGTTAATGGCGACAACCGGGGCGACATGGTCCTCGGAGATGACCAGGCGCAGGCCATTGGGCAGCCGCTCATCGGTGAAGTCGATGGTCAGTCCGGCCATGGGTTCACGAAACTCCAGGATGGGTGGGGGTGGCCGCCAGAGGGTACCGCAGCGCGGCCGTTCAGCGGATTGTCTCGATGTATCAACCTGCCGACGGGGACCGATGGGGCCATTTGGCCCGCGGCGATTCGCCCGGCGAGTCAATACACTCGGCGCCATGAAGCATTTCCTCAGCGCCGTGGCAGTCGGCATCGCCCTGCTCGCCTTTCCGGCCTCCGTCGCCGCGCATCAGCTATCGAAGTTGTTCGAGAGCCGCCTGCCCCTTGCCGTGTACCTGATCGGTGCTGCGAGCGCCGTGGGCCTCTCGTTCGTGTTCGTGCTGGCGAGAGAAGTGCCGACGGCCGCCCGTGACGAACCTGGCGAGGACCGGCCGGTTCCCGCCGCCCTTCGAACGATCCTTCGCCTCGTCGGACTGATCGGATGGGCCTGGATCATGGTCCAGGGGGCACTCGGGGGCGAATCCGATGCCGAGGTCTCGCGGCTGTTCACATGGGTGTACGGGTGGGTCGGCGTCGCGCTCGTTTCCGCCTTCGTCTTCCCGATCTGGACCTGGCTGAACCCGTTCTCGACCCTCCACGACCTCGGCGCCGGCGTGCTCCGGCGGTTGGGCGTCTCTCCGGTTCCATCCGCTCCGTACCCAGCCGCGCTCGGGCGCTGGCCGGCGGTCGTCGGGTTCGGCGCCATCGTCTGGCTCGAACTCGTCGCATTCGGGGCCGGTTCGCGAACCCTTGCGCTCGTCGTCGGCGGCTACACCGTCTACACGCTTGCGATGATGGCCCAGTACGGACGCCGTACCTGGACCGAGCACGGGGAGGTCTTCTCCGTCTGGTTCGCCCTGCTCGGCCGTCTGGCCCTGTGGGCGCACGTGCCCGGCGGCGACGAGGGGGCGATCCGCCGAAGGTCCTTTGGATCAGGGCTCCTGGCTGGCGGCTGGACGCGGGCCGATGTGGTCATGATCGGCCTCGGCACCGGCTCGATCCTCTTCGACGGCCTGTCGCAGACGCAGATCTGGGTGTCGGCCTTTGGGCTGCCGGCGGCGATCCCGCAGACACTGATCCTTGCCGGTTTCATGACCCTGATCGTCGGCGCGGCGCTCGTCGTCTCCCGGCTCGTCGGGATCGCCGCCACGGGCGCGGGCCTGCTGCCGATCGCCATCGGCTACCTCGCCGCCCACTACTTCACGTACCTCATCATCGAGGGGCAGCGGATCGCCGTGGCGGTCTCGGATCCCCTGCAACGCGGCTCGGACTACTTCGGAACTGCGTCCTTCGAGCCGACCGGAACCTGGTTGCCGCCCGCGCTCGTGTGGGCCCTGCAGTTCGTGGCGGTAGTCGGCGGCCATATGATCGGTGCCTGGGCGGGACACGTGGTGGCATCCCGCGAGGCGGGACACGCTGCCCTGCTCACCGCTCGCCAGATTCGGATGCGCCAGATCCCGTTGGCGATCGTGATGGTCGCGCTCACCACGCTGACGCTCTGGTCCCTGGGTCAGGCGCTCTTCATCGCGGGGTCGTGAGGTCGTCGAGGTCCGACCACGGGAACCCAGTCCACGAGTGACCGGACCTCGGCAAGTTGGCTCTCGATCGATGGATCCAGGGCCTCGGCGGCCGCGATCGCCGTCTCCATCGCGGTGAGGCACAGGATCCCCTCGGCAATGGCCGCGTGACGGATTTCGGCCGCGTCCCGAACGGCCCCGGACCTTGGCGTTGGGGTGTTGACCACGAGTCGGACCTCCCCTGACGCGATCACGTCGAGGATCCCGGGCATGGTGGGCGCCTCGCTTGATACCACCCCCAGCTTTGCCACGGGCTCCGCGTGCAGTCCGTGGCGCTCGAGTTCATCTCGCGTTCCGGGCGTGGCCATCAGGCGATAGCCAGCCACCCTCAGGGCCGCGCCAAGGCGGGCCAGCCCCTCCTTGTCGCGGTCCGCGATCGACAGCAGCGCGACCGGGGCAATCGCACCCTCGCCGACGGCGGCGCGGGGTGGGATGAGCGACGCACCGCGGAGCGCCTTGGCGAGGGCAACGCGTGGATCGCGGTGGATCCCGATGACCTCGCCGGTGGACTGCATGAACGGGCCGACCGACGGGTCGACGCCACGCAACTTGGTCGTCGAGAACGCCGGTGCCTTGACGGCAACGAAGTCCGGTGGCGGCAGCAGGCCACCGGACCAGCCCATCTCGGCGAGCGTTGAGCCAAGGGCGATCCTCACGGCGAGTTCGACCATCGGGACCCCGGTCACCTTGGACAGGAACGGGACGGTCCGCGAGGCGCGCGGGTTGACCTCGATGAGATAGACCCCGTCCTCGCGGACGATGAACTGCGCATTCACGAGGCCCTGGGCACCCAACGCCAGCACGATCCGTTCCATCGTGGCGACGATGAGGCTCTGATCGCCGTCGCTGACTGTCTGAGGCGGGAACAGGCCGACCGAGTCCCCGGAATGGACACCGGCCCGCTCGACGTGCTCGAGGAGGCCGGGAATGAGCACCTCAACCCCGTCGGACACGGCATCGACGTCCACCTCGATGCCCTCGAGATAGCGATCGATGCGGACCGGTCGATCCGGATCGACGACCGTGGCCAACGCCAACTGGCGCGCAAGATCCTCGGGCGAATAGCAGAAATCGATCGCCAGACCCCCGATGACGAACGAGGGCCGAACGATCACCGGGTAGCCGATCCGCACGGCGAGCGTGAGCGCCTCCTCGAACGAATGGGCCATTCCGCCGTCCGGCTGGGGAATGCCGAGTCGATCCAGGAGGGCCGAGAAGCGGGTCCGTTCTTCCGCCTGGTCGATGGCCTCGAGATCCGACCCGAGAAGCGTCACCCCACCGGCCGCGAGTGGCGCCGCGAGGTTGAGGGGCGTCTGTCCGCCGTACGCAACGAGCGCGGGCAGGAGACCCTCGCCGGCCGCCGTCTCCGCATCGATGACGTTCCGAACGGATTCCGGATCGAGCGGTTCGAAGTACAGACGGGTCGACGAATCGAAGTCGGTGGACACCGTCTCGGGGTTCGAATTGATCATGACCGCCGACCAGCCGGCGGCCCGGAGCGTGTCGGCCGCCTGAACAGCGCAGTAGTCGAACTCGATCCCCTGCCCGATCCGGACCGGGCCGCTGCCGATGACGAGCGCGGCGGAGCGCGGTACGGGCGGCGCCTCGACCGGTGACCCGGACGCCGCGTACGTGGAGTAGAAGTACGGCGTATCCGCAGCGAACTCCGCGGCGCACGTGTCCACCATCGCGAACCCGGGCACGATGCCGTTGGCCAGGCGCGCTGCGCGAATGTCGGCGTCCGCGAGACCCGCCAGGCCGGCCAGTTCGTGATCGCCGAACCCGGCCCGCTTGACGGTCCCGAGGAGTTCGACGCCGACCGGGTCGGCGGGATCGGCCAGGCGCGCTCCGGCCGCCTGAACCTCGGCCTCGAGCGCAACGTTCCGACCCAGTTCGGCCAGGAACCATGAGTGGATGCCGGTGACGCCGCCGATCTCGACCTGCGGCACATGTCGACGGAGCAGGGCGAGGATCCGCCACAGCCGGTCATCCGACGGGGCGAGGAAGCGCCGAAGGACGATCGGGGCCGCCGTGCGCTGGGCGAGTCGCGTCGATTCGCAGGCCTCGCCGCGCTCATCGATCCAGCGAATGACTTCGCCGTCCAAGTCGGCCGCGCCCGCGTCCTCACCCTCGTTGCCATCGTCGCCCGGGCTCCGGCCGAGCGCCGCCGCCAGATACGCGACGGTGGCCGCCCACGCCGGGTCCTCAGCGAGCGGGCCAGCCCCGGCCTGTTCCAGACCACGCAGGGCCTTGTTGAGGGCTGATCCGAAGGTCCGATCGATCGCCATGACTTCGCCGGTGGCTTTCATCTGGCTGCCCAGCGAGCGATCGGCGGTCGGGAACTTATCGAACGGGAAACGCGGCAACTTGACGACCAGGTAGTCGAGCGCTGGTTCGAAGGCCGCGACCGTGGTCCCGGTGACGACGTTCGGGATGTCGGCGAGCCGCCGTCCGATGGCGATCTGGGCGGCGACACGCGCGATGGGATAGCCGGTCGCCTTTGATGCCAGCGCCGAGGACCGCGACACGCGCGGGTTGACCTCGATGACCGCGTACTCGGTGCTGTCCGGCGAGAGGGCGAACTGGACGTTGCAGCCACCCTCGACGCCCAGTGCCCGGATGATCGCGAGGGCAGCGCTCCGAAGGCGCTGGTGGACCGGGTCCGAGAGTGTCTGGACTGGAGCGACAACGATCGAGTCGCCGGTGTGCACGCCGAGGGGGTCGAAGTTCTCCATCGAGCAGACAGCGATGCAGGTGTCGTCCGCATCGCGCATGACCTC
>JANMNF010000169.1:0-3202 GCA_031373765.1 Chloroflexota bacterium
CCAGGGCGTCCGGGCCGATACGGCGACGGACCGGGAGATCGTGCTCCTGTCCGCCCGACACCCGGGCCTGACCGGTCGCGTCGTTCCGATCGATGTCCATCTGGGCGACGGCTTCACCGCGCTGGTCGTCACCGGCCCGAATACGGGCGGCAAGACGGTCACCTTGCGCACCGTCGGGCTGCTGGTCCTGATGCACCAGGCCGGCCTGCACGTTCCCGCGGCGCCGGGAAGCCGTCTACCCGTCCTGACCGACGTGTTTGCCGATATCGGTGACGAGCAGTCGATTGCCCAGTCCCTGTCAACGTTCTCCGGGCATCTGCGCTCGATCATCCGGATCGTTGCCGCGGCGGGACCCGGCACGCTCGTCCTGCTCGATGAACTGGGTGCGGGGACGGATCCAACGGAAGGATCCGCGCTCGCCCAGGCGCTCCTGGATCACTTCATTCGCGCCGGGGCACTCGTTGCGGCTACGACCCATTACGCGGAGCTCAAGGCCTACGCGCATACGACGCCTGCTGCCTCGAATGCCGCGGTGGAATTCGACCTGCAGACGCTCAGCCCAACCTACCGCCTGACGATCGGGCTGCCGGGCGGTTCGCAGGCATTCGCGATTGCGGAGCGCCTGGGATTGCCCGCGGCCGTCGTGGACGACGCACGGTCACGGCTGACCGACGCCCAGCGCGACTTCGAGGCGACACTTGCGCAGATTCGGGAGACCGAGGGGGCAACCACCGACGCCCTGGCCAATGCTCGCGACGCCGATGCTCGAGCCATCGAAGCCCTCCGGCTCGCCGATCAGGAGCGACGACGGGCGCGCCAGGAGCGCGAGGAGGGCATCCGGGCCGCGAGGGAGGAGGCTGAGCGGCTACTGGCGAACGTTCGTGCCGAGGTCGAGGCCCTGCGAGCGACGCTGGAACGTGGTCAGCTTGCCGCACCAGCCCTCGATGAGGCCCTGGAGCGGATCGAGGCCGGCGTGGCCCTCCTGCCCGATCTCGGGGCGGACCCCGCCGAAGAAGCGCCCGCGCCCGCAGATCCCGATCGGCGCTGGGCGATCGGCGACCGTGCTCGAAGCCGTTCCGGCGGTTGGGAGGGTCGAATCGTTGCCCTCGAGCGCGACGGCCGGATTGCCAGTCTGGCGTCCGGATCCATCCGCGTGCGGGTACCCGTGGAGGAACTTGTCGACGCGCTATTGCCGGAACCGCGTGCCGACGGACGGTTCGGCGATCCGCGAGCCGACGCTGGCAGCACGACGACATCGGCCGCTGACGTGATGAGCGCTCGTTCCCGCTCGGTGCCGAGTTCGCTCGATCTGCGGGGCGCCCGCGTCGAGGAAGCGCTCGAGGCGCTGGAACGCTACCTCGAGGACGCTTCCCTGGCGTCCCTGCCCCGAGTCACGGTCATTCATGGCATGGGCACCGGGGCCCTGCGGGACGCCGTCCGGACGGCCGCGGCCGCGCATCCACTCGCAGGTGACGTTCGGCCGGGCGGCCGGGGTGAAGGTGGGGACGGCGCCACGATCGTCAGCCTCGGCTGACTCGAACCCAGCGCGTCGTTCAGGCCGCGTCGATCCCGCGAATGAACCGTCGCCGAACCAGACGGCGAGGCCGTCGTGGAGCCGGGGTCTGACCTGGAACGGGCAGCGGGATCGAGGGCAGGGGACTGGGCGACGGCGTGGGTTTCCCACCACCGGGCTTCGACGGTCTGGGGGTCGGTTCAATACACGGTGTCGGGAGCGGAGAGCCGAGCGGATCGAACGTGGCGAGTGGATCGAAGGACGTTCCGGGGTCGCAGGTCGGAGGCGGGGCCGGCGAACAGATGACCGTTGGCGCGAAGACCCCGCCCCAACTCTTGCCGAATGGCGCGAAGCTGTTGGCATAGAAGTAGCTGGTCCGCGTCTTCTCCGGGCTTCGTGAGACGCCCGAGCCCTTGGCGGCGCGTGCAGCCCAGTTCTGGGTGTACTCCTGCCAGGCCGGGAAGCGCGGCTCGACGTTGCTGAAGTCGAGGAAGCCCTTCTTGATCATGGGGCCGGTACAACCGTCCTGCCACAGGTTGCCGGTGGCCTCATCGATGTCCAGTTCGATATGGAGATCGTCGATCCGGGTCGGGACGGTGCCCTCGACGAACAGCTCGGTGACCTTCTTGGTGGTGTAGGGCCCGGGCAGGAGCCCGCTGAAGGCATCGACTTCGGCCGTCTTGATCCCGGCGGGTCGCGTGAAATCGGTGACCGGCGTCCCGGCACTGATCTCGGTAAGGATGCGCGACCAGAGCGGCGCCGAGGAATCGAGCGACAGGCTCCCGCCGTTCGGGGTCGAGTCGGAGTTGCCCATCCACACGCCAACGGCGAGTGCCGGTGCGACGGGATCCTCGGGCGGTGCGAGAAAGCCGTACGCAAGGACGTCCTTGTTATCCGATGTCGTGCCCGTCTTGTACGCGGCCGGTCGGCGCTTGCCCTTCTCAAGGATCGCCCACTTCGCCCAGTATGGGTTCACGGTCTTGACGGTATTGCCCTGGAGGATGTCGGTAACGATGTAGGACGCCTGGGCACTTGCCACCTTCGTGCCCGTCGTGACGTCGGCGGCGGTTGGATAGAACGCCTCGCCGCTCGCATCCCGGATCTCGATGATCATCTTCCGAGGCAGGAGCGTGCCGCCGTCGGCAATCGCGGCATATGCTGACAGCAGATCGATCGGGTGGACCTCAAGGGTTCCGATCGACATCGATGTGACCGGCACGATGCCTCTTTGGAAGGTCAGTCCGAAGTCCTTCATGCGCTGGAACAGGTGATCCAGGCCATTGATCAGGCCGGCCTTGATGGACGGGATGTTCAGCGAGAACTGGAGGGCTGAGCGCAGGCGTACCGGCCCGCGTTCGTACTTGTCGGCCTGTGTCGGGATGAACGCCTTCTGGCCACCGAAATTGGTGGTGACGTCCATGAACATCGTGGCGGCGGTCATGGAGCCGTCGTCGATCCCGGTGATGTAGTTGATGGGCTTGATCGCGGACCCGGGCTGGCGGAATCCTACCGACAGCACGTCGTACTTCGGGTCGAACGCGACATCGCCCGCGGCGTAGTACCCGGCGCTGCCACCGTAGGCGAGGATCTCGCCGGTCCGATAGTCGATCACGGCCGAGGCCGCATTGTGGATATCCCGGTCTCGGAGATCGTTGATCCAACCCCAGTCGGCCTCGGGAATGCCGAGCG
>JANMNF010000172.1:0-13496 GCA_031373765.1 Chloroflexota bacterium
GTCGCGAGCCAGTCGGCGTTGTCCTCGAGCGCCTCGAAGAACCGATCGACCCAGCGTTCCTCACCCCAGCACAGGCGGTCGGTCGACGGCCACGCGCCGAACTTCTCGCCATCGTCACCCATGGTTCCGAGGCGGGATCCATCCTCGGTCGCACTCAGGCGCAGGTGCTCGATGACGTCCTCGACCGGTCGAAACGGGATCCGGTTGCGCAACCCCTGCTCGGTGCCGAAAACCGAGATCAGCTGGCCCTGATCCTCCGTTGCGTAGGGCCCCCACATCGCGTCCTCGGCCACGCCCGCGGCCCGAAAGTGAGAATCGTCGAGGATCGTTGACCGATAGCCCGCCGCGACCAGCGATGTCGGCAGGTTCGGCTCCCAGACCCGCTCGGCCAACCAGGCTGTGGTGGGCCGACGGCCGAAGGTCCGCTCGATCTCGTCCGCCATGCGAACCAGCTGGGCGATCCGATCACGTTCGGGAATGGACGCCAGGACCGGCTCGAAGTACCCGCCGCCGAGGATCTCAACCTGGCCGCTCGTCGCGAGGGCGCGTACGCGGTCGATGAAGTCCGGGTGCTCGCGGACCATCCACTCGAGCAACGGGCCGGTGTAATGAAGGCCCATCCGTACGCTCGGGTGCCGCTCCAGGGCTTCGACCATCGGCAGGTATGCGGCTGCGTACGTTTCTTCGATGACCCAGCCGAAGTTGCCGACCGGCTGGTGATTGTGGAGGGTCAGAGCAAGGCCGATACGTCGAGTCACCGCCGACTCCATGACATCTGGATCTTGACACCGTCCGGGCACGCTGATACGTTCCCGTAAACCGGTTTGCTAAACCGTTTTTCATGTTCGCGGCCCGATCATACACGGTGGCCCGACCGCTCGGTTCCGAGAGGATCTCGGAGGCCTTGGAGGCGTTGGTGGAGCAGGCAACGCGACGATCGACGATCGCGGATGTGGCGCGCGCTGCAGGTGTATCAAAGGCGGCAGTTTCGTTCGCCTTCAACACGCCCGAACGCCTGAGCACCGATACGGTCGCGCGCATTCGGGATGTTGCCGCCGGGCTCGACTATCGACCTGATCCAGTGGCCAGGATGCTGGCCCAACGCCGGACCTGGACGGTCGGCATCCTGACGCCACAGGCGCTCGACGTCATCTTCGCGAACCCGTACTTCGGTGAGTTCGCGGCCGGTGTCGCGACGGCCGCCGAGGCTGCCGGGCTCGCGGTGCAGTTCATCTCGCCTCTCCACGGGTCCCTCGCTCGCGCCGTGGACCGGGCCAGCGTGGATGGGATCATCGCGGTCGGGTTGGGCGCCGATCATCCCGAGATCGGCCAGATCCGACGCTCAGGCATTCCCTACGTCCTCGTCGATTCAACGGCACTGCCGGATGAGCCGGCCATCCTGGTCGACGACGAAACCGGCGCACGGGCGGCTGCGGCCCACCTGGTTGGTCTCGGCCATCGAAGCTTCCTGGTCATCGGGATCGAGCCGCCGTCGGCGGGTGCCGCCGCGGAGCCCGCCTGGGTAACCTCGCGACGCCTGCGCGGATATCGCGCCGCCGCCGCCGACGTGGGGATTGCGATCCAGGATGACGCCGTCGTGCTCGGTCCGGCCAGCATGGAGGGCGGCATCGAGGCGTTTCACAAGGCATGGGCGGCTGGCCAGCGCCCGACCGCCGTCCTCGCCATGAGCGACGCCATGGCGATCGGCGCGCTGCGAGCGGCTCGGGAGCTTGGCCTGCGCGTGCCGGCCGACCTGTCCGTCGTCGGGTTCGATGATCTCGATGTCGCCCAATACACCGATCCACCGCTGACCACGGTCCACCAGCCGAACCGCCAGAAGGGCGAAGAGGCGGTCCGCCTCGTCATCGACGGAGGTCCTCGACGGAACCCGCTGGAGCCGGCCCAGCACCAATTCGCCACGCACCTTGTCGTTCGCGGGTCCACCGCTGTCGTGCCGCCGTTGCGGCAGGAGGTGCCCGACGACAAGGCGTGAGCACTGGGTTGGTCCGCATCCGCCGGACCAGACATGCGTAGTGGGCCTCGGTGCGACCGGGTCCCGAGATCTCGAGCCGGACGATCCGGCTGGCGATCGTCAACAGTTGGAGGAGAAGACCGAATCATGAAGACACGCAAGCGCTTCCTGGCGCTGCTCGGTGTCGTCGCGATCATCGCGGCGGCTTGTGGAGGCGGGGCCAGCACGGCACCGTCCACCGCGCCGAGCACGGGCAGCTCGCCCGCACCGACCGACAGCGGGCCTGTTCCGTTGACGGGCGCATTGACCGTCTGGCACGCCTACGGTTCGTCCGGCGGGTCTGCCGAGTTCCGCGCATTCTCGCGGATCCTCGAAGACCTCAAGGCGAAGTACCCGGACCTGACCATCGACGCCGTCGAAGTCAAGTTCGATGACCTCTACAAGAACTTCGAGGCCGAGTCCGGCGCCGGTGGCGGCCCCGACATGTTCATCGGTCCGAACGACAGCCTCGGCGCAGAAGCCCGTGGCAAGTACCTTGTGGACCTGACGGGCAAGATCGATGACGTCCTCGCCAACACGATCGACGTCGCCGTCTCCGGCTCCAAGGTCGACGGGGCCGTCTACATGGTCCCCGAGTCCCTCAAGGCCGTGGCGATGTACTACGACACTGCCAAGGTGGCGACACCTCCGACCACGACCGACGAGCTTCTCGCCTACGTCAAGGGCGGCGGCAAGGTCGGCATGATCACCGGCGCCTACTTCGGCTGGGGCCTGTACTCCGCCTTCGGCGGCAAGATCTTCGACGATGCCGGCAAGTGCGTCGCCGACGCCAACAGCGGCGTGGCCGATGCCCTGGCATTCGCCAAGCAGCTCAAGGATGCCGGTGGGCTCGTTGACTCCGATTACGGCAAGGTCAACGACGCCTTCATCAACGGCCAGATCGACATCATGTTCAACGGCAACTGGACGCTCGGCGACTACAAGTCGGCGCGCCCCGGTCTCGCCGTTGCTCCGATGGTCGCTGGCTCCGGCGGCCCGGCCAAGACCATGGCCGGCGTCGACGGCTGGTACATCAACGCAGCATCCAAGAACATCGACCTCGCCGTTGCGGTCGCCAAGGAGCTCGTCTCCTCGGCGGCCCAGCGAACGTACGTCGACATTGCCGGCCACGTGCCGGCAGCCAAGGACGTCACCGTCCTCGATCCGCTCGTGAAGGGCTTCACGGACGCGATCCTGCTGGGTGACGCCCGACCGCAGATCGAACAGTTCGGCAACTACTGGGGCCCATTCGGCGACGCATGGTCCAAGGCAGTTCCGGACGATGGCTCCGCCGGTGGCGCCACCACGGCCCTCGTGGCCGAGGCGTGCACCACGCTCGGGAAGTAGCCGCACACACCGGTAAGTGAATCCCGACCCCGCGGGTCGGGATCGGTCGGACGGGGCGTCTAGCGGCGCCCCGTCCGGCGTACTCTGTGGCAGATCAGGTAGCCCGAGGGAAGTTTCGTGGCCGACGCGATGGTCTCCAAACGCTCGCTGATGTCCCGCCTCGTGGGAACGGGGCGGTCGAGCCGGATTGCCTATCTGTACCTCGTCCCGGCCTTCCTCGTGATGAGCATCATCACCATCTATCCGCTCGCATTCCAGGTCTGGATGTCGTTCACGGACATGCAGCTGGTTCACCTGAATCTTCGACTCGGCCTGACGCCCGACTTCGTGGGCCTCAAGAACTACGTCGACGTCATCGCCAGTCAGCTCGCCATCCCGAACTACAACTTCTTCCGGATCGTGATCTACAACCTGTGGTGGGCGATCACGAATGTCGCGATCCATCTCGTCCTTGGGGTCGGGATCGCCCTGCTCCTGAACGCCAAGGGCCTCAAATTCCGCAAGTTCTACCGGGCGATGTTCATCCTGCCAGTGGTCATCCCGCCGATCATCGTGGCGACCGTCTGGGCGAACATGTTCGACGCCCAGAACGGCGCGATCAACCTGCTGATCGCGGCCATGGGTCGGTTCCTCGGTATGTCGCCGGAGATCTTCCACATCGACTGGCTTCGCCAGGTCCAGTCACCGATCGACTGGCTCCTCCCGTCGTGGAGCGGCGGCCCCAACCTGTCCCTGCCGCTGGCCTTCTACGCCATGCTGGCAACGAACACCTGGCTGGGCTGGCCACTCAACTCGGTCGTCGCCACGGGCGCACTGCAGAGCATTCCACACGAGCTGTACGAAGCCGCCGAGATCGATGGCGCGTCCGCGGGCCAGCGGTTCCGGCACATCACAATGGCCTACCTACGGCCGGCGATGATCCCGTACGCGATCTATGGGTTCGTGATCACGTTCAACCTGTTCTTCCTGTCGTTCTTCATGTCCGGCGGCGGCCCGGCGGGCAGGACCGAACTGCTCGTGACGCAGGCGTACCGGCTGGCCAATGAGCAGCGTCTCTACGGTGTCGCCGCCGCCTTCGCGGTGATCATGTTCTTCATCCTCCTCGCGATCACGCTCGTCGCGAACCGCCTGACCAAGGCGACCCAGAGCTACAGCCTGTGAGGTCGGAACGATGACTGCACCTGCCTTCAGCAGCCGGAAGCCTCGATCCAGGTTCGCGCTCTGGAGCCGACGGGATCAGCCCGGGCTCGTTCGCCAGTTCGGACTCCAGATCCTGTGCCTGGTCGTCCTGTTCACCGTGCTGTTTCCGATCGTGTGGGTCGTGAGCCTGTCGCTGGATCCGCTCAACCGATCGAGGCCGCTCGGGCTGAACATCATTCCGCCCGGTGCGACGCTCGAGGCGTACGCGCAGGTCTTTCGCCAGCCAACGAACAACGCCATCACCTTCCTCGAACTCACGCTCAACAGCCTGAAGATCGCGCTCGGGACCTCGCTGATTTCCGTTGCGATCGGCGTGTCCGCGGCGTACGCGTTCTCACGCCTCACGTTCACGGGCCGGCAGGTGCTGATGATTGCGATCCTCGGCGTCCTGATGCTACCGGCCGTGGCGACGCTGGTGCCGCTGTTCGTGCTGCTCAACTCGATCCGGATCGACCTGCCGCTCATCGGTGACTTCAACCTGCGGCAATCGCTCCTCGGCGTGGGGCTGGCCATCGTCTCGGGCCTGCTGCCGTTCGCGATCTGGAACCTCAAGGGCTACCTGGATACGATTCCCCGAGACCTCGAGGAGGCGGCGGCCGTCG
Source organism: Chloroflexota bacterium (assembly GCA_031373765.1). Classification (GTDB taxonomy): domain Bacteria; phylum Chloroflexota; class Limnocylindria; order Limnocylindrales; family CSP1-4; genus UBA5189. The sequence continues at coordinate 5,161 of JANMNF010000172.1, forward strand.
ATGGCGCCAGCGTGAATCAGACGTTCCTCCAGATCATCCTGCCGCTGGCCGTGCCGGCGCTCGCCGTAACGGCGTTCCTGGGCTTCATCGCGGGCTGGACGGAGTTCTACTTCACCTCGACGTTCCTTTCCGGCAACGTCAAGGACCACACCCTCGCCCTCGCCCTCAATGCGATGGTCGGCCAGTTCTCGAGCACGCCGTGGTCCCTGTTCTCCGCCTTTGCGATCCTGTTCGCTGTTCCGCCGGCGATCGTCTACTTCATCGTCCAGCGCTGGATCACGTCCGGCCTGGCGATCGGCGGCGTCAAGGGTTGAGCGTGATCACGACCGTCGTGAACGCCGGGACTCGCGGAAGCGGCACGTAGTCGCTCAGCCCACCGTCTGGACCGATGACCGGATCCGCAGCCACCAGGGTCTCGCCTCCGGAGACCGATCGATAGATGACGCTCGCGTGGGGTTGTCCGCAGATCGGCCCGGACGCGAGGTTCAGCGTTGGCGATTCTGCCGGAAGGTCGCCGAGATTCTGGATGACCAGCGCGCCGCTGCTGCCGTCCCAGCGCAGGGTGACCGCCAGATCGCGGCGCGCCACATCAACGCGCCAGGCCGCGCCACGGGCGAGCGCCGGCACCAGGTTCCGGACATTGACCATGGTCCGGTAGGTGGTGAGCAGGGAGCCGGCATCGTCGGTCTCCGAGGCCACGTTCACGGTCTGGGGGTTCGGGCCGAACGGTTCCCAGGGCGAACCCGTCGTGAATCCGTAGCCGGGGCCGGTCGGGGTCCACGCGAACGGGGTTCGGATGTCTTCGTCGGGCTTGGTGCCCTGCAGGCCGAGTTCCTCGCCGTAGTAGATGAACGGGACGCCCGGGCTGGTCAGGAGCGCCTCCCCGGCCAGGCCCGCCGCGGCGCGGTTGCCACGGAGCTCGGTCATCGTCCGCGCCTGATCGTGATTCGTGAGGAACGTCGCGACGCCCCCGGTCGGATAGCGATCGGCCAATTCCGAAATACCCGCGGTCAGGGTCGCGGCATCTCCGAGTCGAGCCGCACCGAGAGCGGCCGGCCCGAAGCCGAAGTCAAACGCCATGTCGAGCGACCCGTCGGTCACATACCCCGAGGTCACGACGCGGGGCTCCCACACCTCGCCGAGCACGAGTGCCTCGGGGTGCGTTGCGTGCACGGCATCGCGGAACGAGGACAGCCAGGCCATCGTATCGGGCGTGTTGACCTGCGCGGCCGGGCCGATCTCGATCAGGTGCTTGGCGGCGTCGAGCCGAAATCCGTCCACGCCACGGTCCAGCCACAGGCGAGCAATCCGCTCGATCTCCGCAGTGACGGCCGGATTGGTCAGGTTGAGATCCGGCATCCGGGCCCCAAAGGCGCCGTAGTACCAGCCGGATGGGGTCTCGTGCCATGGCGAGCCACCCGCGAAGCCGGGCCAGCCAGGGTCGCTGTTGCGCCAGACGTACCAGTCCCGGTGCGGCCCGCCCGCGAGCGCGTCCTTGAACCACGGATGCTCAGACGAGGTGTGATTGATCACGAGGTCGAGGACGACTTCCAGATCACGCCGGTGAGCGGCGTCGATGAATGCGGCGAACGACTCGAGGTCCCCGTACCGAGGATCGACCTGCTCGTAGTCGATCACGTCGTATCCGTGATAACTGCCGGACGTGAAGATGGGCATCAGCCAGATGCCACCAACACCCAGGTCATCGCCTGTCCCGGCCGCGCCGTCGCTCAGATAGTCGAGGTGAGCCGTCAGGCCTCGAAGATCGCCGATACCATTCCCGTCAGCGTCGGCAAACGAGCGGACGAAGAGTTCGTAGAAGACCCGATTGGTCCACCATCCGCCGGGCTGGAGAGGCATCGTCGTCGCGGCCGGACAGGCAACCGAACCTACGCTCGGCTCGGGTGAGGTCAACGGGTCAACCGTCGGTTGGGAGGATCCGCAGCCTGCTCCGATCAGTGACACTGCGGCCATGAAGATGGCCAGCCGGGCGGCCCGCACGCCGCGGTTGGCCGATCCCTCCAATGAGCGTTTCAACACAGGGGCATTCGAACCGGTGAATCAACGTTCATGTGCCAACGAGTATGTCACTCCGGCCGCGCGCACTCGCAGGGCCGCGACCCGAACCAGGGCAGCGCGATGAGCTCCGACGAGCAGAACTCAGAGGCACCGAGCTGGGCTCGGGACGCCGTCTTCTATCAGGTCTTTCCGGATCGGTTCGCATCAAGCTCACGGGTGCCCGATCCGGGTCCCATGGAACCGTGGTCGGACCGGCCCACCCTCCACGGATTCAAGGGCGGGGACCTGCTCGGGTTGGCCGATCGGCTCGATGAGCTCGTTGACCTCGGGATCACCGCCATGTACCTGAACCCGATCTTCACGGCGGCCTCGAACCACCGCTACAACACCTACGACTTCATGACCGTCGACCCGCTGCTCGGCGGCGATCCGGCGCTTCGCGAACTGCTGGACCGCGCCCATGAGCGAGGGATGCGGGTGATCCTGGACGGCGTCCTGAACCACGTGGGCCGCGGCTTCTGGCCCTTCCAGCACGTGATCGAATCAGGCGGTGCCTCGCCGTACCGGGACTGGTTCTACCTGGATGCCGATGTCCTCGATGGTCGCCGGAGCGTTCTCGTGGACGAGCACCTGTGCGGCGAGCCGGGCACGCGTGGCTACCGATCCTGGTGGGACGTCCCGGGCCTGCCGAAACTCCGGGTGGAGCATCCGCCGGTCCGCGAATACCTGATGCAGGTTGTCGAGCACTGGACGCGCTTCGGCATCGACGGCTGGCGACTCGACGTGCCCCAGGACGTCGAAGATCCGACGTTCTGGCCGGAATTCCGATCCCGCGTCCGGGCGATCAATCCGGAGGCCTATCTGGTCGGCGAGATCTGGGTCGACGCGCCCGAATGGCTGATCGGCGATCGCTTCGATGCCCTGATGAACTACCCGCTGACGATGGCCATCCTCGGCTTCGTGGGTGGCACCCACATCGACCATCAGCTGGCCGCCGGTCAGCAGAATTACCGGGACAACCTCGTGGACCTGGACGGGCGGGGCTTCGCTGACGCCCTCACGCGGAATCTCACCATGAACCGAGCCGAAACGACGGCGGTCCAGTACAACCTGCTCGGGAGCCACGACTCGCCGCGCGCGATGTCCGTTCTCGGCGAGGATTCCCTCCGGCTCCGGATCGCGACCCTGCTCCAGCTCAGCCTGCCTGGTACGCCGTCCATCTACTACGGGGACGAGCTTGCGATGAGCGGCGGACCCGATCCGGATTGCCGTCGTTCGTACCCGCAGCGTCTCGCCGATGCCGGCGAGGCCGCCCTCGACCACCGGGCCTATGTACGGTCCGCCATCGCCGCTCGGCGCGACTCCGTGGCGCTCCGCCGCGGGGACGTCTCGGTTCTGGCGGCCAGCGATCGGGCGATCGTCCTGGGTCGCGAGGCTGATGGGCACCGCGGCATCGTCCTCGTCAACGCAGGAGACGACGCCCGGACGCTCGAATTAGGCCGCGACGTGCTGGTCGGGCTCGACGAACGCGAGGAACTCACGATCGGGCGCATCGTGATCGACGAGGATCGGGGAACGGTCACGCTCGATCCGCGCAGCGCGGCGGTCTTGCTGGGCGACTGACCCTTCGAAGTCGAGTCGGTCAGGGGATCGTCAGCGCGCCGTCGGTTCCTTCGTCTTGATGCCCGCTGCCGGGAGGTAGAGCTGCTCCGCGTACTCGCGCAGCATCCGGGTCGTCGAGAAGCGCCACAGCGCCTTGGCCATCGAGCGCCGCATCCAGCCGAGCCATTCGGTGGGCATGCCGTCGGCGTCGCGCTGGTAGTACGCCGGAATGATCTCCTGCTCCAGGATCCGGTACAGATCCTGTGAGTCGGCCCAGTCCTGTGCAGCCTCGTCCGGGTTCATGTCGCGTCCACCGATGGCCCAGCCGTTGTCGCCATCGAAGCCCTCGTCCCACCAGCCGTCGAGGACGCTGGCGTTGACGACGCCGTTGGCCGCCGCCTTCATGCCGGACGTCCCGGATGCTTCGAGCGGGCGCCGCGGGTTGTTGAGCCAGACGTCGACACCCTGAACCAGGAACCGCCCGATCCGGAGGTCGTAGTCCTCGAGGATGAACACGCGTCCGCGTAGCGCCGCACTGCGCGAGCGGGAGAAGATCTGCTGGATCACGGACTGGCCGGGCCGATCCGCTGGATGGGCCTTGCCGGCGAAGATGATCTGGAGCGGGCGGTCCGTGTCATGGACGAGCTTCGCCAGGCGGTCCACGTCGGTGAAGATCATGCCGCTCCGCTTGTAGGTCGCAAAGCGCCGAGCGAAGCCGATCGTCAGGGCGTCTGGATCGAGCACGTTCTCGAGCTCATCGAGCGTCCGCGGGGCCTCGCCGTGTCGCGCCAGTTGGACGCGCAGGCGGCCGCGGGCGAAGTGCGCGAGCTCGCGCTTCTGGCGGAGATGGGCCGCCCACAGATCGGCGTCGGAGATCTCGTCAATGCGCTCCCACCAGCGACTTGCCGGCGCACCGGGATCCATGTGATCGAGGTCAGCATTGAGCTGTCGTTCGAGTAGGGCCGCGATCGGACGACCCACCCAGGTCGGGGTGTGCACGCCGTTCGTGATCCCGAGAATCGGGTAGGGGACCACGTCGCTCCAGGTGGCGTTGGCGGTCTCGGCATGCAGCAGGCTTACCGCGTTTGCACCGACCGTCAGGCGAAGACTGAAGGCCGTCATGTCGAAGTGGCCGGTATCGCCGTCCGCTCCGACGCCGATTTCAAGGAGGCGATCGATCGGCACGCCGCCCGTGTCAGGTCGGCCATCTCCTTCGAGCAGCGGCCCGGCGATCTGGCGAACGAGGTCGCCGTCGAAGCGTTCATTACCCGCCGAGACGGGCGTGTGGATCGTGAAGACGCTGTTCTTGCGGTTTTCGGCGAAGGCATCTTCCAGGGTCGCACCAGCGGCGACAGCCTCTCGCGCTCGCTCCGCGAGCAGGAACGCCGAGTGGCCCTCATTCAAATGCCAGACCGCAGGCTCGATCCCCAGAGCTCGAATGGCCCGCACGCCGCCGATGCCGAGGACCAGCTCCTGGTGGAGGCGCATTTCCCGGCCGCGGACGTACAGGATGTGGGTGATCGGCCGATCGGCCCGGTGGTTCTCGGGTGTATCCGTGTCCAGAAGGAGCACTGGAACGCGCCCGACCTGGGCGGTCCAGACGTCGACGCTGACGTCCCGGCCCGGCAGCTGGACCGTCACCGACAGGGGGTCGCCAGTCCGATCGAGCGCCCTGGTCAACGGCAACCGCGACAGGTCGTAGTTCGGGTAGGCATGTTCCTGGTGCCCGTCGGCGTCGATGGTCTGCCGGAAATAGCCACGCCGATAGAGGAGCCCGACCCCGACGAAGGGCAAGGACATGTCGCTTGCGGTCTTGAGGTGATCGCCGGCGAGGACGCCGAGACCGCCGGAATAAATGCCGAGCGACTCATGGATGCCGTATTCGGCACAGAAATAGGCGATCGGGCCGGTCAGTTCATTGCCGTGGCGCTGGTGGAACCAGTGATCGTGACCGTTGGCGAGGTAGCGATCGAAGGCCTCGATGACCTCGTTGTACGCGGCGACGAAATCGGAGTTGTCGAGGAAGTCGGCCCACCGAATCGGCCCGGACAGGATCGCCACCGGGTTGTGACTGCGACTCCAGGCGATGGGATCGAGGCGACTGAACAGGGCCTTTGCGCTCGGGTGCCATGCCCAGTACAGGTTGTAGGCAAGCCGCTCCAGTCCCGCGAGGGCTGGAGGGACGCGGAGAACGGTCGGGCGGACCGACGGAATACGCACGAGGGGGTCCATTCGCCGCGCATTGTACCGGTTCAGCAACCCGCCACGGGCGTGGTTTCGTCACGTGCTGGTCGTGGTCCCGACTGGGCATCGCCGGGCGCTACCATCGTCCTCATGTCGATCCGCGTCGCGTTCATCGCCGCCGAGTGCGAACCGTGGGCCAAGACCGGCGGTCTGGCCGATGTCGTTGATGCTCTGGCGCGGGCGCTCGGAACCCTGCCCGGCGACGATCTCGAGACCCCGATCGATGTCTTCCTGCCGCGCTATCGCGGGATGGACGTGCCAGCCGACCGGATCCTGGGTCGGCAGACCATTCGCGTTGCCAAACCTGTGAGCCGCGCGGGCACGAGGACGGCGGTCGATGTGGTCGACCTCCGGGCTGATGGCTACCGTCTGCGCCTCATCGACCACCCCGCGTCGTTCGACCGCGCGGGCGGCTACTACGGCGACGCATCGGGTGACTACGCCGACAACGCCGCGCGGTTCGCCCTGTTCTGCCGCGCCGCGCTCGAGGTGATGCGGGCCGAGGGCCGTGAGCCCGACGTCCTCCACCTCCACGATTGGCACGCGGCCCCAACGGTCCGCTATCTCAGGGACGCGGCGGCCTCATCGGGCCGGGGGGCTTCCACGGGCCTGGGGACTGCCATGGGCCCGGCGACCCTGCTCACGGTCCACAATCTCGCCTATCACGGCTGGACCCAGCCCGAGCACGTGAAGGAACTGGGTCCCGAATGGGTTTCGGCCACGCCCCGCGGCAAGGGCGTTGACCTCCTCCGCGCGGCGATCCTCGGCGTAGATTTGATCAATACTGTCAGCCCGGGATTTGCCGCGGAAGCGCTGACGCCCGAATTCGGGATGGGCCTGGACGAAGCGCTCCGTTCGCGCGGAGATCGGTTCTTCGGGATCCTGAACGGGCTCGATACGGACCTCTGGGATCCGGATCACGATCCGGCTATCGCGGCGCCCTTCTCGCGGATGGCTCGGACCGGAAAGGCCGCATGTCGCGCGGATCTTCTGGGACGCGTGGGCATGGACCCCTCCGATCCGCGTCCGGTCCTCGGCATGATCGGGCGACTTGATCCGCAGAAGGGATTCGACCTGGTGGCCGAGGCCGCACCGAGGCTCCTCGCAGACGGCTTCCGCTTTGTGGTCCAGGGTTCCGGTCCCGCGGAACTCGTCGCGGCGCTGCGAGACCTGGCGACGGCCCGGCCGGATCGTGTCGCGCTGATCGAACGGTTCGACCGAGATATGGCGCGCCGGATCTACGCGGGCGCCGACGGGTTCCTCATGCCGTCTCGCTTCGAGCCGTGCGGGACCGGTCAGATGGTCGCGCTCCGGTACGGGACACCGCCCATCGTCCACGCCACGGGCGGGCTCGCGGACACGGTCATCGATGAACACGATCATCCCGGTTCGGGAACGGGCTTCGTCTTCCGGAACGCGACAGCCGACGACCTCGTCTGGGCCTGCCGCGCGTTCGCGGCGCGATTCGATACTGGCGGGCCGGACTGGGACGCGCTGGTGGACCGAGGCATGGCAGTGGATTTCGACTGGCGAACGGGTTCCGCCCCGTCGTATGTCGCCGCCTATCAACGGGCGATTGCGGTCCATAGGCGCCTCGCTCGCGGCTAGACCGCCGTCAACGCCCCGCGACACCGCGACGCCGCGAGTTCGCTAAGGGCCGAGGGACTGATCGAGGCTAGGACTCGAGCGCGCGCAGGATCGCGACTACCGTTGCTTCGGGATATAGGCGTTGCGGGGAATGCGGAGCATCGGCGATCGTGATGATGTGATCCGCCCCGATCCGGGCGACATAGGCCGGCAGGGCGGCGTCCGGGATCAGGCTGCCATCCTTGAATTCGCCCCGGATCAGCCAGATCGAGAGACCATCCGCCCCCGGGTCCGCGAGTGCGCCGAGGCCCCCATCCCAATCGCCGTTCTCGAGGAGGATTGCTTCCACGGCGCCAAGATCGAATTGGGTGAGCCCGAGCGCCTTGGCCTGAATGTCGCCGTCGGACCAGCCGGGATTGACCGAACTGATCGCGGCCACAGCCTCGGCGAGGTCGTCGTATTTGCGCTCAAGCGGGTCGTGCGTCATCAGCTCCATGACCGTGACCGGGAGTGCCGGCGGGTCCAGGAGAATGAGACGGTCGGGCCGAATCCCCAGGGAGGGCAAGGCGGCAACGACCATCCCGCCCCAGGAGTGCCCGAGGACCGCGAGAAGCGGGTGGAGCAGCCCGGCGGCATCGAGGAGCGCGGCCACATCCGCGGCCGTGTCGGCAAACCGATGACGGCCCTGCCAGTGGCCGGTCCGGCCGTGGCCCGGCAGGTCGACCAGGATGACGCGGCGACCCGACGCGGCGATGGCCGGCGCCATCCGCCAGAACGTCTCCGCGTTCGACGTGACCCCGTGGATCAGCACGACCGGCTGCTGGTCTGGTTGGCCCCACTCGTAGAGCTGCCAGGGGATATCGCTCGACGAAACGACCCGCCGA
>JANMNF010000209.1:0-4083 GCA_031373765.1 Chloroflexota bacterium
GCTGTTCGCCGGCATCGCCTGGGTCCTCCTTCGGCGCCGCGGTGGCACTCCCGTCATGCCGGGGTTCGGCCCCGGAGCGGGCGCTGCGCCGCCGGACGCTTCACCGCCGGGCGCTTAGCGCCGGTCGAACCGCCGCTGGGCCCCCGGGGCACCGACCGCAAAACCGTCACGCACCCTACACTCGGGTCCATGACGACGATCAAGCGGAGCGTGGAACTCGTCGCCCGGGCCGAGATCGCGCGACGGACCGAGGCGCTGTTCCGGAGTTCCGGGGCGCTCCGGGACGGCCACTTCCTGCTCAAGAGCGGTCGTCAATCGGACGCCTTCCTCGAGTATTTCACCGTACTCTCCGATCCCGCGGCGACCAGCGAGTTGTGCTCGTTCATTGCCGGCTCCCATCGCGACGAAGCCGGCCTACCGACCGTCGACCTCGTCGCGGGCCCGACGACCGGGGGCGTGATCCTCGCGTTCGAAACGGGCCGACAACTGGGGACGCCGGCAATCTTCGCCGAGGAGGTCTCCGGCACCGATGGCGCGTCACGTCGGGAGTTCCGGCGCGGTTTCCACATCGAACCCGGGCAGCGTGTCCTGCTCGTCGACGACATTCTGACCACGGGCGGATCGCTCGTCGCGATGCTTCCGGCCGTCGAGGCGATGCGCGGCGAGATCGTCGAGTGTGCCGTGATCGTCGATCGGAGCGGCGGCAAGGCCAGCGTGACCTCGCCGACGTCCGGACGCGTCTACCCGGTCCGAGCCCTGTGGTCGATGGACCTCGAGACCTACGAGGCCGGATCCGGTTGCCCGCTCTGTGCGGCAGGGATGCCGCTGTACGCGCCGGGCAGTACCGGCACGGTCAATCGGTAGCCAGCCGGTGCGGTGGCGCCTGGTCCTGATCGCGGTCGTCCTCGCCGTTAGTGCGAGCGTCGTGGTCGTCGCCCTGACCCCGCGCACGTCGTCGGCCACAGGCGTGGTCATTGCCGTCGATGCTGTTTCGCTGACGGACGTTCGCTCGTTCACGCTCCGCGTGGCGGGCGGCACGACCCTGGTCTTCTCGTTGGCTTCGCTCCAGAACGGCGTCGAGTTTCCCCCTGGGCACCTTGCCGAACACATCGGGTCTGCCGAGCCGATCGTCATCACCTATCGCGAAGACGGGGGGACGTTGATGGCGCTTCGGATCAACGACGCCCCGGTGCCCAGCGGCAGCTGAGGGTCGTCAGCACCCTCGCGACGCGTCCGCCACCCGGGTCTACTTGATCGCCTCGGTCGCGGCGCGGATCTCGTCGGTTGCCACGACGCCCTCGAACGACGCCGTGACGATCCCATCGCGGTTCACGACGAATACCCACGGTTCGCTGAGGAGTCCCCACTCACTGACGGCCGGCACGGCTTGAAGGTCCCCGTTGGCGTCGAGCACCGGTTGTAGGCTCCCGTTCTGATAGGTGAGCAGATACGGCTCCACGGCGATGAACGTGACCGTCGGAAAATCGGCCGCGAGTGGTTTGACCCGATCCAGGGTCGGGCCGCACTGCGCGGACGCGCAGAACTTCGGCGTCGCGAAGATGAGCACGAACGGCTGGTGCGCCGCCAAGGCGTCCTTGACCGAGGTTCGATAGAAAGCCGGATCCGGGTGCGCGTCGGTCGAGATGCGAACCAGACTGCCGTCCACGGATGCTGCGGTGAGTGTGTCCGATGCCGGCGCGGGCTGGCCGACGCGGACGACCGGTGAGCTGGTCGCAACATCGAAGACCATTCGGACAAGCTCCGGAGCGCCGCCGTTGACGGTGGTCGCGAACTCCGCGCCCCACCTTCCGGCTTCCGGGAACGTCACGTTCGCGACGTAGAACCCGCGTTCATTCTCGATCCCCCAGACGAAGCGGCCATCGAAGCGTTCGATTGCCGTCGAGCCGTCTCGGCCGAGGTTGAAGAGTGCCACCGTTGCCGTTCGATCCGGGGCCCCAATCGGTCGGTTCGTCGCGTCCAGGAACGTGAAGAGCAGCCGGTTTTCGCCACAGGTCAGACTGCCCGTGCTGTTGACGACTACCGGAAACACTGTCGGTGCCTTGGGTGCGGTGGTCCATCCCGGAAGATTGGAGGCCGGTGCCGGCGCAGCCACGCACCCGGTTGCCGGCGATGCGATCGCGTCGCTCGCAGTAGGTCCAGGGCCGAGGGTCGGGGCGTCGGATGCGAGCTGACTGCCACCGCACGCGGCCAGGAGCATCACGATGACAAGGGCGGCCCACGGAGCACGAAGTTCTGATCGCATGGCGAGAGCGTAGGGCGAGCCGCGTTTCCGCGCCGTGGCCCGCTTGTTCGGCAGCCCCACGCCTGCTGTCAACGCCGAAGCGAACGATCGCGCGCGTAGAATGACGCAGCCCACGAACCTCCTCCCGATCGGAGTCACTTGACTCGTTTCCAGCGCCTCGCTGCCGCCACTGTCGTCACGACGTTCCTGCTGGTCACCATCGGGGTCATCGTGCGCGCGACCGAATCGGGTGTTGCCTGCCCAACGTGGCCGGGCTGCTTTCCGGGCCAATTCCTGCCCGGCCTCGATGCTGACTATCACGTCTGGATCGAGTGGATCCACCGAACGGTGGCCGCGCTGATCGGGTTCCTGATCCTCGGCATGGCCGCGCTCGCGATCATCGACCATCGAGATCGACCGTCACTCGTGTGGCCCTCGGTTCTCGCGGTGGCCCTCGTCGGGTTCCAGGCCTACCTCGGGCGCGAGACCGTCCGCCTCGGCAACTCGGGTGAAAGCGTGACGGCCCACCTCGCCGCCGCGATGTCGCTGGTGGGGATCCTCGTCTTCCTGCTCGTTCGCGCCAGCTACCCGGCTCGGATGCCCGGTCGAGGTGCGAGCCAGCGGTTCACGCTGCTGGCAATATTTGCCGCGATTGCCATGTTCGTCCTGCTGCTGTTCGGCTCGAATGTCACGGCCCGCAATGCCGGCGCCATCTTCCTCGACTGGCCGCTGATGAACGGGGGCCTGTTCCCATTCCCCGCTGACACGTCAGCCGATCTTGCCGCGCTGTTTGCGACGCACGCCCTGCATCGGTACGTCGCGGGCGTCGTGCTCCTCATCCTGGTCGCCGTCGCGGTCGCCGCCCGACGCCGCTCACCACGCGTCCGGCGCCTCGAAGCGATGGTCAACGGGATTCTGGTTCTCTACCTGATCCAGGTCGTAGTCGGCGGGCTACAGGTCCTGACGTTGCTGTCCGGTTGGTCGCAGACGCTCCATGTCGCGCTCGGAACACTGATCTGGGGCGGGTCCGTGGCCCTTGCTGCGACTGCCTACTACGGCGCGCGGCTCGAACCGGGACCCGCGGGCGGGAGTGCCGACGCGGGGCGTTCGACTACCTCGGACATACGTCCCGCCGAACCGGCAGCCGAGGCACGGACCACGCCATCGACGACACGCGCAACGATCAAGGCCTACGTCGCCCTGACCAAGCCGCGGATCATCGAGTTGCTCCTGGTCACAACGCTGCCGGCCATGGTCCTCGCGACCCGCGACGTGCCCGGTATCCAGCCGCTGGACTGGCTCCGATTGACCTTCTGGACCCTCATCTGCGGAACCCTCGCCGCGGGTGCGGCGAATGCGATCAACCAGTACCTGGACCGGGACATCGACGCGCGCATGACGCGCACCCGCCGCCGTCCGCTGCCCGCCAACGACGTGACCCCGGAACGGGCGATGGGCTTTGGGATCGTGCTCGGGATCATCTCGATCGCCCTGATGACGGTGTTCGTGAACCTGCTCGCGGCATTCCTGACCTTGCTCGCGATTGCGTTCTACGTCTTCGTCTACACGATCATGCTCAAGCGGAGCACGCCCCAGAACATCGTCATCGGCGGTGCCGCCGGCGCGCTGCCCCCGGTCATCGGCTGGGCTGCGGTTACCGGCAACGTCGGTCTGCCGGCGATCATGCTGTTCCTGATCGTCTTCTACTGGACGCCACCCCACTTCTGGGCACTCGCCCTGCGCCTGCGCGGGGATTACGCGTCGGCCGGTGTGCCGATGCTGCCGGCGGTCAAGGGTGTCGCCGAGACGAGCCGACAGATCGCGCTCTATACGGTCTTGCT
>JANMNF010000211.1:0-10332 GCA_031373765.1 Chloroflexota bacterium
GACCACGGCCATCGCGCAGACCGTCAACGACCAGACCGGCGTCGTGATCGTCAGCATCGGGAACGACTGGACCGGCGAGCACCGCCTCGACTGGACCGGGACCGGCTCGAATGTCCGCTTCTACGGGACCAACGGTCACCATGACCTTACCTGGACCGCCGATGCCACCGGGGCCGTATCCGCCACCCTCCGCTACGACCCGTGGGGCACCCTCACGAGCTCGACCGGCACATCGCTACCGCCCTTCCGCTTCCAGGGCAGCTGGGCTGATCCAGCCACGAACCTAGAGTGGGTCATCACCCGCTGGTATGCCCCAGCCCTCGGCACGTTCATCAGCGAGGTGGCCATGATCACCTGAACTGGCCGCACCAGTCCCTGGGCTATCTCACCCTGGCCGAATACCTCGCCTCCGTCGGCATCGACGTGTAACGGACGTAGTGAACGAGTACACCCCATTGACGACCCGCTCGGCCGGGCCCATACTCCGTTCATTCCCCATCCGTCCGCGCCGCGGACCCTTTCCCGCGCGGTCGACTTGGTCCCTCCTTGCAGATGCAGGTGGCCCCTTTCTGATGCCCGGTCCAGATCAGCGTCCACGTAACCGTCGTCCGCGCCGCCGCAACCCCGTCGGGCGTGCCCCGGTGAGCGAATTCGAAGAGATGCAGGAGCTCGAGGCCGCCCGCGAGCGGAATGACCTCGATGTGTCCGATCTGCTCGAGATGAGCGTTGCGGAGCTCCGCCAGGTCGGCAAGGACCTGAAGATGGAGACCCGGACCGAGGACAAGAAGGACGATCTCGTCGATCGGATCCTCCAGGCCCAGACCGAGCGCGCCGGGCATGCCTACGCCACCGGGATCCTCGATATCGTCGATGAGGGCTACGGGTTCATGCGCCGCCACGGGCTCCTCCCGGGGCCCGACGACGTCTACGTCTCCTCGAGCCAGGTCAGGCGCTTCGCGCTCCGCATCGGTGACCGGGTCGCCGGCGCCGTCAGGGTGCCACGAGAGCAAGAGAAGTACTGGGGCCTCCTTCGGGTCGATTCCGTCAATGGCGTTGACATCGAAACCGCCCGGGCGCGTCCCCATTTCGGCGATCTGACACCGGTTCACCCGAACGAGCTCATCAACCTCGAGAGTGACCCGAAGAACCTCAGCCAGCGCCTGGTCAACCTCGTGAACCCGATCGGCAAGGGTCAGCGCGCCCTGATCGTCAGCCCGCCGAAGGCCGGCAAGACGATGCTCCTGAAGAACATCGCCAACGGCATCACGGCCAACTACCCGGACATCCTGCTCATGGTCGCCCTCATCGGCGAGCGGCCCGAGGAAGTCACAGACATGCGTCGGAGCGTCAACGGCGAGGTCATCAGCTCCACGTTCGACGAGCCGACCGAGAACCACACCCACGTGGCGGAGATGGCCCTCGAGATCGCCAAGCGGCAGGTCGAGACCGGCCGTGACGTGGTCATCCTCATGGACTCGATCACCCGCCTCGCGCGCGCCTACAACCTGGCCCTGCCTCCGTCCGGTCGGACGCTGTCCGGTGGTATCGACCCGATCGCGCTGTATCCCCCCAAGCGATTCTTCGGGGCGGCCCGCAAGATCGAGGAGGGCGGCTCGCTCACGATCATCGCGACGTGCCTCGTTGACACCGGGTCCCGGATGGACGACGTGATCTACGAGGAATTCAAGGGCACCGGCAACTCCGAGCTGATTCTGGACCGCAAGCTCGGCGAAAAGCGGATCTTCCCGGCGATCGACGTCATGCGCTCGGGTACCCGCCGCGAGGAGCTGCTTCTCGAGGACGGGACCCTGAAGATGGTCTGGACGATGCGCCGAATGCTGTCCGCGGTCGGCACCAACGAGGGCATCGAACTGCTCCTCAACCGCCTGGCCAAGACGGACAACAACGTCCAGTTCCTCGCTGGTTTGACCAAGACACTCGACGGCTGAGGCACCGCGCCCCCGTTCGCATGGCCCGAAGCGTTTGCGTCGCGCGTAAAGCCCGTGGTAAGGTCCGGCCAAGTCGACGCCCGCGGAGGAGCGGGCATCGGCTCTGAACTGAACTAGAACCCCAGCTCGAATACATCGCGACTCAGGACGGTCTGCAACCCCAGAACGTGCGACCCCCGACGCATGGGACCGTCCCGCAGGAGACCATATTGACGAACGCCCCGGCTGGCGTTGAGCGCGTGATTTCGCGTCTACGCCGGACCAAGAGCGAACGATCCAGGACCGCCAGCCGCGCTCACCGCCGATCCTTTGGCAGAGTGCGGAGCGTCAGTACGCGGATTGCCGTTCTCATGCACCTTGCGCCCCATCACGCGGCCCGACCGCGCCCGATGTCAATGCGGCGCTCACTTGCGGTACGCCTTTCGTCGGAGCACATGCTCCCGATCCTCGCCGCGGTCTTTGTCCTTGGTGCCAGCCTGATCAGCTTCCAGCCCAACGTCGCGTCCGCCGCAACAGGTTCGGTCGACGGCGCGGGCTCCGCGCCGCGGATCGCGATCGGTGGAACCGACCAGATCGATCCCCGCGAACTGGCAGTTCAACTCGGAACCCGAGCATCGACCGGGCAAAGCGATCTTGCAGGCGCTCCTACCGCGAGCTACGCAGACGACGGAACGATCTACAAGGGAGTGGCGGTCGACACCTCTGTCGCCGACGGCAAGGCCCTGCTCGAGAGCTACACGGTCAAGTCCGGCGACACCCTGACCGGGATCGCCAGCCACTACGGCATCTCGATGATGACCATCTGGTGGGCCAACAAGCTGACCGCCAAGGATCAGTTGCACGTCGGCCAGAAGTTGACCATTCCGCCCGTCAATGGGCTGGTCATCACGGTCAAGACTGGCGACACGCTCGACTCGATCGCCGCCCAGTACAAGGTTGACGGCCCCGATGTTCTCGCGATCAATCAACTCGAGGACCCGAACCTGATCATCGGCCAGACGCTGATCCTCCCCGACGCAGCGGGCGCCCCGATCGCGACCATCAAGCCGACCGTCAAGCCTCGCAACACGGGCTCAGGCTCGAGCAGTTGTAGCAGCTGCGGCGGCGGCACATATGGCGGCGGGGCATTCGCCTGGCCGGTCGTCGGCGGCAACAACTACATCAGCCAGTACTTCCACTACGGCCACTACGGGGTCGACATCGCAGCGACCTACGGCTCGAAGGTGGTTGCGGCCGCCAAGGGCACCGTGACGTTTGCAGGCTGGAAGAACAACGGCGGCGGGTATCAGGTCTGGGTCTCACATGGGTCCGGGCTGTTCACAACGTATAACCACATGTCCGGGGTGAACGTCTCGGCCGGTCAGTCCGTTGGTCGCGGCCAGCAGGTTGGCCGAGTTGGACAATCCGGCAACGCCACGGGGCCGCACCTCCACTTCGAGGTCTGGAAGGGCCAGATCTGGAACGGCGGAACCCGGGTCAACCCGCTCCGCTACTTCTGATCCCGGCTCGCGGCCGGCGGCCGCGACGACGCCACGCCGGATCCACTCCTTCGCGCCCGTGGCCGTGGCGCCCCGAGCCCGTGGGAAGATAGGTCCGATGTTCCTCGACAGCGTGAAGATCCTTGTCAAAGCGGGCACCGGTGGCGACGGCGCCGCCACGTTCCGCCAGGAGGCCCATGTCCCGCGCGGGGGACCGGACGGCGGCGACGGCGGGCGAGGCGGCACCATCCATCTCGCCGTTGATCCCGGGCAGACAACGCTGCGCGACTTCTCGTATCGCCATCACTTCCGGGCCGACGGCGGCGGTCGCGGCTCGAAGGCCCGCCGCCACGGCAAGGCCGGGATCGATCTGACCCTCGCGGTGCCGCCGGGGACCGCCGTCTACGACGACGCAACCGGCGAGCTGATCGCCGATCTCGTCGCCAACGGCCAGACGACGATGGTTGCCCGAGGTGGACGGGGTGGCCTCGGTAATACGCACTTCAAGACGTCGACGCACCAGGCACCCAAGCACGCCCAGAAGGGCGAGCCCGGGGAGGAGCGCTGGGTTCGCCTCGAACTGCGCCTCATCGCCGACATCGGCCTCGTCGGTCTCCCGAATGCCGGCAAGTCGACGCTGCTCGCAGCGCTGACCGCCGCGCGTCCCAAGATCGCGGACTATCCGTTCACCACGCTGGAACCCAATCTCGGCGTGATGGATCTCGGGATCGAGGATCGCCGGCTGCCGACGATCGCCGATGTCCCTGGTCTGATCGAAGGGGCAAGCGAGGGCGCTGGGCTCGGTCACGCGTTCCTGCGCCACATCGAGCGGACCCGCGTCCTCGTGCACCTTGTCGATGGCGCCGGACGCGACCCGGAATGGGATCACCAGGTGATCCGCGACGAGCTCGAGGCCCACGATCCAGCGCTGCTCGAGAAGCCGATGCTGATCGCGTTCAACAAGATCGACCTGCCCGCCGCCGTTGAAGCCTGGCCCGCCTTCAAGAAGGCTCGCGCCAAGGACGGCATTCCGACGGTCGCGATCGGCGCTGCGAACGGCATCGACATCGAAGCGCTCCAGGCGGCGCTCTCGAAACTCCTGCCGACCGCGGAGGCGCTCGCTGAACCGCCGGAGCCGAGTGGCATCGTGGTCCATCGCATTGACACACTCGAGGACGGATTTGGCGTCGAGCGCGAGGAAGACGGCGGTTTCCGCGTTCGTGGGCGGCGCGTGGAACGACTCGCCGCGCAGACCAACTTCGATGTCGAGGAATCGACCGAACGGTTCCAGCGGGACCTGGCGCGGCTTGGTGTGGATGCGGAGCTCCGGCGTGTCGGCGTGCAGCCAGGCGACGTCGTCAGGTTCGGTGAGATCGAGCTTGAGTGGAGCGGCGAGGCATGGTCAACCGAGAGCTGGGCATGACCGAGGACGACGTCCGCGTGGCGGGCTTGGCACGATCGATTGGCATGATGGGCGGCACCTTCGACCCCATCCATCTGGGCCATCTCGCGGTGGCCGAGGAGGCGCGCGAGGCGCTGGGTTTGAGCAGAATCCTTTTCGTCCCCGCTGGACTCCCGCCTCACAAGCCACTCGGAGCCGTGGCTTCGACTGAGGATCGAGTGACCATGGTCCAGCTGGCGATTGCCGGGAATCCAGCGTTCGCGCTCAGTCGGGTCGATGTTGATCGCTCGGGGCCGTCGTACACGACCGAGACCATGGCCCTGCTGCGTGATGCATTGGCGACGGAGCACAGCGCAGACGCGGGCCCGGCCGCCGGAGCGATCAAACTGACCCTGATCATGTCAACCGAGACCCTTGCCGGACTGCCCGGCTGGCGAGAACCGCGCCGGCTCCTTGAGGAATGCCGAGTGGCCGTCGTCCCGCGCGAAGGCCACGCCGCCCCGACGCAGGCGTGGCTTTCCGAGCAGTTTTCGGGGCTCGAGGATCAATTCGACCTCCTCGAAGGACCTCGACTCGGGATCTCGTCCACCGCCATCCGCGAGCGCATTGCCGCGGGGCGATCGGTTCGCTACCTGGTTCCCGAGGCGGTCGAGCGCCACATCGCCGATCATCACCTGTACGCTCGTGCCAACGGCACCCGCTGACGCCCACCAAAGGATCGCCACCCCGTGACTGAACCCAAGCCTAAGCCGCCTCGCAAGCCTGCCGCCACCAAATCCGCGACCGCCGCCGCCAAGCCGAAGGCCGCGATTACCGCCGCGAAGCCCAAGGTCGCCGCCAAGCCGAAGACCGCCGCGAAGCCCAAGGCCGCCGCCAAGCCCAAGACCCCGGTTGTCGCCTCGGGTGTCGCCGCCACCACGGACGAGGCAGCGAGCCCGGCAGCTCAGTCGACGACCGCGACGCCCAGCCGGGTCCGCGCGGTCGCCAAGGCGCGCAAGGCCGCCGCCGATGCGGATCGATCGGCACTTGATGTTGCTCGCCGCATCGTGGAACTCGCCGAGGATAAGAAGGCCGCGGACATCGTCCTGCTGGACCTGGGCGGCCTGACGACGCTGGCCGACTACTTCGTCGTGTGCTCGGGGGGCTCCGAGCGGCAGCTCGACGCCATCGCCAACGGGATTGTCGGCGGTATGCGCGACGAGAAGATTCGGCCCTTCGGTCGCGAGGGAACGCCCGCCTCGCACTGGGTCCTCGTGGACTTCGGGATCGTGATCGTCCACATCTTCACGCCACCCGAGCGGGACTTCTATCAGTTGGAAAAGCACTGGTCGGAGGCCAAGACGATCCTTCGGGTGCAGTAGGCCCCACCCCTTCCTGCGGCCACTCGTACCGGGCACCCCGTACGAGCGGGTCATGTCGTGACAGCCGGCCGGATCGCACCATTCGGCCATGACATCGATCCAGGAGCGTTGCCCAGCCTGCCGCCACCGCCTGATCACCACCAGATTCGATACGGCCTTCCGCATGCCCGACCAGTCGGAGCGGCTGTGCTTCAGCATTCCGGGCGGCCTGTGCGAGGACTGCCACCAGCTCTACATCGATCCTGAACTGATCGAATTGCTCGATCTGGGCGCCGGCCGATGCACCTTCGCCATCGAGAGCGATCTCGTCGTGCAGGAGCAGGCCTGGTCCGTATGACGCCCCGGCGACCGGGTGCCGGTCGGGTGGCCCTCATCCGCCGTCGCCCTCATCTCATTCGCGGCGAGCAAAGTGCTCGGCTCCCTACGTGGCTGCGGCATCAGCTGCCCGAGCGCGTTATCCGGACGACCCCACCCGATCAGCAATCCACAGGTCAAACGCCAGCCTGATCTGGCCGTCGCCGGCCGTCGTCCCACCCACGCCCTTGACCCGCGCATCGAGGTCGAGCAGGCCCTCCAGCGCGGCTGAGAGTTCGCCGACCGTCCACGCCCGGGCCTGACGGGCCAGCGTTTCCGCCCGGAACGGCTGGAGATGCATCGATCGGACCAGAGATCCGGGCGCCTCCCCACCTGCCAGGCGATCGGCAATTTCGATCAGTTCGCGGAGGCGTCGGTGAAGCACCGCGAGCAGCACTGGTTCCGGGGTTCCATCCAGTAGCGGCTCGAGCAGGTCCATTGCCCGCGTGCGCTGGCGAAGCCCGATCGCATCGACGAACCCCCAGACCGTCCCGGGGACAGCCTCGGGTACCAGGGCCTGGACGTCCTCGACGCTGATCGGCGTGCCGCTGCGCACCGCGTCGATATCGGTCGTCTCGTGCAGGAGACTCAGCTTTTCGAGCTCCATGACCGCCAGCCGACCCTGGTTGCGTCGATCGACATCGCCCTCGCGAACGAACCCGCCGACGCGCGTCGCGAGCTCACGAGCGGCTCCCGAACCGAGCGTGATGTGCCGCTCACGAGCCCGGGCTTCGATCCATGCAGCGAGTCCACCTTCGCGGGGAGCTTCGAACCGGCGGATCTCGCCGCCGGCAGCGCGGATGGCTTCCGCGAGCGCCTTGGCCGGCGGATCCTTCTTCCCGGAATCCGTCTCCTCGGCAACCACGAGTCCGTTACCCTCCGCGATCAATCCGATGGTCTCGATCAGAAAGGCGCGGTCGGTTCCCTTGCGGACCAGCTGACCCGCGTTCGACAGGATGGCGACGGTCCCGGCACCGAACATCGTGCCGGTCGCGACACGGGTCCGAAGCTCCCCGAGGAGGCGCACAGGGTCGTTGTTGTCCGGACGAATTCGCCAACGCTCCGGGGCGCCCCCGGGGAATCGAGTCGCGTCAGTCCGGAACGTGTCCACCGCGACATCGATGCTGTAGGCGTCGTCACCCCAGAAATACGCGACCGCCACGGGGCTCACGTGTTGTCACCGGCGCCATCGTCGCCGTGCGGCTCGGCGCAAATCCGACCAGTCGGCCGCACGGACAATCGCGATGGGTGGGCGCTCGCCCGGCGACGGAAGGTCATCGACAGCATCGTAGCGGAGGGGCGACCGAAGGTCGGCTGACCAAGCCCGCGGACCCGGCGCAACCGCCGTCGCACCTGGATCGCCCGGCGGTTGGATCGCAGGCTCGGCGAGCGAGTTCGCTGCGATGACCGGCCCGACCAGCGGCCCCGTGACCGCGATTGAGCACAGAAACTGGCTGGCGGTCTCGCTGGCCGTCGTGATCCGAGCGGTGGCGACAAGCGGCACCACATCTGCGGTCCTTGCGCCCGTGGCTCGGGCGCGAATGTGGCCTGCGCCAAGGTCGACGATGACCGTACCGTTCTGGTCGGTCCGCAGGACCTGGGCGCCGCTGGCCTCCAGCCGGGCGACCGTGGCCGGGGCCGGGTGGCCGTACGGGTTCCCGCGACCCGCCGAGATGACCGCGATCGATGGTCGGACGGCGGTCAGGAACGCATCGGTCGTCGCGCTTCTCGAGCCATGATGGGCCACCTTGAGCACGTCGACTGTGGGCAGGCCACGCGCGAGGAGACGCGGATCGATCTGCTCCTCGATGTCACCGGCCAGCAGGACCCGATGCCCATCGACCTCCCCCAGCAGGACGACTGACACGTTGTTGATCCCAGTACCGCCATCGGACGGGTGTTCCGGGACCGAGCCGGGATCCGGCCACAGGACCCGAAACGAGAACTCGTCGATACGCAGGTGGTCGCCCGTCGAGAGAACGCCTCGACGGATGCCCAGGTTGATCAACTCGGCATTGAGCGCCGCATAGCCGGGCCCCGGACCGAACATCCCGGGCTCGAAGACCTGTCCGACTGCATACCGATCGAGCAGCGTTGCGAGGCCGGCTGCGTGATCCTCGTGGGGGTGGGACAGGATCACGACATCGATCCGCCGATCCCATGGCGGGAGGTGCTCATCGAGTGCAACGAGGAGGCGACCCGGGTCTGGCCCGCCATCGATCAGGAGGCGCGCGCCATGCCCGCCCTCGACCAGGATCGCGTCTCCCTGGCCGACGTCCAACACGACGATCCGCGGGATGCCGTCGGGCCGATAGACGAAGGCAATCGCTAGCGCAACCACGGCTGCGGCCAGAGCTCCGGACATGACCCGCGCGCCACGCGTCTGCCACCACAGCGATGCCTTCGCCCGCCCGCCATGCGCCGAGCCGGCGTTCCGGAGAAGTTGAGGCGGCCCCGCGGCACCGGTTTGGCCACGCGACGGCTTCGAGCGCCGCGCGCCGCGTCGCGTCAGCACCGTCGCGCCCACGATCGCCCCCGCCGCCATCAGGGCGACGATCGCGTTCCAGGGTTCGGCCAGGGCGAGGCTCGCGAACGGCAGCCCGGCGCCCGCACGTACGACGCCGACCATCAACGAGAAGAG
This sequence comes from Chloroflexota bacterium, assembly GCA_031373765.1. Taxonomy (GTDB): domain Bacteria; phylum Chloroflexota; class Limnocylindria; order Limnocylindrales; family CSP1-4; genus UBA5189. Next base: position 9,186 of record JANMNF010000211.1, read on the forward strand.
CAACCACGCCGGCAGGCCCGCGACCGTGGCGATGGCGGCCGGCAACCCGGCCATTGCCAACAGTCCACCCGCCATGGCTAGCACGCCGGCCCCCATCGCCGGCGCGACGATCGGCACGACACCGAGATTCACGACCGGTGACACGAGTGACAGCCGACCAAAGGTCAGGACGACGATCGGCAGCGTCGCCAGCTGGGCGGCAAGGGACACGCCGAGGCTCTCGGCGAGCCATGCTCGCGGCCTCCCAGGAGACTTGCCGGCCAAGCGCTCCGTGAACCGAGTAGCCCAGGCGATCAGCCCGACAGTCGCGAGGGCGGACAGCTGGAATCCGACGTCGTCGATCAGCCCGGGATCCAGGATGAGCAGACCCGCACCCGCCCATCCGATAGCCGCCGCCGCGCGGCTCGGGCGCCCCAATTCCCGGGCGAGCATCACCACTCCGGCCATCGCTGCCGCCCGGACGACCGATGGCGAGGGCCCGACAAAGGCGACGTACGCGATGATCGCTAGGGCCGTAAGCCCGATTCGCCTGCGGCGAGCCATCCGGCCGGCAATCGCCGCGAGGCTGGTCGCCACGATGGCGATGTTCCAACCCGAGATCGCGACGACGTGCGTCGCTCCGACCGTCGTGAACGCCGCCGAGAGATCGCGATCGACACGATCCCGCAGGCCGATGAGGATCCCGCTCGCGAGACCCGCCTCGGGCTCCGGAATCGCACGTTGGAGCGCGCGATCGGCCCCGCGTCGAAGCCCCTCGACGGAGCGCGCCACGTTGCCATCCTCTGGCAGAACCGTGACGACCGAGGCGCGGATCGTGGCCTGAACCCCGATCCGGATCAGGTAGTCCCCGTAAGGATCATCGACCGGTGGGGCTCGGAGCGACCCGCGAAGCGTCACCCGGTCGCCCGGAACGACGATCGGGAACCCCGGCAGGGTCCCAGCGACGCGCATCCCCGGCGGCGTTTCCAGTTCCACGACAACCGGTTGCTGGCCGGCTCGTGGCGCACCGATCGTGGCAACGGTGGCGGTCCACGGCCCGTCGCCGGACGGGAGGCCCTCCGGGATCGCAGGACCGACGGCTTGCGGCACGGCAACGGATCGCCCGGCGACCAGCAGCACGCCGACGGCGATGAGGCCAAGCCAGCGG
>JANMNF010000221.1:0-3245 GCA_031373765.1 Chloroflexota bacterium
GTCGTCGGGCGAGCGTCCAAGCGAGACCGCCGGGTGCTTCTGACCGCACCGCCGGCTCAGCGGAGGCTTCCTCATTGGACCGTACCCTTGCTCGCCGCACCCTGGCCGCGGGTCTCGCGATCGGCGTCGTAGCGGAACTGCTCCTCGATCGATCTGCCTACGGCGTCAATGTGCCGATCCTCATCGGCCTGATCCTCGGCGCGGGGTGGTTGGTCCGCCGGCGCGGAGTCGCACTCGATCCACTCGACGCGTGGCTTCCGGTGACCTCGGTCGTGCTCGCGGTGTTCGTGGCGGTTCGCGGTGACCCACTGCTTGCGCTGCTGAATTCGGCGGTCGCACTGGCATTCGCCGGGGCCTCGCTGGTCGCCATGTCCGGGACGCCGGTGACGCGCCGATCGGCGTCGATGGTGACCATGATGGCCGTCCTCGCGACGGTCGCGGCCTCGGTCGGTGTCGTGTCGGTCATCCGCGCCGCTCGGCCGGTGACCGGAGCCCGGACGCGCTCGCTCCCCGGACGCCTCGCGCCGATCGGCCGGGGCCTGTTCCTGGCGGTGCCGCTCGCGGTCATCTTCGTGACGTTGTTCTCATCGGCCGATCCGATCTTCCGGCAGGGCCTGGAGGACCTGCTCGGCTGGCAGGTCAACCTCGATGACCTCGTGACCCGAATCCTGTTCGCACTCGCGGTGGCCTGGTTCGTGACGGGCATGCTCGGGACCGCGGCTGCCGGCATGCAGAACGCTCAAATCGCGCCGCCTGAACCCGCCCGCTCGCTTGGCGCTGCCGCGCGAACTCCGGCGCTGGCCCTCACCGCGTCGCTCGGGGTTGCCGAGGCGCTCGTCGTGCTCGTAGTCGTCGATCTCGTCGTCGGCCTGTTTGTCGGACTGCAGGTTGCGTACCTGTTCGGCGGTCAGGACACGCTCGTTGCTGCAGGGCTCACCTACAGCAATTACGCACGGCGTGGATTCTTCGAGCTCGTGGCCGCGACCGGACTGGCCGGCCTCATCGTCGTGGTGCTGGAAGGCGTCGTTGCCCATCGAAGTCGGTCGTATCTCGCCGCGCTGATCGTGCTGCTCGGGCTGACCGGGGTCGTCCTGGTGTCGGCGGCCCTTCGATTGCGCTTGTACCAGGACGCCTACGGCTGGACGGAGCTTCGCCTATACATCCTGACCACGATCGTGACGATGGGCGCCGCCCTGATCCTGATGACGGCACTTGCCGGATTGGGCCGGATGCGCTGGCTGGGTCATGGGCTGGCCGGCATTGGCGTGGTGGCGCTGATCGGGCTCAACCTGGTCGCGCCCGGAGCGTACGTCGCGGCGCGCAACGTCGAGCGAGCCATCGACCCGAGCCTGATCGCCCCGGGCGGAGAGACGCGACTGGATCCCGAATACCTGGGTGTCCTCCCGGACGATGCGATCCCGGTTCTCGTCGAGGCCCTCCCCAGACTGCCCGAGTTTGATCGGCGCGCCGTGATCCGCCTGCTCCTCGAGCGCCGAGACGCGCTCAAGACCGATCCTGCGTTCGCTGGTCCCGCTTCGTGGAACCTGGGCCGTGAGCGCGCCCGCGCAGCCCTCGATTCGCTTCGCTGAGGCAGGTCTCCGAGGGCGGGCGATCGGACTAGCGCGGCCGGAAATTCCTGGTTCACATTGCCCGCCGCCGGACCTATGCTCCTGCCATGTTTGACCCGATGTTTGAGAGCAGAGAGCTGATCCTCGGACTCCCGCCCGGTATGGTCATGGCCGCTGTCGGGCTTGTCGGCCTCTTGATCGGATTCCTGTGGCTGCGGCGGATCGTCGAGCCGGACCCTGAAACCCGGATCTTCGCGGTCTACACGCGTGTGCGATCGAGGCAGCGGACGGCGCTGCTGGCCGGGCTCGTGTTGGCGGGGGTCGCGATCGGCCTCGTGATCTATCTGAAGGCCTGACCCAGCGTCAGCGGGCGCCCTCGATCGTCAGGGCGTCGGCGCGACGCTCGGGATTGCCGTCTCCACGGGCGGCGGTGGCGTGAGTTCCGGGGTTGGGTCCGGTGACGGGCTCGGCTCTGGCGAGGCGCTCGGGACCGGGGTAGGGGGAGGAGCACTCGTTGGCGCCGGCCCACAGCTGCCCGTTCCGGATCCGGATCCACTCGTGGCCGGTGGCGGCGCCGCGAACTCGGGAGGCGGCAAGGTGCCGGTTTCCGGGAAGAGCGTCGAGGCCAGCTTACGGATCCCCGCGATATCCGGGATCTGGATCGAACCGCGCCCATCGAAACCGGGGCGCACGAGCGGGGACGTGATCACATCGCGATAGGTATGTGAGCGATCGACACGGGCCATGACATCGGCCAGTTCGGGCAGGATCTCGCGCGGCACGTTGGTCGCCATCGCCCGCCCGAGTGCCTTCAGCAGCTTGACCGGATCGCTCAGGAACCCACGCTTGACCACGGCATCACGGAGCCCCGAAACGACTTCCTGCTGGCGCCCAGCGCGGGTGAAGTCGGATTCGCCAGGCGCCTTCCGGATCCGGGCGTAGGCAAGCGCCTGCAGCCCGTTGAGATGTCGAAGGCCGGCCTTGATGGAGAAGCCGTTGTTGAAGCCGTATTCGGTGTAGCCCGGGTCGCACAGGCTCTTGGACACGCTCACGTCGACGCCGCCAAGGATATCGACGACCTGCACGAAGCTGCCGAGGCTGACCGAGGCGTAATAGTCGATCTGAAGGTTGAGCATCGTTCCGATCGCGGCCATCAGGACATCGTGCCCGGTGCCGTCCGAGCCCGGGAACTTGGATGGGTGATGCCGCGCGTAGGAATCGAGGCCATTCAGCTTCGGCCGGTAGACGGTCCCGTCGGGCAGCGGCACATTCACCATGTCGCGGGGGATCGAGATCATCGATACGGTTTCGGTGACCGGATCAAGGCTGGCCACGATCATCGTGTCGGTGTTGGCGGTCCGGCGCCCGACGCCGCTGTCAATACCGATCAGCAGGATGTTCACGCGCGGCACGGCCGGCGTGGCGGTCGGCTCAGGTGTCGGCGACGCGGTTGCCTCGGGAGCGAGGGTGGGCTGCGGCGTCGCCGGCGGCTCTGGGGAGGCCGTCGGTCGCCAGGCTCCACCCGTGTCCACGACAAAGACGCGATCAACTTCCTCGCGGGCGACGTTGGTCACGTAGCCGAGGTAGCCCTGTGGGATGACGACGGCCATGAGGAGGACAGCGACCGCAACGCCGTTCCGGGCGCCCGGTCGTCGCCAACCGACCGCGACAAGGCCT
>JANMNF010000225.1:0-11941 GCA_031373765.1 Chloroflexota bacterium
TCTCGAGGCCGACGGTCAGGGTCGGCGGGTACGGGTCAGATGCTCCAGGGAGCCCTGGCCAGTCCGGTAGGTCGACGCCGGCCTGCGCCATCCGCCCCGGCAGCTCGTCGGCGATACGGGCGTCGTAGGCGGCCGTATGCCTGAACGCCTCGACCGCGAGGGCGGCGCGGAGGCCCGCCGAGATTGGCGCCCGATCCTCCACCGCCTCGAGGGCATCGATCACGTCGGCGTATCGGCCGGGCGCCGTCACGATCGCCACGTTCGCATGGTTCTTGGCGGCGGCTCGGACCATCGACGGTCCACCGATGTCGATCTCCTCGACGAGCGCGTCGAGCTCGATACCTTCGCGTTCGGCCGCGGCCGCGAATGGATACAGGTTGACGACCACGAGCTCAAACGGGGCAATCGCAGCCACGACGAGCGCTTCGCGATGGGCAACCAGCCGCTGATCGGCGAGGATCCCGGCGTGGACCCGAGGATGGAGCGTCTTGACCCGGCCATCGAGCATCTCGGGGAACCCGGTGACGGCGGACACGTCGGTCACGGGCAGACCAGCCTCACGCAGGGCCCGGGCCGTGCCGCCGGTCGAGACGAGCTCGAACCCGAGGGTGACGAGACGCCCCGCGAAATCGACGAGTCCCGTCTTGTCGCTGACCGACAGCAGCGCGCGCCTCGGCCGTGGCAGCGCCTCGGCCGCCCGGGTCGGATTGATGGCCACACGACGGCCTTCTGCCGCCAGGGCACCGGCGGCGAGCAGGGCAACGCACCACGGCAGGAGTCGATGTTCCACGGTCCGGATCCGGTCCTGGAGGCTCGTCGCGTCGTCGCCGTGCAGGATCGGGACCGCGTCCTGGGCAATGATCGGGCCACCGTCGAGCGTGGCATCGACGAAATGGACGGTACAGCCGGTGATTGCGACGCCGTGGGCCAGCGCCTCCTCGACGGCGTGGGCACCCGGAAACGCGGGCAGGAGCGACGGATGCGTGTTCACGATGATCCCGTCGACCGCGGCGATCGACAACGGGCCGACGAGGCGCATGTAACCGGCGAGGGCGACCAGATCGATCCGGGCGGCGGCGAGCGTCTCGGCGACGGTCTGATCGTCGCCACCCGGGATCAGCGCTGTCTCGATCCCCTCCTCTACCGCCCAATCGAGCGCCGCGCAGGGCCGATCGGCGAAGACGAACGCAACCTCGACCCCGAGTTCGCCGCGCCTCCCGGCCGCGACCAGCGCTCGAAGGTTGCTGCCGGCCCCCGAAACGCCAACCGCGAGGCGCGGCATCGAGGCCGCGGGCATCAGGCCGCGTCCCCCGCGCCTTCGATGTACCGGCGGCCGTCGGAAGGTGCCGCCGTCACCGTTCCGATCACCAGGGCTCCATCGATGGACCCAAGCGTGAGCTCGACCAGGTTCGGCGCGACGATCACGATCATGCCGATTCCACCGTTGAAGGTTGCCCGGATCTCCGCGTCGTCGATCCCGCCGAGGGCGCCGAAGAGACGCATGACCGAGGGCATCGGCCACGTCGCCGGATCGATCCGGGCGGCCAGCCCCGCAGGGAGCGCGCGGGGGACGTTGCCGGGCAGGCCACCGCCCGTGATATGGGCAATCCCGCGAACGTCGCCGCCCGCGGCCCGAAGGGCGGCTCGCAATCCGAGCACGCTTCGGGCATAGATCCGGGTCGGCTCGAGGAGGACCGATCCGACGGCCGCCATCGCGTAGTTGGGTTCGCCCCGAAGCGCCGCATCCCGCCCAGCGTCCCCGAGGGTCATGGCGAGCTGTTCCTGGTACGGCCGCTCCAACGGGATGGCCCATCGAGCGAGCAGGGCCCGGACGAGCGAGAAGCCGTTGGCATGGAGGCCCGATGACGGCAATCCAATGATCCTGTCGCCGAGCCGGGCCGCGGTGCCGTCAAGGAGATCCGCTCGCTCGACGATGCCGATGCAGGTCCCGGCGAGGTCGAACGTGCCCGCCTCCATGAGGCCTGGGTGCTCGGCGGTTTCGCCACCGACGAGGGCACAGCCCGCCTGCCGGCAGCCCTCGGCCACGCCGCCGACCAGTGCGGCGACCGCGTCCGGATCCACCCGCCCGACGGCAACGTAGTCCAGGAATGCAAGCGGCTCCGCACCAGAGCAGACCACGTCGTCCGCACACATGGCCACGAGATCGATCCTGATCGTGTCCCAGCGTCCGAGGGCGGTGGCGAGTGCGGTCTTCGTGCCGACGCCATCGGTTGACGACACGATGAGCGGCTCCCGGTACCCGGCAGGGATCGCGACGGCACCGCCAAACCCGCCGAGGCCGCCGACCACCTCGGGGCGTCGAGTGGACTCGACTGCAGCGCGCATGCGCTCAACCGCGGCATCACCGGCGGCCACGTTCACTCCGGCCCGGGCGTACGCATCGCGCGCGGCCGCGCCCTTGGTGCCCTGATCAGCCATGGCTGAGAACCGGCTCCTCGAGCAGGAACTTGCGGCGCTCGACGTCGTACGGGACCGGCTCTGGGTAGCGACCATCGAAGCAGGCGAAGCAGAACCGGTCGTAGGGCAGATCGAGGGCCGCGAGGACCCCTCGAATGGACAGGTAGCCCAGCGAATCAGCCCCGATGAACGAACGGATCTGGTCGACGCTATTGGTTGCCGCGATCAGCTCGGTCTCGACCTGTGTATCGATGCCGTAGAAGCAAGGGTGGTAGATCGGCGGGGCGCTGATCCGAACGTGGACCTCGGCGGCGCCGGCGCGACGGAGCAGGGCGACGATCTGCTGCGTTGTGGTCCCGCGAACGATTGAGTCATCCACGACGGTCAGTCGCTTGCCGCGGACCACCTCGCGGAGCGGGTTCAACTTCATCGTCACGCCACGGTGCCTGAGGGTCTGCGAAGGCTGGATGAACGTTCGTCCCGTGTACCGGTTTCGAACGAGACCCTCGCGATACGGAATTCCCGAGCCCTCGGCATAGCCGGCCGCCGCCGGAGCCCCGGTGTCTGGGACGGGCATGACCAGGTCGGTCTCGGCGGGATGTTCGCGGGCCAGCTCCTCGCCCATCCTGCGGCGAACCTCGTACAGGCTTCGACCTTCGAGGTAGGAATCGGGCCGAGCGAAGTAGATGAGCTCGAAGACGCACAGAGCCGGCGTTGCCGCTGCGAACCGGATCGACCGCGGCTCCTTGCCGGATTCGAGGACCACGATCTCGCCGGGCTCGACGTCCCGAATAAACTCGGCACCGACGATATCAAGGCCTGTGGTCTCCGACGACAGCACCCACGCGTCGCCAGGATCATCCGGCGGGGCCTCGTCACCCCACAGGCCGCCCGGTGCTGACATCGACGCGGCCGCCGGTACGTTCCGGATGCGGCCGATACACAGGGGTCGGAACCCGAAGGGATCGCGCACGCCGATGATCTGCTTTCGATCGAGGACCACGAGTGAATACGCGCCCCGCACCCGTGGCAGGAGACTGACCAGGGCCTCGACCGTGTCCTCGCCGGGCTCATCCGCCAGAAGCGCCGTCAGGAGCTCCGTATCCGTGCTGGCCGGGAGGCGGCCGCGGCCACCGCGGAGCTCGCCCAGCAGCTCGCGGGTATTGACGAGGTTGCCGTTGTGCCCGATCGCCACAGCCCGCCGCGGCCCGAGGCGGAGCGTCGGCTGGGCGTTCTCCCAGATCGTCGAACCGGTCGTCGAGTACCGGCAATGCACGATGGCCAGGTCGCCGTGGAATGAGGGCAGGCGGCGCTCGTCGAGCACCGAGGAGATCATCCCGAGATCCTTGTAGAGGAACAGTTCCGCGCCATCGCTGACCGCCAGTCCGGCCGATTCCTGTCCGCGGTGCTGGAGCGAGAACAAACCGAGGGCCGCCACGTGGGCAGCCTCGGTCCCGCTGCCGTGGGGCATGGCGACCCCGAACACGCCACACATATCAGCGACCCTCAGGAGCGGACGCGGGCGCTTCCCAGTCGAGGGCGCGGGCGAGACCGTGGTTCCACGTGTGTTCGAGTTCGGAGAGCGGCAGGTCAATCGGATCGGCCACTCTTGAGCCGCGGGCCTCGGACGCGCCCGTGGCCCCGGAACCGATGAGCTCCATGACCAATCGGCTGCCGCCGACAGACCCGAGCTGCTCGATCGGGAGGCCGTACTGGCGGGCGAGGAGTTCGAAGGCCGCGGCGTGCCGCGGCCGGGTCGAAACTACGAGACGGGTCGGGCTCTCGCCGAACAGGTCCACGGCCGGCGAATGGGCAATCGCAATCCTCACCTGGGCGCCAAGGCCGCTCCACATCGCGCATTCGGCCAGGGCGACCGCCAGGCCGCCGCCCGACACGTCCTGTGCCGACGCGACGAGGCCGCGCGCGACCGCTTCGCGAATACACGCCTGAAGGCGTTGCTCCTCGGCCAGGTCGATGGTCGGCGCGTCATCGTCCATCGTCAGACCCCCGAGCCGTGCATATTCGCTGCCGGCCAGGCCGGGCATCGCCGAACCCATCAGCAGGATGGTGTCGCCGTCGTCGGCGAATGCCGGACCAACCGCCAGCGTGACGTCGTCCAGCAGGCCGACGACGCCGATCTCCGGCGTCGGTAGGATCGCCCCGGTCGGCGATTCGTTGTAGAGCGAGACGTTCCCGCCGGTCACCGGGAGGCCGAGGGCCAGGCACGCGTCGCCGAGCCCCCGCACAGCCTCGCTGAGCTGCCAGAACGCCTCCGGGCGTGTCGGGTCACCAAAATTGAGGCAATTCGTGACGCCGAGCGGGCGCGCGCCGGTGATCGCCACGTTCCGGGTCGCCTCGGCGACGCTAAGGACGGCACCCAGCCACGGATCGATCGCCCCGACCGATGCATTCGCATCCGTGCTCGCCACGAGGCCCTTGTCCGTCCCCTTGATCCGCAGTACGGCGGCGCCACGACCGGGTCCCGTAACAGTGTTGACCTGCACGGTGCTGTCGTACTGCTCGAAGACCGGCCGGCGAGACGCGAGATTGGCGCTCCCGAGGAGCGCGAGGAGCACGGCTCCAGGGTCCATGCCTCGCTCCGGCAGGGTCCCTGAAGGCGCTTCAGGAGCGCCGGGTGCCGGGGCCTCGCGCCGGCGCTGAGGTGCCGTGGCGATCCGGTTGTGGACGATCGCATCCGATGTCAGCGCCCGGGCCGGAATACGAGCCAGCTCCTGCGCACCCGGAGCGGGCACCAGACCACCGTCGGCGGTAGCGTCGTCGATGAGGCCACCCGCGATCACCCGAATGTCCGGCACCGCCGTCACGCGCCCGATGACCTCGCACGGGAGACCCCAGCGCCCGCACACCTCGCGGACGGCTGCCTCCCGGTCCGGGCGGATCACGGCCAGCATCCGCTCCTGACTCTCCGAGATCAGCACCTCGAATGGCTCCATGCCGGGTTCGCGCCTCGGGATCGCGTCCAGATCGACCAGCATGCCGGTGCCGGATCGGTCGGCAGTCTCGGACGTCGCACAGGTGATCCCTCCGGCGCCGAGGTCCTGGAGACCCTCCACGAGACCGTGTTCGATGAGCTCGAGCGAGGCCTCGATCAAAAGCTTCTCGGAGAACGGATCCCCGACCTGGACCGATGGCCGCTTGGACGGATCGTCGTGGGTGAATGTCGCGGACGCGAGGACCGACGCTCCGCCGATCCCATCGCGCCCGGTGGCGCTCCCGAACAGGACGACGAGATTCCCGGGCCCCGGTGCCTGGGCGAGGGTCAGAAGGCGCTCCTCGAGGATCCCGATCGCCATGACATTCACGAGTGGATTGCCCGTGTACGAAGGATCGAACACCAGCTCGCCGCCAACCGTCGGAACGCCGACGCAGTTTCCGTAGCCGCCGACGCCGCGGACGATGCCATCGACCAGGTGCCGCGTGCGGGCATCCGAGGGATCTCCGAACCGGAGGGCATCGAGGACGGCGATCGGCCGCGCACCCATGGTGAAGATGTCACGCAGGATCCCGCCGACACCGGTGGCAGCGCCCTGGTACGGCTCAACGGCGCTCGGGTGGTTGTGGGACTCGATCTTGAACGCGACCGCGAGCCCATCGCCGATCGAGATGACGCCGGCGTTCTCACCCGGGCCGGCAACGACACCCTCGCCCGCCGTCGGCAGCGTCCGCAACAATGGCTTGGAGCTCTTGTAGGAGCAGTGCTCGCTCCACATCACGCTGAACATCGCGAGTTCCACGTCGTTCGGGTCGCGGCCCAGTCGATCTCGAATCCCGTCCAACTCCTCGTCGGTCAGGCCGAGGGCCACGTGGAGCGGGGTCGGCGACGACGCGGGCGCGGTGGCATCCATGAGGGTCATCGGACGAGGACCCCGCCACGATCGCCAGCGCCGACGGATGCCGCTGCGCTCTCGACGAACGAGCGGACGATCGCGAATCCATCGTCGGAACCGAGGAGCGCTTCGGATGCCCGCTCCGGATGGGGCATGAGACCCGCGACGTTACCGGCCGCATTCCGGACCCCGGCGATCGCACGCATCGACCCATTGGGGTTGGCTGGATCGTCCGATTCCCCGGCGACCGAGCCGTCCGCGCGGACGTAGCGGAACAGGACCTGGTTGTTGGCCTCGAGCTGATCGAGCATGGCCGGCTCGGCGAAGTAGCAGCCTTCGCCGTGGGCGATCGGCATCCTGAGCGGTCGGCGCGGCCCCGTCAGGTTCGTGAATGGCGAGTCAACTTGGTCAACCGCAATGTGGACGTCCCGTCCCAGGAATCGCAGGCCCCGATTGCGGAGCAGCGCGCCGGGCACGAGCCCGGCCTCGGCAAGGACCTGAAACCCGTTGCAGATGCCGAGGACCAGACCGCCGTCCGCAGCAAAGGCCGCGACCGATCGCATGACCGGGCTGAACCGTGCGATGACCCCGGCGCGAAGGTAATCCCCATATGCGAAACCACCGGGGAGGATGACCCCGGCAACGCCTTCCAGGCTCGCCTGTTCGTGCCACAGCTCGATCGGTTCGGCCCCTGCCAGCTCGATCGCGTGCATGGCGTCCCGGTCGCAGTTCGATCCCGGAAAGACGATGACACCGATCTTCGTCACGGGCGGTCAACCGTTGCATTCGAGGGCTCCGGATCTTCCGAGCCCGCGTTCCCCGCTTGTAGCTGTTCGATGGCGAATGCCTCGATCAACGGGTTCGAGAGCAGCTCCCGCGCCAATCGCTCCACGACCGTCCGGGCCGAGCCGGCGTCGGAAGCCTCGACGGTCAACTCCACGCGCCGGCCCACCCGGACCGCCGAGACGCCCTCGATCCCGAGATGGCCGAGGCTGCTCTCGACTGCCCGCCCCTGCGGATCGAGGATGCCGGCCTTCGGCGTCACGTTCACGGCATACCGAAACGAATTCGTCATCGCGCGATCACATCCTCTTTGAGATACCGGTCAAAGCTGGCGCCCGTGATCCGCTCGAACGCCTCGATATAGCGGGCGCGCGTCCCTTCGACGATGTCGGGCGGGAGATCTGGACCCGGCGCCGTCTTGTCCCAGGGCTGGCCCTCGAGCCAGTCTCGAACGAACTGCTTGTCAAAACTCGCCTGGGGGCGGCCCGGCTGGTACGTGGCCGTATCCCAGAACCGCGACGAATCGGGCGTCAGGATCTCATCGATCAGGATCAGCCCCTCAGGCGTGAGCGCGCCTCCTGTCGTTTCGGGGACCGTCCCGAGTGGACGTCGCCTCATGATCTGCTCTGCCGGAGGACCCGACGGATCACTCCAGAGCTCGAGATCTGTAGGTATCCCGAATTCGAACTTCGTGTCGGCCAAGACGATTCCGTTTCTCGCGGCGACGGCGGCCCCGTAGCGATAGAGCCTGATCGACACGTCGCGAATCCCTTCGGCGATCACCTTCGCCTGATCCTCGCCTAGGCCCAGCCATGAAGGTTCGCCCTGCTGCCCACCAAGATGGTCGATCATCTCGTCAAAGGTGATGTTTCGATCGTGGTGACCAGCCGGGGCCTTCTCGGCGGGCGTGAAGATCGGCTCCGGCAACGCATCCGACTCGCGCAGGCCGGGTGGCAACGGGACCCCGCAGACTTCGCCCGTCGCCTGGTATTCCTTCCAACCTGAACCCGAGAGATAGCCCCGGACGACCGCCTCAATCGGGAGGACGATCGCTGGCCGGCAGACCATGACCCGTCCTCGCCACGCATCGAAGGCGTCGGCCCGCGGGCCGACCTCAATCGGCACCTCGGGGTTGGCTTCGATCTGGGCGGCATACGCATCTACGATGATGGCCGGGTCGACATCGAGCAGGTGGTTCGCGATGATGCCCGCTGTTTCGCGGAACCAGAACCGCGACAGCCCGGTAAGGACCCGACCCTTGTCCGGGATCGGCGTGGGCAGGACCACATCAAAGGCCGAGATGCGATCGGAAGCGACGAGGAGGAGTCGACCGTCTTCGATCCGATGCAGATCGCGGACCTTGCCTGAGCGTGGGAAGCGGTCAGCGGTGAGCACGTACGACCTCGCTGGAGGCGGGCGGGGCGAGGGCGTCGAGGCGCGCAATAACGGTCGCGACGTGGCTCAGGTGGCGCGCGTCGTCGAAGCAGGCGTCGAGGTCCGCCAGGGACAGCGTCCCGGCAACCGCAGACTCAACCGCGAGCAACTCCCGGAGCGGTCGGCGTGCATCCGATGCGGCCAGCGCGGCCCGCTGAACGGCGGCATAGGCATCCTCGCGGGACAACCCGCCGCGCTCGACGAGGGCGAGCAGGACGCGCGAGCTGGCATGCAGCCCGAGGCCACGATCGATGTTCTCGAGCATTCGCTCGGGTCGGACGATCAGGCCCTCGACCAGGGAGGTCATCTTCTGGAGCGCGTAATCGAGGAGGATCGTGGCGTCGGGCAGGATGATCCGTTCGGCCGACGAGTGACTGATGTCCCGCTCGTGCCAGAGGGCCTGGTTCTCCATCGCGGTCTGGGCGTAGCCCCGAAGGACACGCGCGAGGCCAGCGATCCGTTCGGACAGGATCGGGTTGCGCTTGTGGGGCATCGCCGAGGATCCCTTCTGGCCCGTTCGAAACGGCTCCATGACCTCGCCGATCTCGGTGTGCTGCAGGTTCCGGATCTCCGTCGCGAAACGCTCGAGGCTGCCGCCGAGGACGGCGATCGCCCCCAGGAGGGCGGCATGGCGATCCCGCTGCACGATCTGGGTTGAGACCGGGTCCGCACGCAGGTCGAGCGCAGCCAGCACCTCGGACTCGAGCTCAGGATCGAGCAAGCTGTACGTCCCGACAGGCCCGGAGATCTTGCCGGTCGCGATCTCGTTGACCGCGGCGGCGAGGCGCGCTCGACCCCGGGCCACCTCGAAGGCCCAGCCCGCAAGCTTGAGCCCGAACGTCGTCGGCTCGGCGTGAACCGAATGGGTTCGACCCATCATCACCGTCATCGCCTCGGTTCGGGCTCGAACGACGAGTGCCTCGATGAGCCGGTCCGCATCCCGGAGGAGCAATTGCCCGGCCGCTCGCAACTGGAGGGCAAGAGCGGTATCGAGGACATCGCTGCTGGTCAGGCCGAGGTGCAGGAACCGACCCTCGGGCCCCACCGACTCGGCGACCTGGCTGACGAACGCGATCACATCGTGATCGGTGGTCTTCTCGATCTCGGCGATCCGCTCGATGTCGACGCGCGCGCGCGATTCTATGGCGGCGAGTGCCGCTGCCGGAACCGTGCCTCGACCAACCTGGGCACGGGCGACCGCAATCTCGACCCGGAGCATGTGCTCGAACCGCTCGGTCTCGGCCCAGATACGGCCCATCTCGGCGAGGGTGTAGCGCCCGATCATCGCGCAGCTCCGCTGACGGTCTGGGGTTCGGGCTGCTTCGACGCTTCATCGCCGACGGTGCCCGATGGCCGGGCAATGTCCGTCCGCCGGTGCGATCCGCGAAACGAGACCAGGTTGGTTGCCGCCTCGGCTCGGTCCGCCGCCGTGGACAGATCCGTGCCGCGCCCGACGACCGCCACGACCCGGCCCCCGTTGGTCAGGTACGTCCCGTCGGCATCCCGTCGCGTGCCGCTGTGGAAGACGAGATCGCCCCCGTCGGCGACGGCATCGAGACCGCTGATCCCGTCGCCTCGGCGAACGGCCTCCGGATATCCCGCGGCGGCAAGCACGATCGCCACGGCCGCTCCCGGAAACGTCGGCACGATCGATCCACCGATACCCACGCCCTTCGCTCCGGCGCGAAGGCTCCGACGGGCTGCGGCCAGGAGCAGCGGCCCGATCGGCGTGGCGAGCCTCGGCATGATCGCCTGGGTCTCCGGGTCGCCGAACCGGGCATTGCATTCCAGCAGGACAGGCCCGTCGTCCGTGAGGATCAGGCCCGCGTAAAGCGCGCCGATGAACGGATGGCCGCGCCGTGCCAACTCGGCGAGGATCGGCCGATGAAAGGCGTCGAGCAGCGCTTCAACCGCGGCATCGTCCACGTCCGGAAGCGGTGAATAGGCGCCCATGCCACCGGTGTTCGGTCCCGCGTCGCCGTCGAGCAGTCGTTTGTGGTCACGCGCCGGTGGCAGAGCCAGGACATCGCGGCCGTCGCACAGCGCGATCAGGCTTGCTTCGGGTCCGCGGAGCCGTTCCTCGACCACGACGAACGGTCCCTCGCCTGGTCCGTCCGGCACGAGCCGGTTGATGGCCTCGATGGCACCCTCGATGTCATCGGCGACGGTGACGCCCTTGCCGGCCGCCAGGCCATCGGCCTTGATTACGACGCCGCGCCCCTCGGCACCGATCTGGCGGGCGAACTCGATGGCAGGGTCGGGTCGCTCGAAGGACCCGAAGCGCGGCATCCGCACGCCCGCGGCCGCTGCGATGTCATGGCAGAACGCCTTTGAGGTCTCGATCCGGGCCGCGGCACGGTCCGGCCCGAAGACCGCGAATCCCGCGGCCCGCAGCTCGTCCGCAACCCCAGCAGCGAGCGGTGCCTCAGGCCCGATGACCACGAGTTCCGCGGCCACTTGCCGCGCGGCTGCCAGCACGGACGGCCCGTCGAGCGGGTCTACGCCCGCGATGACCGAAACCCGCGCCTCGTTCTCCATGCCGACACTGCCCGGAGCCACGAAGACCTCGTTGATCCCGGGCTCGGAGGCCAGCTTCCAGGCGATCGCGTGCTCGCGACCGCCCGCTCCCACGATCAGGACGCGCGTCGGCATCGTGGCGGTCACCTGGTCTCCACGACGCGGGCGCCGGTCACGAGAGGGCGACCCCGGAACGGTGGCGCATGGGCCGCCAGGCCCGTTCGATCGTCTGGGTTCGTTCCGGACCCACGGACACGAGCACGATCGGCACCCCGGCCATGTCCTCGAGTGCGGTCACGTACCTGCGGGCATTCTCGGGCAGATCGGCCAGCGAGCGAACTTCGTGAATGGGCTCGTCCCAGCCCGGGAAGTCCTCGTAGATCGGGACCGCATGCTCGATCGCCTTGGCGCTCGACGGCCAGTGATCGAGGCGCCGACCATTTATCTCGTACCCGACGCCCAGGCGCAGAGTCGGGAGCCCGGACAGGATGTCCAGCTTGTTGAGCATGATGCTGCTGACCGAGTTGACCGCGACGGCATAGCGCAGCGGCACGGCATCGAACCAGCCGACGCGACGTGGTCGTCCGGTCGTGGTGCCGACCTCGTGGCCGCGATCGGCAATCCCGCGGCCGATCTCATCGTTCAGCTCGGTCGGAAACGGCCCACTTCCGACCCGTGTGGCATAGGCCTTCATGACACCCATGACCTCATCCACCTGGAGGGGTCCGATGCCACCACCGGTACACGCGCCGCCGGCGACCGGATTGGAGGATGTGACGTATGGGTAACTGCCGTGGTCGAGATCTAGGAGCGTGCCCTGAGCTCCTTCGAGGAGAACATGTTCACCCCTCGCCAGCGCCGCCTGAACCAGCCACGTCGCATCATCGATATGGTCGGCCAGTCGCTCGCCCCAAGCGGCCGCCTGATCGACGAGCGCATCG
>JANMNF010000250.1:0-1740 GCA_031373765.1 Chloroflexota bacterium
CGCCACGATCGCGGTCCGGTCCGCGGCCCTGTCCGACGTCTTCAGCGGGCCGAACTTCGGGACGATCTTCGGGTTCATGGCCGTCGCCTACCCGATCGGCGGAACGATCGCGGTCTACACCGGTGCCCTGGCATCCGACCACCTGGGGAGCTATCTTCCCCTGGTCGCACTCGTGCTCGGAGCAGTCGTCGTATGGACCGTCGCCCTCTGGCTGGCCGGACCTCGACGGCACGGCGGACGCCCTCGGCCAGCGTGATTGACGGGGCGCCGGGCCCGATCCGGGCGGCCCGACCTACCCGACCAGGCGCGACCGCGCCTCTCACGCTTGCGGGCCCGTGCCAACGCTGATACGGTAGCCACACGGTTACCAATGAGCGCAAGGGGCAGAAACGATGTCGACAGGAACTGGAACCAAGGCGGATCCGTGGAAGCTGAAGACACCGCCGGGCTCATCGGAATACTCGATGTATCGCGACGACGCCTCCGATCCCCCGGCGATCGTGTGCCAGGTCGGCGGAACGAAGCTCCTCTACGACGCCCGCGCGATCGAGGAACTCCACGCCATGCTCAAAGCCCACGGCGACTGGATGCCGCTCGGCGGGGCGGACGAGCAGAAGGCGGCAGCCGATGGAACAGTCGAGGCCTGGGGGCGATCCGAATCGAACCCGCGCGGGGGTTGGTACGGGCTGAAGAAGGGTCTCCGTGGCCGGTTCGGCGTCTACATGCCACCGCTCATGGAGGCGCTCGGCCTCGTCGAGCTGACCCACGACGCGAAGAACAACCGGATGCGAGCCATCTGACCGATGGCCCAGGTATCGAAGGCGGGCGACCCGTTCGGCGCCCTCGGAGATCCCAATCGGCGCTCGATCGTCGAGTTGCTCGGTGATCGAGCGCGCTCCGTCAAGGAGATCGCCGACGTCCTGCCGATCAGCCGCCCAGCCGTTTCACGCCATCTGCGCCTGCTGAAGCACGCGGGGCTCGTTGTTGAGGAGGCACGCGGCACGCGCCGCGTCTACCGACTTCATGACGAGGGAATCGAGGCCGTGCAGGCCTATCTCGAACGCGTCTGGGGTGACGCGGCTACCCGCTTCCGGCTTGTGGCCGAGAATCTCCCGTCCGAACCCCGGTCATGATCGAGCCGATCCGGCTCCAGTTCGAGGTCGCCTGCCCGGTTGACCGCGCGTTCGAGGTATGGACCGGCCGAATTGCCGCGTGGTGGCCGAAGGACCACACGGTGTCGGCAGACGATGACCTCGTCGTCGTCCTCGAAGGGCGAGCGGGTGGACGCATTTTCGAGCGTCGGACCGACGGGCTTGAACACGACTGGGGCGTCGTGACGATCTGGGAGCCCCCGAACCGCCTCGGGTACACCTGGCACCTCAACCGTGAACCGACCGATGCGACCGATGTCGAAGTTCGATTCCTGCCACAGGGACTCGATGGCACGAAAGTGGAAATCGAACATCGCGGATGGGAGCGCCTGGGCGCCGGTGGCGAGGACTGGCGTGATCGCAACTACGGCGGCTGGTCCACGCTCCTGCCGCACTACGTGGTAGCGGCCTCGAATTCCGGCTGACACTAACCCTCGCGGGCTGACCCTAGGGCGTCAGGCCCGGAAGGCTCCCGCCGGGCAGGCCCGGGATGGTCGTCGGCACGAGTGACGTGATGTCCGAGGGCAGGAACGGCCCAAGGAGCGCGAGGATGAACGGAACGGTCGTCTTCGACAGCAGCATGCCGATC
>JANMNF010000260.1:0-1937 GCA_031373765.1 Chloroflexota bacterium
ATCGCGTCGATCACGGCCTGCGGCTTCTGGCTCGTGGACGCCGAGTCGAGGTAGACCAGCGGTTTGCCGTGCGAGGTCATCGTGCCGAGAATCGGAAAATCGTCGCGAATCAGCTCCGGGACCAGGCGCCCATCGCGGATCCGCGGGTCGGCTGCGGATCCGGCCTCGGGACCGGCGGCGGCTCCGGGCACGGGATCTGGCCCGGGATCGGTCATCAAGGTCATTGTTGATGCGCCTGTCAGTGGGCCAGCACGGCCGGCTCGTCGAGCCGGAGGGCGTCGTCGGGAACGTCGACATCGAGGCCATTCTCGCGAAGGATCGGGCCGTAGCCCTCGTCCTCGAGTCGAAGGGCGAGGTCGCGCCCGCCCGAAGTCACGATCCGGCCCTGGGCGAGGACATGGACGAAGTCCGGCTTGATGTGGTTCAGCAGGCGCTGGTAGTGGGTGATCAGGAGGATGCCGAGGTCCGGGTTGAGCATCGCGTTCACGCCTTCGGCGACGATCCGCAGGGCATCGATGTCGAGGCCCGAATCGGTCTCATCGAGGATCGCCAGCTGGGGCTCGAGCATCGCCATCTGGAGCATCTCGAGGCGCTTCTTCTCGCCGCCCGAGAATCCGTCGTTGACGTAGCGGGAGACGAAGGCCTCGTCCATCTTCAGGAGGGCGAGCTTCTCGCGCATCTTGCGGCGGAATTCGAGCATCGAAACGCCACCTTTGATCGCGTCGGTCGGGTCGATGTCCGGGTTCTTGTCGATGCCCTGGAGCTTCGCGTTGAGCGCGCTCCGGATGAAGCTGGCCACGCTCAGGCCGGGCACGGCCGTCGGGTACTGGAAGGCGAGGAACATGCCGAGCCGGCTGCGCTTGTCGGCCGACAAAGCCAGCACGTCGCGACCCATCCAGGTCACCTCGCCGGCCTTGATGACGTAGGCCGGATGGCCCATCAGGGCGTAGGCGAGGGTCGTCTTGCCCGACCCGTTGGGGCCCATGATCGCGTGGACTTCGCCCGGGCCGACCTCGAGGTCGATGCCCTGGAGGATCTCCTTGTCCGGCGCGGCCAGCGGCGCGACGCGAAGGCCGCGGATGCGAAGGGTTCGGTCGGTCTTGTCGGTACTCACGAGCGGGTCACGGCTCCTTGCAGGGTCTTGTTGGTCGGTGTTTCGAGGTTCATCGGCGGCAGCCGAAGCGGCACGAGGTCGGCGAGGGTCATGCCCTCGAGAGCGCCCGTGATGGCGTCTCGGACACGGACCCAGAGGATGTTGACGGTGCAGTTGGAGGCTCGATCGCACAGCGTGGCGTGCTCCGGATCGTCCGAAGCGCAGATCATCGGCGCGATCGGGCCCTCGAGCGCACGAATGACCTCGCTCATCCGGATGTCCGAGGGCGGGCGCCCGAGTTCGTACCCGCCATGGGCTCCGCGCGTCGAGACCACAAGGCCGGCGTCACGGAGCCCCATCGCGAGCTGCTCGAGGTAGGCACGAGGGAGGTCCTCCTCGGCCGCGATCTCGGCGAGACTGGCCGGGCCGGTCCCGAAGTGTCGCCCGAGCTGGACCATGAGCCGCACGCCGTACTCGCCCTTCGTGCTGAAGGACACGGCGCCGGAACCATGGAATGCGGGTCGAGTGCTCAGGGTGATGATCCTCGTGACCTCGGGTCGGGAGGGGCGCGCGTGTTGCACCCGCTATATCCGACCTTTCTGGTCGGGATTAGTCTAGGTCTCAGATCGCCGAGGCGTCAATCGCGGGTCGGGGTAGTTCTCACCGCGTCACGTCGAGGGCCGCGTTGCCGCGGATCCAGGCAACGTCCGGCTCCCAGCTGTCCACGACCGTGCCGTGCCCTCGTTGTCGAGCGGCGACCTCGAATTGCCGGAAGACAGCTCGCTGAATGTCCGCAGTTGGGCAAGTCGCGATCTGGTCAACGAGACCGACGATGTCGCCGAAC
>JANMNF010000263.1:0-3148 GCA_031373765.1 Chloroflexota bacterium
CAGGGTGCCGACGGTCGGGTCCGTCGGATCGGCGATCCAGATTGCCAGTCGGAGCCCGGTCGGGTCGAACCAACTGTCGAACGCGACGGCGGGACCCTCGGCGATGGTCACCGGATGGCCCGCCGGCCCGATCATCGGGACGGGGATTGGCGTTGCGGCGTTGGTCGGGTCGGGCGTCGGCGACGACTTGCCATGTGGCGTCGGCTTCGCCTTGGGCGAGGCGCTCGGCGAGGCCACGGGCTCCGGCGAGGAAGCCAAGTCATCACCGCTCACCCAGCCATCGAGGACAAGGCGGCCCTCGCCCAGGGACCACGATGTCCCGGCTTCATTCGGGATCAACGTCCCAGCCCAGTAGACGACGGAGCTGCCGGTGGGATCCACCATTGGCAACCACATGTTCTCGGCGGCGATGACCGTGACGTCGCGGGTCGCGGGATCCAGGGTGAAGGCCATTGGATGTTCTTCGACGATAGGCGGCGGCGCCTCGGGCGATCCGCTCGCGTCAGGCGATGGGCCAGGCTCGTCGGACGGGCCAGGCACCGGCGTTGGTTGGATCGGGCCCAGGAGCGGCCCGCCTCGTGGGAAGTCCTCGATGAGGACGACGTTCGCGAGGACCTGGTCGCCGATCCAACCCGCGAAGAAGGTTCGGTGGTTGGCGCTGATCTGCGTCGCCTGATCATCACCGACGTGCCACAGATACAGGTCCGGCCCTGCGGATCCGTCGGCCGGACGAGCCGAGAAGGCGAGCCACCTGCCGTCCGGCGAGTAGGCGGTGTCGCCGACGACGGCGACACCGGACACGATCGAGTGGCCGACCGTCGGCTCGACCGAGCCGGATGGCAGGACCGTCGGCGTTGGCGGCGTTGTATCAGGGCTGGCCACGGCCGACGGCGATGTCTGGGGGCTCGGAGGAGCGGTCGGCACGGAAACGACGAGGATCTCGGTGCCACCCACGGACGCCGCCGACGTGACGACGACGATCTCCGCGCCGGTCGGCGATTCGACCACGGCCTGCGGAGGCTGCTTCAGGTTGATCCGGGTCGTCGAACCGAGGCCGAGGGTCGCGCATCCGGACTTCGCGTCCGGACAGACCGAGTCGACATACGCGCGGCGGAATTCATAGGAGCCATCCGGACCTGACTGGATCCAGGCAAGGTCTCCGGCTGACACACCGATCGGGGTTGCGTCAGCCTTCGGGGTTCCGACCGCCACGTCCTGGCTGGCTCCAGGGGCCGAGGCCAGCGGAATGCCGCCACGAGGCGCCAGGCTCACACCGAGAACAACAACGACGACCAGCAGGCCGGATGCCACGCCCACGGGGATCCTGCCGATTCGCCAGGATCCCGTTGCTCGGAGCACTCGCGTCCCGCGGCCACGCCGGGCATGATCCTGTTCGATGGCTGCGGCCGTTCGAGCCCACAGGTCGCGCGGCGGCTCGGGCGCGTGGTCCCGGAGGGCCCGGAGCAATTCCCGGTCCGCGGTATACGCGGCCAGATCGGCCGCACACTCGGCGCATCCGGCCATGTGCTCATCGAGCCACGTCACGTCCGCCGGCTCGTTGGGTGTCGTGAACCCGTTCGCGATCAGGGCCCGGGCGCGGTCATGGGACGCTTCGGCGTCGTTGTGGCGACGGCGGAATGGCAGCGTCATCGGCCGTCCCTCCGTGGCTGAGCGTAGGCGATGTCCCGCTCTGCCTCCGCGGCTGCCTCGGCAGCTCGCTCGGCGGCGAGTGCCTGGCGCAGCGATTCGCGGCCGCGTGTCAGCAGCGCTCGAGCCGCAACGTGACTGACGCCCAGCGCGGCCGCCAGCTCGAGGCCGGTCAGATCGTGGACCTCGGCCAACAACAGTGCGGCTCGTTGCCGTTCCGGGATCCGGGCCATCGCCCGTTCAAGCGGGCCCGACAGCTGGACATCGAGCGCGACGCGCTCGGCGGACGGAGCTGAGCCGGGTGCTTCCTCCCCGATGAACGGCACGAAGCGCACGATCTTGCGGCGTCGAATGTGATCGAGGGCGACGCGATGCGCGATCTGGTACAGCCACGCTCGAGCGTTCTCGCCCTTCTCGAGCGTGTCATAGGCTCGGTACGCCTTGATGAACGCGTCTTGCTCGAGATCGGCAGCGAGCTCCGGGTCGCGCATCATCCGCAACAGGTACGCGTAGATCTCGCCCTGGTGCTTGGCGAACAACGTCTCGATGAATGCGCCGGCTGATTCGCGGTTCCAGGTGTCGCTCACGGCCATACCCGACCGGGTTCGCTCGGGAACGCGCGTCGTGATTGCGAGGCCCCCCGGCTCGCCGTTGCTGAGCATCCAGATCCTTCCGTGACCGGCCGCAACGCGGGCAGAAAGCGTCGCGCATCGCCAAGCCGAGGGACGAGGCGCCGCGTAGATGTGTGACGGGCCGAGTTCACGGTACCGCCTCCCCGCCTCCGATACCAGCCCGCGCCAGCAGCTCCTCGACGGCATCCTCGGGCGACACGGGGTTGACGGGCAGGCCCGTTCCCAACTCCAAACCCGCGATGTCCCGCAGGCGCGGATGGATCTGCCAATGCCAGTGATAGGTCGCGTCCACACGCTCCCGGAGCGGTGCCGTGTGGAGGATCAGGTTATAGGGCGGCCCGTCGAGGGTCTTCGCCAGCGTGGTGAGCACGTGACGGAGGGCGCTCGCGGTTGCCTTGATATCGGGTTCCGTGGCACGCCCGAAATCGGCGTCGTGGCGGCGGGGAACGATCCACAGCTCGAACGGTGAGCGTGACGCCCACGGGGCGAAAGCCACGCTGTCGGCATCCTCCCAGATGAGCCGGTTCCTGCTCTGCGTCGTTTCCCGCACGAGGCGGCAGTACGGACACTCCCCTTCCCGGATCACGAACCGGGCCGCACCGCCGAGCTCCTCGGCGATCCGGTGCGGGATCTGTGGAAGATCGTAGAACTCGAAACACAGGTGATTGGTCCGTGCCCCGGCCTGCGCTCCCCAGTTCTGGATGACCTGGAGATGATCCGTCTGGTTGGCGGCACGGGCGGCGGCAATCGCATCGCGCGCGGTCGTGACCATTGCCTCGACGACTGCGGCCCCCACCTGGTGCAGCGCCCGGTGCTCCTGGGGTGGCGCGACCACGGTGCGCCAGCTTCCGGCTGCGCCGGCGCTGGCA
>JANMNF010000303.1:0-11515 GCA_031373765.1 Chloroflexota bacterium
ATGCCGACGTTCCCGGGCACGTCCGTGCCGCTCTCGATCGCGCGCTCCGGGGCGAGTACGACATCGAGAACGAGGTCGCCGAGCACAAGGACGCGAGGCTTGTGGGCGATGGGCATACGAGCATGGTATCGGTCTCGTGCCCTGCGTTGGTAGGATCACTCTGATGGCTGATCTGACCCCCGACCTCGAACGCCTCGTCATCAACACCATTCGAACGCTGTCGATCGACGGCGTGCAGAAAGCGAACTCCGGCCACCCCGGTGCGCCGATGGGCGCCGCGCCGATGGCCTACGCGCTTTGGACACGATTCCTGCGCCACGCGCCGACCGATCCGGGCTGGCCGGATCGGGATCGATTCGTCCTTTCCGCGGGGCACGCCTCGATGCTCCTGTACTCGCTCCTGCACCTGACCGGATACGACGTCACGCTCGACGACCTGAAGTCGTTCCGACAGTGGGGCTCACGGACGCCCGGTCACCCCGAGTACCGGCTCACGGCAGGCGTTGAGGCAACGACGGGCCCGCTCGGGCAGGGCTTCACGAACGCCGTCGGAATGGCGATTGCCGAGCGGCGGCTGGCCCACGAATTCAATCGGCCGGGACATGACATCGTCGACCACTGGACCTACGCCCTCGCCAGCGATGGCGATCTCCAGGAGGGCATCGCGTCCGAGGCTGCCAGCCTGGCCGGTCACCTGATGCTTCGGAAGCTCATCGTCCTGTATGACGACAACCACATCCAACTCGACGGGCCGACAGATATGGCCTGGTCCGAGGACGTCCTGGCCCGATTCGAGGCCTATCGCTGGCAGACCGCCCGGGTCGAGGATGGCAACGACGTTGGGGCGATCGCCGCCGCCATCTCCGACGCACATCGCGATGCGCGGCCGTCGATCATTGCCGTTCGCACGCACATCGGCTTCGGCAGCCCGAACAAGCACGACAGCCAGAAGGCGCACGGCTCGCCGCTCGGCGAGGACGAGGTCCGCCTGACCAAAGAAGCCTACGGCTGGGATCCGGACGCCCAATTCCTCGTCCCGGACAAGGCGCTCGATGTCTTCCGCGCGGCCATCCCCTCCGGCGAGGCGCTTGTCGCCGACTGGGAAGGTCGGATGTCGCGCTACGCGGATGCGTTCCCGGCCGAAGCGGCCGAGTTCCGGCGTCGGTTGGCCGGCGACCTGCGGGACGACTGGGACGCTGGTCTCAAGACGTACGCCCTCGGCGAGGACTTCGCCACCCGCCAGGCCAGCCAGCAGGCGATCGCGTCACTGGCTGATTCCGTTCCGGAGCTGTTCGGCGGCGCCGCCGACCTGTCCGAATCGAACCTGACCGACATCAAGGGTGCCGGCGACTTCGAAATCGAACTGGCCGGGCGCAACCTGCGCTTCGGCGTGCGCGAGCATGCGATGGGCGGCGTGGCCAACGGCATCGCCTATCACGGCGGCTTCATCCCCTATGCAGCGACGTTCCTGACCTTCAGCGACTACATGCGCGGTTCCGTGCGGCTGGCCGCACTCGCCGGACTCCACGTCATCTACGTATGGACCCATGACTCGGTCGGTCTGGGCGAGGACGGTCCGACGCACCAGCCCGTCGAGCACTACGCAGCGCTTCGTGCGATCCCGAACCTGTGGTTCGTGCGTCCGGGCGATGCCAACGAAGGCGTGGCGGCGTGGGCACTCGCGGTGGAACGACGCGACGGCCCGGTGGCCCTGGCCCTTACCCGCCAGAAGCTGCCGACATTGGCCGGCACCGCGGAGCTGGCGCGTGAGGGACTGCGGCGCGGCGGGTACCTCCTGCGGCCTGCGTCGAACGAGGTTCGTGGCGGCGCTCCCGCGATCATTCTGATCGCGACGGGCTCAGAGTTGCAGCTGGCGATGGGCGCGGCGGACGCGCTCGAGGCGGAGGGGACGCCAGCACGCGTGGTCTCGCTCCCCTGCTGGGAGCGGTTCGACCTCCAGGATTCGGCGTATCGGGATGCTGTGCTACCGCGGGAAGTCGCGGCCCGGGTCACGATCGAGATGGGTATTTCCCTCGGCTGGGAACGATATGCCGGTGACGCCGGCGCGATCATCGGGATCGACCATTTCGGGGCGTCTGCGCCGGCCCAGACAATCTTCGAGCACTTCGGGTTCACCACGGAACGCGTGACGGAGGTCGCGCGACGGGTGGCCGCGGGCGAGCGCCTCGGGCGCGTCGCGACCCTCGATCCGGGGCACCAACCCCACGGATTGGCCCGCTCGTCCGACCACGGGGTCGGGTGATGCGCATCGGATTCGCCGCCGATCACGCGGGCGCGTCGCTCAAGGGCGAGTTGCTCCTCCGGATCGCCGCCGCTGGACTGGGGCATGAGTTGATCGACCTCGGCGGCGATGGATCCGATCCCATGGACGACTATCCCGACTTCGCCGCGCGGCTCGGGCACGCGGTCCGCGACGGCGACATCGATCGCGGCCTCCTCATCTGCGGCTCCGGGGTCGGCGCCTCCGTAGCGGCCAACAAGATCCGGGGCGTCCGCGCCGCTGTCTGCCACGACACCTATTCGGCGCACCAGGGCGTCGAGCACGATGACATGAACGTGCTCACCCTCGGTGCCCGGGTCATCGGCCCCGAGCCCGCCTTCGAGGCGTCACTGGCATTCCTCGGAGCGAAGTTCTCAGGCGAGCCGCGGCACGTCCGACGCCTCAACAAGGTCCTCGCCATCGAGGCGGCCGAAGGCTGATTGGCGGCGGCGATTGCCGGTAGCGGCTGCTCGCCCCCGCCCAGTCGGGCCTACTCGCTAGGGTCTGCGCTACTCGCTAGGCCCGAACGGCGGGTATGGCATCGGCATCAGCAGGATCCAGAGCGAGACGCGCGACGTCAGCCGCAGATATCCCCCGAACAGGTCGTAGCCGACCTGAGGAAATCGTCCGTTGACGAGGACCGGGATCCAGACCACGAACATCACGACGTAGACCGCGATCCCGAGGAAGAACAGAACGATCGCCTGCGGGATCAGCAGGATCTGGCGCGCCAGGACGCCAAGGAACGGAATACCCCACAGGCGATTGATGGTCTCGCGCGGTTCGACGATCAGGTCGACACCGTAGGGCGTGCTCAGCGAAAACGGCGGATACGCGTCGGTCATGAGCACCGCATAGGCGGCCACGCGCGTTCCCCATCGGTAGGTCATCACGTACAGATCGAACAGCATCGCCGGCATCTGGCCGAGGAAGAGCACCGGGATCCAGGAGATCAGCACCGAAATACCGGTGATGGTGCCGAGGACTGCCAGGATCAGCCAGTGCGGCAGAAGCAGAATCCATCGCACCATCAGGCCGAAGAATGGGATGCCCCACAGCCGATTGATCGCCTGGTTTCGATCGACCGTCAGGTGCACCGGATAGCCCGAACCACCTTGGCCGCCTGACACGCCGGAAACTGCTGCAACCATCCCGCCTCCTCAACTGTTCTTGAACGCGCAAGGGCAAGCATACGTGGGAGGACTCTCAAGAACGAGGGCTTCGGCGCCCGCGCGGCCGATCGGCGGTCACGGGTAGACTGGCTCTTCGGGCCCGCGATGCCCCGAAGCTGCGACGGAGGTGGAGTAGTCATGAGCGCCGAATTCGAACTTCGCCTGTCGTCGACCGACGAGGAATCCGTGATGGCCGTGGCTGATCACGCACGACGGAACAGTTGGGCGCAGCGCCTGATGGACCGTGACGTGACCCTCTGGTCGGACGATCCCGACGTCCAGCGTTCCGCGGCAGATCGCCTCGGGTGGCTCGATGCCCCGGCCCATTTTACCGATCAGATTGCCGCGCTCGAGGGTTTCGGTGACGGCATTCGCGTGGCGGGCTTCCGAACGGCCGTCGTGATGGGAATGGGCGGCTCGAGCCTGGCCCCTGAGGTCCTGCATCGGACCTTTGGCACGGCCGACGGGTACCTCGATCTCCGGGTCCTCGATTCCACCGATCCCGCCGCCGTTGCCGCGGTCGTCGACGACCTCGACCCGCTCTCGACCTTGTGGATCGTGGCGTCGAAGTCGGGCACGACCACCGAACCCCTGGCGTTTCTCGCCGACGCCTGGGCCCGAGTCGAAGAAGCGCTGGCCGTGGCCGGCTCTTCGCAGCAACCCGGCGAGTTCATCGTCGCCATCACCGATCCGGGAAAGAGCGTCTCCGCAATCCCCCATCACGACGACCTTCGCGAGGTATTCCTCAACCCGCCCGACATCGGGGGCCGGTATGCCGCGCTCTCGTACGTCGGGCTGGTGCCCGCTTCGTTGATCGGACTGGATCTGGATCCGTTGCTGTCCTCCGCCTCGATGATGGTGGCGGCGTGTCGTGAGCCGGAGCCGCAGCAGAACCCGGGCCTGCTTCTCGGAATCACGCTTGGCGCCTTGGCACGCGCGGGTCGGGACAAGCTGACCTTCGTGATGGACCCCGATATCGCGAGCTTCGGGGCCTGGGCCGAGCAACTCGTGGCGGAATCGACCGGCAAGCACGGCGTCGGCATCGTCCCGGTCGATCTCGAACCGCTGGGGGCGGCTGAGTCCTACGGCGCCGACCGCGTCTTTGTCTCGCTGGCACTGACCGACGCGCCGGATCCGTCCCACGGGCTGCTCGATGTCCTGGCCGCGGCCGGCCACCCCGTGATCCGCCTGACGATCGATGATCCGATGGACCTCGGCGCGGAGTTCATCCGCTGGGAAGTCGCGACAGCGTTCGCGGGCGCGGTCCTCGGCATCGATCCCTTCGACCAGCCGAATGTCGAAGAGGCCAAGGAATTGACGCGGCAGTTGCTCGCAACCATGGGGTCCGCCGAGAAGGCGGGGGCCGACTCGGCAAGCGAGCCCGGAAGCGCGGGCGGCACGGCCGAAGACCCGCTGCGGCCACTCGAGCTCGAGTCAGTCGCGCAGGACGTGCTCATCGAAGCGATCCGAGCCGGACTCAAGAGCGGCCCTCGAACCGGAGGCTATCTGGCGATCCAGGCATTCATCGCCCCGAACGACGAGGCCGATGCGACGTTCGAGCGGATCCGTGCTTTGGTCCGCGACCGGACAGGCATGGCCACGACCGCGGGCTACGGGCCGCGCTTTCTCCACTCGACCGGCCAGTTGCACAAGGGCGGCGCACCGACGGGCTGGTTCGTCCAGCTGATCTCGGCCCACCCGCTCGATCGCGAGATCCCCGGCTGGCCGTACACATTCGGTGGCCTCATCGATGCCCAGGCCCAGGGCGATGCCGGCGCCATCGCATCGCACGATCTCCCGATCCTTCGCCTGCGGCTCGGCAACGACCGGGCCGCCGACCTCGCCATGCTGGAGCGAGCTTTCGCGATGGCCCTCGACGCCTGAAGGTCGCTCGCGGGTCACGGGTGGGCGGGGCG
This sequence comes from Chloroflexota bacterium, assembly GCA_031373765.1. Lineage (GTDB taxonomy): Bacteria > Chloroflexota > Limnocylindria > Limnocylindrales > CSP1-4 > UBA5189. The sequence continues at coordinate 5,370 of JANMNF010000303.1, forward strand.
CGTGGTTTCGGGCGCGCGGGGGCAGACCCACGCGCCGGGTGCGCCGGAACCTGCTCGCGCCGCCATTCCAGGCCTGTCATACGCCCGGCGTATGAAGTCGACGTGCTGACCCTTCGCGCGGCGGGCACCGTGTCGATCTGATGCGTGGGGCGTATGAAATCGACGAATCAGGGCCGCGAAGCCGTCTGCCGGTCCCTCCGCATGCTGCGCTCATACGTGCGGCGTATGAAATCGCGACGCTCCGGGCGCCAACCGTCAACTTCTTACGTGGCACGTATGACGATGCGGGTTTCATACGTGGCAGGTATGAAACCCGCACGGGAGTCGTGGACAGGCTCGTGGGGGCGACACGTCAGGGCGGGCTCGCGCCGCGACCAGCGGGCCGAACCCGCTCGGTGCGAACGGCGGGCGGGACGACGGCGGGCGGGACGACGGTGCTCGCGGCGACCTGCTCGTAGCCCGGGCCGCGTCCCTTTTCAGCGCCCGAACGCACCGCGCGTAGACTTGGCGTGAGGTCGGCGGCTGCACATCAGCCGCGCCGCCACCTGCATCGGAGGCGTCGCGATATGCGCATCGGGTTCATCGGTCTTGGTCGAATGGGGGCCAATATGGTCCGCCGGCTGATGCAGGACGACCACCAGATCGTGGCCTACAACCGCAGCCCGGAGAAGACCCAGGAGCTTGCGACCGAGGGCGCCGAACCGTCGTTCTCCATCGCCGAACTTGTGGGCAAGCTCGAGAAGCCTCGAACGGTCTGGATCATGGTCCCGGCGGGCGACGCCACCGAGGCCCAGATCGCGGAGCTGATGGAGCACCTGGAGCCGGGCGACACGATCGTCGATGGCGGCAACACCAACTTCCATGACGACGTGCGGCGCCACGCAGACCTCGCAAAGCAGGGCGTCCAGTACGTCGATGCGGGCGTGTCCGGCGGGATCTGGGGCCTGAAGGTTGGATTCTGCCTGATGGTCGGCGGCGAGAAGGCCGCGGTCACGCCTCTGGAGCCGGTCTTCCTGAGCCTCGCGCCCGAGGGCGGCTACATCCACGCCGGTCCTCCCGGTGCCGGTCACTACGTGAAGATGATCCACAACGGGATCGAGTACGGAATGATGCAGTCGTACGCGGAGGGGTTCGAGATCCTTCATGCCTCGGAGTACGACCTCGACCTTGCGGGCATCGCTGACAACTGGATGCACGGCAGCGTCGTCCGCAGCTGGCTGCTGGAGCTGCTTGGGCTCGCGTACAAGGGCCAGGGCGCGGACCTCGAGCATCTCAAAGGTTGGGTCGCCGATTCCGGCGAGGGGCGCTGGACCGTCCAGGAAGCGATCGATCGGGACGTCCCAGCTCCGGTCATCACGATCGCGCTTCAGACGCGGTTCCGCTCGCGCCAGGACGACAGTTATGGCGCCAAGGTCCTCGCCGCGCTTCGCAACGAGTTCGGCGGGCACGCGGTCAAGAACAGCTGACGTGGCACGAGCCGCGAGCCCCGCGCCGACGGGACCCCGCACCATCCGCCAGGAGCGCATTGAGCGGGGCGGCAAGCGCCGGCGCGCCCCGAAGGTGGACGCGAATCCGCTTCGGGAGGGCCTGCGCCTGGAGCGCGTTCCGGACCCGCACGTCATGGTCCTGTTCGGCGCGACCGGGGACCTGTCTCATCGCAAGGTCTTCCCCGCGCTTGCCCAGCTCTGGCGGACCAACCTCCTGCCACAGGACTGGCAGCTCGTTGCGGTCGGGCGGCGGCCGTACGACGACGAGACGTTCCGGGCCGAGATCGGCAAGTCCCTCGATCTGCACAGCCGGGTCAAGCTGGAGTCCGAGGTCGGGGCACAGTTCCTGAGCCGGATCTCGTACCACCAGGGCGACTTCGCCGACGACGCGGCCTTCGATCGCCTGGCCGAGCGCCTCGATGCCATGGATGCGGAGTTCGGTACGCAGGGCCATCGCCTGTTCTACCTCGCGACCCAGTCGTCGGCGTTCCCGCTGATCGTGGCCCAGCTGGGTCGGTGCGGCCTCGATCACGAGGTCCACGGCGGCGGCTGGCGCCGGATCGTCATCGAGAAGCCCTTCGGGCGGGACCTCGACTCGGCGAAGAAGCTCAACCGCGAGGTTGGCCGGGTCTTCCGCGAGTCGCAGGTCTATCGAATCGACCATTACCTCGGCAAGGAGACGGTCCGGAACCTGATGGTCTTCCGGTTCGGCAACGGGATCTTCGAGCCGCTCTGGAACCGCCGGTACGTCGATCACGTGCAGATCACGATGGCCGAGTCGATCGGCGTCGAGGAACGCGGCTCGTTCTACGAAGAGACCGGCGCGACCCGGGACGTCGTCCAGAACCACCTCCTCCAGCTCCTCACGCTCGTGGCGATGGAGCCGCCGGCGACGTTCGAGGCCGACGCGCTCCGCGACGAGAAGCTCAAGGTTCTCCGCGCGATCCAGGCCCCAACCCCCGCCGAAGTTACCAAGAACGTCGTTCGCGGCCAGTACGCCCCGGGCTGGGTGGCTGCCGAGGCCGTCAAGGGCTATCGCCAGGAGGCGGAAGTCGATCCCGAATCGGAGACCGAGACCTTCCTCGCTGCGAAATTCCAGGTCGATGATTGGCGTTGGTCCGACGTCCCGTTCTACCTCCGGACCGGCAAACGGCTCCCGAAGCGCGCGACCGAGATCGCGATCCAGTTCAAGCAGGTGCCGCATCGGCTGTTCCAGGATTCCGCGGTGGACCCGGAGCCAAACTTGCTGGCGATCCGGATCCAGCCGGACGAGGGGATCCTGCTCCGGTTCGGCTCGAAGGTTCCGGGCCTCGGCCTCGACATCCGGACCGTGACGATGGATTTCACGTACGGGTCGGCGTTCTCGGTCGATAGCCCTGATGCGTACGAGACCCTGATCCTCGATTCCATGCTCGGCGACGCCTCGCTGTTCACCCGGGCCGACGAGGTCGAGGCGGCGTGGGCCATCGCGACGCCGATCGTTCAGACCTGGGTTGACGGCCCCGCGCCGGAGATGCCGAACTACGCTGCGGGTACGTGGGGACCGGATGCCGCCGATGCCCTGATCGAGCGAGACGGGCGCCGCTGGCGCCGGATCTGAACACAACCATGGAAGAGATCGGGATCCCGGACGCGCCCATGGTCGGACAACCCGTCCTACGGTGGTCATCGCGGACCGATTCGCTCGCCGGTATCGAGGCGGAGCTCGCCAAGGTCTGGTCCTCGACGCCGCTCACGACCGCTGGCGAGGATGGCGCTCCAGAACGACGGATCGCGGCCCGGACGAGCGTGCTCAACCTGGTGGTCATCGCCCGGCAACCGGAGATCGGCGAGCGCGCGGCGGCGGTGATTCGCATGCTCACCGGCCGACATCCATCGCGGACCCTGATCGTGTCGAGCGCCGACCCCGACGGCCCCTCGTGGATCGACGCGCATGTACAGGCCCATTGCGTCCTGCCGCGGCCTGACGCCGCGGAGACGTGCGCCGAGTTCATCGATCTCGTGGCCGGTGGCGAGACCGGACGGCACGTCGCGGCGATCGTCGCGCCCCTGCTGGTCCATGACCTGCCGGTCACGGTCTGGTGGCCCGGGGATCCGCCACTCGGCACGCGCCAGGCTCGGGACATGCTGGACATGGCCGATCGGCTCGTGGTCGACGGTGCGCACTGGTCCGGGGACGGCCTCGAACGACTTCGAGCCCTCGCGCGCCTGGTCGCGAATCACCAGGCCAGCGGCGATCCCCTGGCCGTTTCGGATTTCGCGATGCTCCGGCAGTCGCGCTGGCGCGAGGCGATCGCCTCGAGCTTCGATCGCCCCGAACTGCGGCCGTTCCTGACCGGAATCACCGACATCACGGTCCATTACGCCGCGCACCACGAGACCGATGCCAACAGCACGAACCTGATCAAGCCGCTGTACCACCTCGGCTGGCTGGCCTCGCGTCTGGGCATGGTCGTCGTGGAGCCGCTCCATCCCGTGGCACCTGATCAGGACTTGGCGATCGCCACGAGCAAGGGCTCCGAGGCGGGCGACGGCATTGCCGACGGCGACGGACTTGGGTCGACCCTGGTCGGGGAGCTCCGAGCGGGCCGTCGGCGCGTGAAAATCGCGATCAGCCCCATGGCCTCGACGATGCCGCCGGGCACCACGCTTACGGTCGAGCTCGCCGCACGTCGGCGCGGGGTCGATCTCGCGGTGATCGTGTCCGCGGAGGCCGAGTCCGTCATGGTCCGCGCCACGCTCGACGGCCGAGCGATGCCGGTCCGCACGTTTATGGCGCCTCGGCGAACCGAGGTCGAGCTGCTCGCCGAGACCGTCGAATCAGTCGGCGCTGACCCAGTGGCCGTTGCGGCATTGTTCGCAGCGGCCGATCTGGTCCCTGCGTGATGGACGAGCCCGAAGTCACCGTCTTCCCGGCACCGGGCGACGTGTCGCACGCCGCGGCCGCGCGCATCGCCCGTGCGCTCATCGATGCCGTCGCCGAGCGCGGCGTCGCCCACTGGGTCACGACCGGCGGCTCAACCCCGGGCCTGATCTATCGTCACCTCGCCGATTCGCCGCTCCGGGAAATCGTCCCCTGGGAACACGTTCACCTCTGGTGGAGCGACGATCGCTGGGTGCCTGCGGACGATGTGCTTTCGAATGCCCTCGCCTGCTGGGATCTCCTGCTGCGCGATGTCCCCATCCCGCTCGATCAGGTCCACGTCATGCCGATCGCCGAGGCGATGAAGGCGGGCGATCCACCCGAGGTCGTCGCGGCTCGCTACCAAGTGACGATGCGGAACACAGGGATCGATCTCGACGACGCGGGATTCCCCCGAATGGATGTCGTCCTCGTAGGCGTCGGATCGGACGGGCATCTCTTCTCGGTCTTTCCCGATTCGCCGACGTGGGCGGACCCGAGCTGGGTCCAGGCCGTGGCGGCACCGACCCATATCGCGCCGCGCGTTGCCCGCGTGACCCTCAACCCGAACCTCATCACGGCGGCTCGCAAACCGATTGCCGTCGTTCACGGCGCGGCCAAGGCACCGATCCTCGGCGAGCTGTTTGGCCCGATCGTGGATCCGCATCGATGGCCGGCCCAATTGATGCGCCGCGCCGGAGCGGCCTGGCTGCTCGACGAGAGTGCGGCCGCGGGTCTTCCGCCCGGCACGGCCGTGCGTCGCGAAGGGGCCGCCCCGGATACGGGTCAGTCGGGCGGCTCCGTGGCCTGGACGCCGTAGGGGCATGCCGGATCCGGATCGGTTCGTTCGGTCCCGGGACGGGACGCCCATCGCGGTCTTCTCGTCGGGGCTCGGGGACGTTGCCGCGGCCGGCACGCACCCCGTGCTGCTCGTGCATGGAACCACCGCAGATCACCTGACGTTCCGGGTGGTCGCGCCGATGCTCGGGACGCGCTACCGCCTCCACGCCATGGATCGGCGCGGTCGGGGTGATTCGGGCGATGTGCCGGATGCCTATGCCATCTCCCGCGAGTTCGAGGACGTCGCCGCGGCGGCCGAAGCCATCGCCGCCGAGACCAGCGGCACGGTCGATGTCGTCGGTCACTCATTCGGCGGGCGCTGCGCGCTCGGAGCCTCGCTCCTGACGACCTCGATTCGTCGCGTCGTCTGCTACGAAGGTGCACCGCCGGCCTCGCGGGACGCGGCTTCGGCCTACGAGCCCGCCTGGCTCCTGCCTTCGCTCGCGGCCGATCTCGGGAGCGGCGATCTCGAGCGCCTCCTCGAGCGGTTCATGCGGACGGTCGTGGGGATGGACGATGCGGGCATGACCCGCTTCCGGGCCGATGCCGTGTGGCCCCTGCGCGTGGCCGCGGCACCGACGATTCTCCGCGAACTCGAGGCATCGAACGATCCCGCCGCAGGCCCCGATGCCCTCGGCGCCGTGACGATCCCGGTTCTCCAGATCCTCGGCTCGGCCAGTGCCGCGGCCTTCATGCGGAATACGGCGGCGCTCGACCAGCGCCTCGTGGACGGCCGGGTCACGATCATCGAAGGCGCCGCTCATGGCGCGCACCACACCCACCCCGATCCCTTCGTGGCCGCGGTCGAGACATTTCTGGACGGGTGAGCCGCAAGGGAACCCCGCCCGCGGCGACCCGCGACGGCTTCGATCGGGCGCGACCGTCGGTTCTTTCGGGACCTTCGGCCCTCCGCGAAT
>JANMNF010000312.1:0-1862 GCA_031373765.1 Chloroflexota bacterium
GCGGGCGTCGCGCTGGCCTTCTCGGACGGATCGAGCCCGACCTGACGATGCGTCGTAACTGCCGGGCCCCGGTCGGCATATCCGGCTGCCGAAGAGGAGCCTGACCGGTGCAGATTCACCTCGTCGACGCAACCTACGAGCTGTTCCGGGCGCATTACGCGCCGCGACCTCCGGTCCTGGGCCCGGGCGGGATGCAACTGTCCGGGGTCTCGGGGCTGGTGGACCAACTCTGCTACCTGCTGCGGGACGAGGGCGCTACCCATGTCGGCTGCGCCACGGACCGGGTCATCGAATCCTTCCGCAATGACCTCTATGCGGGCTACAAGTCGTCGGCCGGCATGCCGCCGGAGCTGCTCACCCAGTTCCCGATCGCGGAGCAGGCGATCGAGGCCCTGGGCCTGGTCCTCTGGCCGATGGTCGAGTTCGAGGCCGACGATGCGATCGGGGCCGCCTGTCGGCGGTTCGCAGCCGATCCATCGGTCGAGCGGATCTTCATCTGCACGCCGGACAAGGACATGGCCCAGCTCGTCGAGGGAGAACGCGTCGTGCTTCTCGATCGCCGTCGGCGCATCACCTACGACGAAGCGGGCGTTTGGGAGAAATGGGGCGTCGCCCCGACCTCGATCCCCGACTGGCTCGCCCTCGTCGGCGACAACTCGGACGGGTTCCCGGGCCTGACTGGCTGGGGCGCCAAGTCCGCCGCGGCCGTGCTGGCGCGCTACCCGCACCTCGAGGACATCCCGGAAAAGGCGTTCGCCTGGGACGTCGCGCGCCTCCGAGGCGGGCCGATCCTCGCCGCCACGCTGCGTGAGCACTGGGACGAAGCACAGCTGTATCGGTCGCTGGCCCAGCTCCGGTCGGTCGAGGACGGGGTCCCGATCCCCCAGGCAACCGCCGAGGAACTGCGATGGCAGGGCACCCCGCGGGCCGGATGGCAGGCATTCTGCGATCAGTGGGGCCTGGCGAGCTTGCGGAACCGGCCGCATCGGTGGCGCGCCGAAGACTGAGGCGCGCCTGCGGCTGAGCGTGAGCCTCAGCGGCCGGTCATCCGGCGCAGGAGTTCGGCGTGGTGGGCCGGCGGCGCGGCCATCACCCCGATCGACTTGGGCGGTGTCGCGATGTCGAACCAGAGCCCGCCGTCCGGGTTGGTGACCGTCGCGCCGGCACGCTCCGCGATGAGCCCGGCCGCGGCCACATCCCAGGGCGACAGGCCGCCCTGCTGGACGAACGCGTCAAAGCGCCCGTTGCCCACGTACGCGAGCGCGAGCGCTGCCGAACCCATCGAACGTGAAATCCGGATGGCCTTGCGAACGTCCCTTGCCCGGCTGGCGACGTTGTGGCCGTTAAGCGACATGGAGATCACGAAGTCACTCAGGCGCTCCTTGGTCGAGGTCCGAATCGCGTGGCCATTCAGGGTCGCCAAGCCGTCGATCGTGGCCGCGAAGGACTCGTTGCGTGTCGGATCGCGGACGACTCCGACAACGGGCACCCCATCGATGACCAGCGCGATCGACACGCAGAACATCGGGATGCCGTTCGCGTAGTTGATGGTTCCGTCGAGCGGGTCCACGACCCAGACCCGGCCGACGCCCGAGGATGCGGCCTGTCCTGCCGCCGCATTGTGCTCACCGGTCTCCTCGGCCATCAGCGCATCACCCGGAAAAGCCGCCCGGATGCCGTCGAGAATGAGCGCCTCAGACAGGTGGTCCGCCTCGGTGACAACGTCGCGCGCCGACTTGTAGTCGATCTGCTCGAGTCGCTCGTAATGGGCCATCTGGAGCTCGCCCGCACGCACTGCGAGATCGAGGGCGATGGCGAGTTCCGTGGCGTATCGGCTTCGCTCGGTCATCGGCCGGGCGACT
>JANMNF010000344.1:0-2288 GCA_031373765.1 Chloroflexota bacterium
GCGGCGACGCCGATGGTCAGCTCGCCTTTCCGGCCGGGATTGCCCTTGATCGTGTGGGAGGGCTGTATGTCGAGGACAGTTTGCCCGAATCGGCTCGCCTGATGCGGCTCACGCTTCTCCCCGCGGTCAAGCCCTGACGCGCCGCCCCACGAGACGGCTCGCAATCACCAGCGATCCAGATCAGGCCGAAGGTCGAACGTGGCGCGGCGCTAGACGCCTCCCGAGCCGGAGCGCACGACGTCCGCGACGCGGCAGGACCTCAGGCGTCGGCGGACGAGACCGACGGTTCCTCCAGGCGGATCCCTTCCGGAAGTACCGCGCGTGCTGCGTCCAGCGCGGCATCGAGATCGGCGCCAACGGGACCGACAAGCACGAGTGTCCGGTCAGTCATCGTCGCTGAAGGGTCGGCGCCCTGCACCAGGGCCGCGGACGGAGCGCCGACCGGCGCCGGACCCGCGAGCGGAGCTGGAGCCTCGCTGCGGAGTGACTGATCTCGTCGGAGCTGCAGGCCGTGGTAGACGAGGACAGCGACGGCGACGACGACCGCACCGAGCGGGGTCGAGAGCTCCGAAACGGCGTTTCCAGACAGGCTCGCCCCAAGCAAGGAACCAACCAGCCGGTACAGAATCACCGTCGCGCTGCCTAGCCCGGCAACGACTGCGACGCCCAGCGTCAGATACAGGAACGTCCGGCGGATCGTTGAGTTCGCCTCTTCGTCGGGGTTGAGCCGACGGCGAACCAGGACGTTCGACCACTGCCACACCCAGCCGGCCGTTCCAACGACCGCCATCGGGAGCCATGTCGCAAACTCAGCCGACGGGAACGCCTCCGAGCCGGATGTCCTGAGGCCGCCAAACGCCCCGTCAATCGCAAGGCCGATGAGCCACCCGAGAGCCACCGCACCGAACGCAAGGGCAACCGCCGCGACACCGTGCGACTCGAGACGGGAGACGTGAAGACGACGAAGCGGATCCGTGGTTGCAGGATCGCGATGCAGCCAGCGTGCATGCCCAAACCAGACGATGGCCCAAGGGATGGCGATCGCGAGGGGTTCCACCACCAGCATCGCGAGACTCTCGTTTTCACCCGGCTCCATTCCAAGCAGCGGGCGAATCACGGCCTCGAGCGTCCTGACGATCCCCACGAGCGTGTAGGACGACGCGATGACGATCGTGGCGATGAACGCCCCGAGGCGTGTCCGCGACTCGCGTTCGTCGATGCCCCTAGGGTCGTCGGCCATCGCGCGCAACGTGGCATACCGCCAATGACCCAGCCAGATCAATGCCCACGCGACACAGGTGAGACCGGTTCCAATCAGGGAGACGCCCGTGAACTCATCACGTGATGGCGGCGTTGAGACGAGACCGACGACGAGCGGCTCCACGGCGCCCGCGGCGATGACGAGCGCGCCAAGCGCGACGCCGTATACATAGAGGCGCGGCAGCCAGGCCGCCGCACCATGTACAGGTCCGCTGGCGAGGTCCTGCCGTCGGATCAGGCCATGAAAAACCCAGATGAGGAGCCCGACAGCAAGGGCGGTCGCCGAATTGACAGGGTCGACGATGAAGAAGGTTTGCGAGACCTTGGTCAGGTCCGCGAGGAGGCCCTGCGCCAGGCCGATGGCCCCATTGACCCAGGCAGCGAGCGACACGACGAGCACAATCGAGAGATACAAGGCCCTTATGGGCGACCCGCGCTCGGCCTCGTGTCCCGGCCGGACGGACGCGAGTCCGCGCTGGACGAACCACCAGTGCACGGCCCATACCGGAACTCCCACACCCAGCAGCGCGATCGCCTGGCTGACCATCTGCCGAGACGAACCGCCGAAGTTGCCGTAATCACCCCCGAAGTTGCCGTTGGGGTGCTGGAGGGCCCCGCTTGACGCAAGGATGACGTCGAGGAGCATCGAAAGGCCCACACCGATGACACCGAGGGTGACCCCGGACATCACGTAGAGATAGATCCGCGTGATCGTCTGCATGTCGCACGTGCCTCCCGTCAGCGCTGAGCACTTCGCATCCGGAAAAGTAGACGCCTAGGTTGCCGATCCGTTACGTGACGAATTCAGCCTCGATGCGAACTTAGGCGCTATTGGACGCAGAATTCGTTGCCCTCAGGATCCTGCATCGCGGTCCAGGTCAGGGATCCGAGACTGCGCGTCGCGCCTTCACGGGCACCGAGTGCCACGAGCCGCGCGACCTCCGCGACGCGGTCATCAGATCGCCAGTCGAGATGGACGCGGTTCTTGCCGACCTTCCGCTCCGGGACCTTCTGGAACAGCAGCGGCA
>JANMNF010000014.1:0-15359 GCA_031373765.1 Chloroflexota bacterium
ACGCCTTTCGACCACCCGAGCAGATGGTCGATGAAGTCGAGCAATCCCGTGTCGGCCCACTGGAGGTCCTCGAAGATGAGGACCGTGGTGGCCTTCAGCGCGACCCGCTCGAAGAAGATCCGCCAGGCGGCGAAGAGGACCTCGCGACCACCGGGCGGCGCCGGCTCCAGGCCCAGCAGCGTCAGGAGCGCCGGTTCGACCCAGCGTCGATCGTCCTCGCCGGGAACGAACTCGGCGACCGTTGCCGCGATCCGGGCCCGCGTCGTGGGCTCGTCGTCGCTCTCGGCCAGGCCGGCCCGCCGGCGGACCATCTCGCCAAGGGCCCAGAACGTGATTCCCTCGCCGTAGGCGGGGGACCGGCCGTGGTGCCAGTGGGTTGGTTCGACGAGACCGTCGAGGTACTTCTCAAGCTCCCACGCAAGACGGCTCTTGCCGATGCCCCCGGGCCCGGTGACCGAGACCAGACGCGTCCGCCGGTCGCGAGCGGTGGACGCCAGGAGGTCCTTCAAGAGGCGCAGTTCCCCGTCGCGGCCGACGAAGGGGGGCTCGGGCAGGTCGGAGCGACCCTTGCCGCCGCGCTGGGCCACGATCCGCAGGGCCCGCCAGGCAGGAACCGGCGCAGCCTTGCCCTTGAGCGTCTGCACGCCGGCCGGCTCGAAGGCAATCGAGGCGGACGTCGCCCGATACGTCGTCTCGCCGACGAGCACGGTGCCCGGCGCCGCAACCGACTGGAGCCGGGCGGCGGTGTTGACGATGTCGCCCACGACCATCCCCTCGCCGACCGCCCCGACCGTCACCGCCGCTTCGCCCGTCAGGACCCCGGCCCGGGCAGCCACGCCCAGGGGCGTCACGGCGTCGACGAGCTCGAGGCCGGCCCGGACAGCTCGTTCGGCGTCGTCCTCGCGGGCGACTGGCGCCCCCCACACCGCCATGACCGCGTCGCCGATGAACTTCTCGATCGTCCCGCCGTGGCGCTCGATCGCATCGCGGGCGATCTTGAAATAGCGATCGAGGGTCTCGCGGACTTCCTCGGCGTCGTGTGCCTCGGAATACGGCGTGAACCCGACCAGATCGGCAAAGAGGACCGACACGAGGCGCCGCTCGATGGCATCCTCGGCAGGCGGAGAGGAAGAGAGCGCAACGGCGACGGAAACGCGAGCCGCGTTTGCGGCGTGGGTGACGAGCGGCGTCGCACACTGACCGCAGAACTTCGCGTCGGAGCTGTTCGCCGAGCCACATGCCGAACAGAGCAAGGCCAGTGGAGCCGCGCATTCCTTGCAGAACTTGCGTTCAGGTTCATTCTGGGTCGAGCAGATCGAGCAGATCACGATGACCCCGTTTGATGCGAACCGACGAGACCTGACGAAGCGTAGCCGACGGCGGAGTTCAACGGAACCGGCCAAATACCGCCGTGGTGCCGTGGCAGTCACCTGGGAACAAGAGCGGAGCGCGGTCCCACGCGATCCGGTCTCGGGTGCGGTCGGCCCATACTGAGGATGGCTTCGGTGGCTTCGGTGGCTTCATGCCCGCCGCGGTCGGGTTGAGAGCGAGGGGTTGATGGCGGGTTGGCACACGCGACTGTGGCGCCGGGTCCGGATCGCACCGGGTGTCACGATCAACCTCTCGAAGTCGGGCGCGTCGGTATCGGTAGGTCCACGTGGCGCGAAGGTGACGGTTGGTCGTCGTGGCGTTCGCCAGACCCTCGGAATCCCCGGGACCGGCTTCTACGCAACCCGCCAGCTCGAGGGCCTGCCAGGGTCGCGCCCGGCCGCTCCCTCGCTTGAAGAGCAAGCCGTGGCCACGTCCTCGGCGTCGACAGACCTGACAGCCGACGCAGCAGCGTCGCAAGCCCCAGCCGTACCCGAGGCGGACGATGCAGCAGTGCCGCAAGCGACGGCCCCAGCCGTACCCGAGGCGGACGATGACATCGTCCTGTACTTCGGCCTCGCGAGCGTGGTCGGCGTGCTGTTCGGCCTTGCGCTGTTCCTCATCGGTCGGCCGACCAATGAGGCGCTTACGGGAGGCGCTATTGCCATCGTGGTCGGCATCGTCTACGAGGGCCTCGCACACCATCATTCGGGACCGGCGAAGGCCGTCGCGGCGGTGGCCGTCGGGGTCATATCGATCGTCACCGCAGTCCTGGCGGGGTTGGCAATCGCGGTGATCGGTGGGCTCCTGCTCGGCGCGGCGGGGTCTGGACGATCGCGGCGCCGTCGACGAGGTGGCTGGTAGGGATGCGCGGGCTGCCGAAGGATCGGGTCGCGAACTACCGAGATCCTGCCTGAGCCGACAGGTAGGAGAAGGGGAGGAAGTAGGCGTCGAGCGACGCAGCCGAGGAGTCGTATTCGTTTTCGCCGGCCAGGAAGTCGCACACGATCTCGCGTGCCCGGCCGATCTCGACTCGCTGATCCCGCCATCGCTCGTCGTCGAGCGTGAACTCGAACAGCTCCAGCGCAAGGTCGAAGTGCTGCTGGAGGCGCCGGTCGTCCTGCCGGTTTTTCGCTCGCGCTGCCCTTGCGACTTCGGTGCCGATGTTTGCGAGTTGATCGGCCAGGCTCAGGCGCTCCCAGCGCTCGTGCGTCAGGCCTCCGTGCAGGGCGGCTCCGCTCACCCCTTCACCAGGGCGCGGACGACCTCGACTACCTGCGCCTGCGTCGCAGGGTCCTGGATTGACCTCGACCGGTTCATTGGCGGGCGCAGATTGATGGTCGAATCGAACTCGAGCCAATCAGCTGATCCGAATTGGTCCGGGTAAAGATTGATCCCCCAGACGGCGCGCTGTCGAGATCCGTCATTCAGCAGGGCTGCCTGTTCATCGACGTGCAGCCCGCCGCCGATCGCCATCACCGTACGTTCGACATCGACCACGGCCTTCACGAGACCGAGATCGCCGAATGTCCTCCTGGCGGTCTGCTCCAGGTGGGCGACGGTCGTGGGCTTCGAGATGATCTCAACGCCGTGGGCGTCGATCGATGCTGCATCGTCATCCCCTGCTTCGTCCACGCTCCCATCGTCGTCCATGCCCCCATCGTCCGCTGTGCGCGCCGTTCGTGCAAGGTCCGTCGTACATGGGCGCCCAGAGGACCAGCGGTCACATCGTGCCGCGCGGTGGATCCGCGCAACGGCCACCCCCACAGCTTTACGATTCGTCCTCCTCCAATTCCCGTGTCGCGCGTAGGCAGACCGTTCGCATCCCGGAACAATCGTTCCGGTTGTGGGATAGCCCGAGCGTTCGTCAGCGCTGGGCCGAGCCTACCAGGATGGTTCGATGTCCCCCAAACGATCGACGTGGGCTCCGGCATCTGTCTGCTCCGGCTCCGCTCCGCCACGGTTGTCCACTGCCGCGTCGACTGCATGGGCGCCCCGAACACAGGCGGGCGCGTCAGGCCCCGGAGTCGGCCCGACTCGGTGCTCGTGTCACGTTCCGTCAGGCTCCGGCCGTGCGACGCCAGGGCGAGATCACCGCCGCGGAAGCTCTCCACCGCGAGATCACCGCCGCCGGAGCCCTCCACGGGACGCTGACTCACAGGCATATGCACAGCGTGACCATGTAGTCGTCTTCACGGAGCTCAAGCGCCACGAGATCACGGCTGCTCGAGGACGCGGCGCGGCGAGCAAGGGCAGGAGATCACGGCTGAGGCGCGGCGCCGCGAGATGGAGATGGCACCAGTCCCTGCAGCCGGGACCGTGCGGCCGGGACCACCCAGCCAGTCCCTGCAGCCGGGACCTTGCGGCCGGGACCACGCAGCCGGGACCACGCAGCCGGGGTGTCGACTTTGCTTCCGCGCCGGCGATGCCACACCCCGGATCTCGTGGTCCGGTAGGGAGACGTGCCGAAGCGTCTGAACTAGAGCGACGACGGGCCGCTGTGATCATCCACGCCGCCAAGGTGCGGAGGCTGAGGGGTGCCACCGCGATTCGGCTCGGGGCCCTGGAGGCGGCTCACCGCGGGCACCAGCGTTCGCAGATCAGGGCGTGGCGACGCGGTGATCCTCGCGCCGGACTACCCCAACGTGCTCGTCGAGCCATTCGAGCACGCGGGTGCAGAGGTCCATCTGCGCCGGAATGTGCTGAACCCCGTGAGCGGCCTCGGGGTAGCCCACGAGACGCGCCGGCGTCCCGGCCGCCGCCAGGGATTCGTAGAAGCGAGCGGCCTGTTCGAATGGCGTGCACAGGTCGCGCAGGCCGCCGACCTCCAGAGTTGGTGTCCGGCCCTTCAACGCATGCGTCAACGGGCTCCGGGCGTGCCGGGCTACGCGGGCATCGCCGTCTCGGCTGCCGGCGAGGAACAGGGTCGCGAACTCCGGAATGTTGCTGGTGTAGTGGAAACTCTCCCAGTCGGTGACGGGCGACATGGCCACTGCAGCGGCAAAACGGTCGGTCCGAGTCGGCAGGAGATTCGCCATGAACCCGCCATAGCTTGTACCGACCACAACGAGGCGGGACGGGTCGGCGACACCCCGTTCAATCATTGCGTCAACGCCAGACAGCAGGTCGTCGGCGTCGGCGCCGCCCATATCGTCGAGCACGCCCTGGACGAACGACTGACCGCGACCGTAGCTGCCCCGTGGATTTGGGTGCAGCACTGCGTAGCTGTGATTCACGAGGAGTCGCGTGGTGTCGTTGCCCATGTTCCAGGCGTTGGTGGCTACCCCAACCGGACCACCGTGGACATGCAGCACCAACGGGTGTGGACCAGCACCGGGCGGCCGACACAGCCATCCCTGAATGGTGGTCCCATCCGGCGCCGTCCAGGCCACCGCATCGACCGATCCCGAACTCGACCGAAGTTCGTCGATTCCCAGCGGAACCAGCGAGAACTCGACGCGCTCAATACCGCGGTCGACGACCGTGATCGTCTGGTACTCGGTGTAGTTGTCCTTGACGACCGCCATCTGGCCGGCCGACGTGAAGGACGCGCGTGCGATGTGCCTCCCGCAACTGGAAGGTGTCGACCAGATCTCCTCCGCGGGCGTCGAAGGGGTCGTGGCGTCGACGATGCCGGCGACTGTCTCAAGATCTCGGACGCCGATGAACGCCACGCGCTGGTCATCCAGCCAGGTCAGGTCGGTGACGTCCGCGCCTGACGAATCCAGCCGCTGTACCCGGCCCGCCTCGACCTCGACAACCACGATATCGCCGGGAACGTTGCCGCGATCGCTGCACAGGCCACTGATGAGGGCAACCCGCTCTCCAGATGGGGAACAAGCGGGCTTGCCGATCTGAAATGGCCCGCGGTACAGGGAGCGGACCCGTCCATCATCGAGCGCGATCAGGCACAACTCGGGATCGAACCATGCCCCTTCGGTCCACCCATCCGAGGTCACTGCCACCACCGACGACGGACCGCACCAGGCGGCCTCCCAGACGTTGAGGCTCGGCGGCGTCACGCGGCGCACCGCGTCGACCGTTAAATCGTAGATCCAGATGCCACGGGACCGGTGATCGTGGGTCACATCACGGACCGACGGTGCCCACGATGGGCGAGGGGCTGATTCGTCACCGCTCGTCCCGTCCGCCAAGCCGGGCCCGGCCCTGTCTCCCTGATCCGCAAACAGGTCCGCCACCCCGAGAAGGATCGAGCGGCCGTCTGTCGACCAGGCCAGATACTCGACGACACCGTCCACGACCGCCGTTCCGCGCACCATGTCCCCGGCGGGGTCGCCCGACAGCTCGAGCAGGAACAGCTGCGGCTGCCCGCGACGGAGGCGGTCAGACAGGAACGCGATGGTCCGGCCATCCGGCGACCAGCGTGGATCGTGATCGTCCCCCGGCCCGGAAGTGAGCACCCGGGCGACACCCCTGTCGGTCAGCCCGAGCCGAGTCACCGACCCGCTGTCGAGATCGTCGACGATGGTCCCGCTGAAGGCCACGCGCTGGCCGTCCGGCGCAATCTGGGCGTCGATGGCCTGCCCAAAGCGTCCGGTCCCGGGCTCGTACATCAATTCGTAGTGACGCCGGACGGCGGCTGCGGCCGCGCTCGGGGCAGCGCTCACCGCAGCACCGCGGCCAGGCTGGGGGCGCCCGCGACATCGGCGACGGTGCTGAACAGGGCTCCATCCATCGCTGACGGCGCGGTCAGTCCGACCATCGCGGACGTGATGAACAGGCGGCGGCCGTCGGGGCCTCCGAGGCAGACGCTGGTCGGCTGGGTTGCGGGAACTGGCACGACACGCTCCAGGGAGCCGTCAGTCCGATACCGATGAACGGCCCCGCCACCCCACACGGCCAGCCAAAGATGACCGTCCATGTCCACCGTCATTCCATCGGGTGACCCTTCTCCCTCGGCGAACCGGACGAACGGTTCGCGTGACTGCAGGTCACCGTCTTCGTCGATGGTAAAGCGATCGACCGCGCCGGCGGCACTGTCGGCGAGGTACATGAGACGCCCGTCCGGGCTGAAGGCTGGCCCATTTGCGATGGAAATTCCATCGAGGACCCGGACGATGGTGCCGTCGTGTTCGACCCGATAGAGAGACCCGGCACCAACGGCCCCATCGTCGGCCATGCTGCCTGCCCAGAACCGGCCATGAGCGTCGACGGCGCCATCGTTCATGCGGACGGACGCCGGGTTGTCATCCTCGGGTCGGCCAAGCCATTCCAGATGGCCCTGCTCGTCGGCCAGCGCGATCCCAGTGCCGGTTGCCAGAAGCCACGTTCCGGGGTGGTCCCGACGAGATGCCACGGCGCCCAGGGACTGGTCCACTCGGAGGACCTCCCGAAGCCCCGGTGCACCCACGGAATCGGCAATCAGCAGTCGGCCGGCGAGCAGATCAACCAGGTACAGCCGGTCGTTGAACCAGCGGGCACCTTCGCCGAGCTCCAGCCGGTCGGCGGACCAGGCGGCTGGCCCCGGACCCTCTGGTCCCGGAACCGCGGCCCCCGGAACGTCAGGCCGTGTCATGAGGAGGCTTTGAATGCGCTCCAGCCGCCGTCAACCACCAACGTTGTGCCGGTGATGTAGGAGGCCTCGGAGGACGCGAGGAAGGCCACGGCGGCCGCGACTTCGTCCGGTCGCCCGAGCCGCCCGGCGAGGATCCCGGCCGAATGGGCCGCCAGATCGCTCTCGCTCACTGGATCCCAGGCCGGCGTCAGGATGGAGCCCGGGAGGACGGTATTGACCCGCACCGCGGGCCCGTACTCCACGGCGAGCTGCCGGCCGAGGGCGACCAGACCGCCTTTCGCGGCGGCATAGGCGGGTCGGCCGGCAAAGCCCATCAGGGCATGGACCGATGACGTCAGCACGATCGCACCTTTCGCCGCGACCAGCATGCTCGCGAAGGCCCGCACGGCAAGGTAGGTGCCGGTCAGCGAAACGGCGAGCTGCCGATCCCAGTCACCTGGTTCGAGCTCATGAGCGGGCGCCTTGATCTCGAGAAAGGCGTTGCTGTGCAGGATGTCGAGGCGACCGTGGTCATTCCGGACCCGTTGGGCGACCGCGGACCAGTCGCGCGCAAATGCAACGTCCAGATGCACGGCGGTGGCCTTTTGGCCGCGTCCGACGATTTCGTCCGCGACATCCCGGGCGCGGTCGTCGTCGATATCGGCGATCAGGACAGTGACGCCTTCGTCGGCGAGCCTTGCGGCACAGGCGGCCCCGATACCCGAAGCACCACCCGTCACCAGAGCGACCTTGCCATCGAGCCCGCGAAAGCTCATCTCCGAACCTTCCACTCCACCATCAATCAGCCGATGCCGAGGTCACCGGTCCGAGCCCGCGCTCAGGCCGCGGACGAAGTACCGCTGTAGCCATAGGAACGCGACCACCATCGGGACGCTCATTGTCAGTGATGCGGCCATGAGCTGGTTCCACTGAACGGTGCCATGGCTATTCTTGAACAGTTGGAAGCCGATCGGCAGGGTCCGCGTCTGCTCGTTGGTCAGGACGGAGGCGAACAGCACCTCGCTCCAGGCGCTGATGAACGTGAACACGGCGACGGCCAGGACGCCGGGGAGGGCTATCCGAAGCGTGATCCGGAGGAATGCCTCGATTCGGCTGCACCCGTCGGTCATTGCGGCCTCCTCGGTATCCACGGCGACGCCGGCCAGATAGCCGACCATGAGCCAGATCGTGAACGGCAGCGAGAACGACAGATAGGTAATGACAAGCCCCAGGTAGCTTCCGACGAGGGTCAAGCCGATCGCACGGTCGATTGACACGTACAGGATGAAGAGGGGGAGCAGGAACAGGATCCCCGGAAACGTCTGGGTGATCATCACGGCGTGGAGGATCGTCCCCTTGCCTACGAAACGATGCCGCACGATCGCGTAGCCGGCGAGCAGGCCGATCACGACCGAGAGCACGGTGGTCACGAACGACACCACGGTGCTGTTGATCAGAAAGTGGAGCAGCTCGATGGTCCGCCACATCTCGGAATAGGCACCGAATGACAACCCGCTCGGAAACCACTCGAATCCAAGCTGGATTCTCGTCGCCGGCGTGAGCGAGGCCATGACCATCACGTACAGGGGGAAGAGAGCAAAGATCGCGAGGCTGGTCAGGACTACCGCACGCAGGATTCGATAGGAGGGGCCCGGTTTCACGAGTCGGCGCCCCCGATGTCGACCCGGAGCAGGCGGATGTAGAGGATGGAAAAGCCGACCAGGAACGACACCATCAGGAGCGACAGTGCAGATCCCAGCCCGAAGTTGAGGTTCACGAACGACGTCCGGTAGATGACCAGCGACAGGACGTCGGCCTGCTTTGGTGCCGCGGTGCTGAACATGATGAACGGCGTGGTGAAGTCGTTGAACGTCCAGAACGAGATGATCAATGCCACGAGCAGGGTGATCCGCGAGACACTCGGTAGCGTGATCGATCGGAACTCGCGCCAACGCGATGCTCCGTCCACGCGGGCTGCCTCAATCAGCTCCTTTGGAATGCTCTGGACCGCCGGAAGGAACATCAGGAACGCGAAGGGCCAGGTCCGCCACAGGGTGTTGATGCACATCGCCCAGAACGCCTTGTCACCGGCGAACCAGAAGGTGTCACCCGGAATCAGGCCGAATTCGTTCCCGAGGACCACATTGATGGCGCCGTGCGGCTGGAACATGAACGTCCAGAGGATCGCCGCGGCGAATGCCGGCAAGGCGAATGCCAGCATGAACAGGCTGCCGAGCAGGCGTCGGCCACGCATGTCATCGGCGAGGAAGACCGCCGCGAGCATCCCGAGGATGCACGATGCCGCGACGATGACGACGGTGTACCCGACCGTCACAAGGAATGACGTCAGAAATGCCTGAGAGATCACGTTCCAGGATCCAAGCACGACTGCGAAGTTGGCCAGGCCTGCGAACGGGGCGTGTGTCCAGTCCCGGATCGTGAACTGGTTCAAGGCGAGGAAGCTCATCCCCACGGCCGCGATCATCGGGATGACCTGGACGACGACGATAGCGATGACCGCTGGGGCCATCAGGAGATAGGGCGCGCTCTTCCTGAGCCACCGCCGCCGAGGGCGATAGGCGGGGGGACGCGGCACGGCGGGCCCCCCGGCTACGGGCACGGCTGGCGTGCCAACGCCATAGCGAAGAGGGCCGCCGACGAGATCCTCGTCAGGCGGCCCTCCGGTTCCGGTTCCGGTCCGGATTGATACGAGAAACCTCCTCCTGGACTTGGCCACTGGCGACTTGTCGGTAACCGACTACCCGCCGGCCTGGATCGTCTCGACGACGGTCTGGAGCGCCCGCTCGACCTCGGCGGGATCAACCGTCTTGGTCGCCGCGCTGGTCTGATAGAGGCGGACCAGCGCGTTGCCGACGCCATCCAGCAGAAGCGACGCCGTCGCTTCGGTTGGGGTGGCTGCAGCATTCGCGAGGATCCTGCCATAGGCCTGCATCGACTCGGACTGGAAGTACGGGTCCTTGAGACCGGCGACGGTCACCGGGAGCCCGATATTGCCCTTGGCTTCGGTCACCTGGGCGGTCACGCCCAGCAGGCACTTCGTGACGACGAGGGCACCGGCCGGGTTCTTGGCATCCTTGAAGACGACGAGGTTGAGGCCCGCCAGGTGGGACATGATGGGCCTGCCGCCCGCTGGGAGCGGATCGGGCAGCGGGATGAGCCCGATACCGTACAGGTCAGGATGGGCGATGGCTGCCTTTGGGTTCTGGGTGATATCCATGGCCACGTTGCCGCTCTCGAACATGGCGTTGTCCCCGTTCGAATTGTCCGCGACGAGCGAAGGCGACATGATCCCGTATGGGTAGACCCACGAGGCGATATCCGTCATCGCCTTGACCATGGCCGGCGTGTTGACTGCCGGCTTGCCGTCAGCGCTGTAGTACGGCACGCCATTCTGCTGGGCAATGATCCAGGCCCATGTGCTCATCGCTCCTGGGGTGCCGCCGGCGATAGCCGCGCCCCACTGATCCTTGCCGGCATCGGTCGTCTGCCTGGCGATCGCATAGAACTCTGTCCAGGTGGTGGGCGGGGCGGTGATCCCTGCTGCCTTGAAGATCGCCTTGTTGTATTGCAGGAGCCACGCGCCGGCGATGAACGGCAGTGACGGCGGCGCCTGACCCGCGGGAACGTACGCATCCAGGGATTCGCCGACGAACTGGTCTCGCCCGCCGATGGCCGCGAGTTCCGTATCGCCCCAGGGCATGAGCGCGCCCGTGTTCGCCAGTGTCGGCGCGTCGGTGTTGCCGATCACGGCGATATCGGGGACCTGCCCGCTGGTGATCGCACTGGTGATCTTGGTGGAGTAACCGTCCCACGGCGTCAGCTGGAGGTCAACGGTGATACCTGTGTCCTTGGTGCATTGCGCGGCGATCGCTTCCGAGGTTCCCTCGATCTCGTCGGGGCTCGGGACCCACCACACGACCGTGCCGCCCGCGGTCGCGACGGGTGATGCAGGCGTGTCAGTTGGGCCAGTGCTCGATCCGGGACTCCCGGTCGCGGCGTTGCCGCCGCAGGCTGACACTGCAAGGGCGATGCTGAGTGCGCTGGCGCCGAAGCGGACGCGCCTTCTGTGTTCAGTGGCCATTTGTCTACCCTTTCCTTTACGTTGCCGGGTCTGGAGTGGGTTGCTGCTGATGTACTCGAGTGCCGCGATCCGGGTACCTCGCGCGATCGTGTCGGAGATCACCGTCGCCCTGCGTGTGGACGCCGACGGTCAGGGAGATGCGCCCAAGGCCGCGCTGGCGTCAGCCTGCACCGCCCATCGATCGACGACGTCGCTCAGGAGATGCAGGAGGAGGAGATGCACCTCCTGGGCCCGCGCCGTGTCTCCTGTCGGGACCAGAAGCTGGTGGTCGGCCTCGTGCACGGCTTGTCCGCCTTCACCGGCGCCGAACAGCACCGTGACCGCGCCGCGCGCGCGCCCTGACGCCAGTCCGTTCACCACATTCCGCGAGCGGCCGCTCGTCGTGAAGGCGATGACCACGTCCCCAGGGTCGGCAAGGGCCGACACCTGCCGCGCGAAGATCTCGTCGATACCGAAGTCGTTCCCGATGCCCGTGATGACCGATGAATCGCTGGTCAGCGCCATGGCGGGCAGCGGGCGTCTCTCCTGTTGGAAGCGACCGATGAACTCGGCGACGAGATGCTGCGCTTCGGCAGCGCTGCCGCCATTTCCGAAGGCATATACGCGATGACCAGCCGCGAATGCCTCGCACAAGACCGTGCCGACGACGCGAAGGGACGGCAGGAGGTCGTGGCTCATCTCGGTGACACGGAGGTGCGCGCGAAATGGTCCTTCCAGATCGACGGCCGCGGTCATCTCTGAGGTGGGCCCGGTCATCCCGACGCCGTCCCGATCTGGAGCTGGGTAATCGCGGCGGCCGCGGACCCGAGGACGCCGATCGCATCACCATGCGGCGTGATGACCACCTCGGCCCTCCGAGCGTTCGGAGAGAGTGCCAGCGATCGTGCCATCGCGCGGATCGGGTCGATGAGCATCGCACCTGCCTGCGTCACACCGCCACCGAGGATCACGACGCTCGGCTCGAACAGGTTGAGCATCGAGGTAACGGCCGCTCCGAGAATCGCTGTCGTGTCGCGCCAGATTTCTGTGGCGAGCTCGTCGGCCCGTGCTGCCGCCGCCGCGACATCGGCGGCCGTGACCTGCGGGATCTCGGACAGCGACGACCGGCGACCCGTCTGCAACGCTTCGGTGGCGCGCCGTGCGATGGATGTGCCCGAGACGTATGCCTCGACGCATCCTCGCTGCCCGCAATCGCAGGATCGACCGTCCCAGTCCACGACCGCGTGTCCGATCTCGCCGGCATTTCCTGCGGCTCCCCGGAGCAATCGACCGTCGATCAGGACCCCACCCCCGATGCCGGTGCTGATCGTCATGTAGACGAGATTCCGCTCTCCCGCCCACGCACCCCAGCGGTGCGACGCGAGAGCGCCCGCGTTGGCGTCATTCTCGAGGAACGCCGGGCGCCCGAAGGCTGCCTCGGCCAGTCGCACCACCGGCACCGTATCCCAGGCGGGGAGGTTGGGTGGCCCAAGGATCACCCCTGCCGCCGGGTCCAAAGGGCCGCCGCTGGCAACCCCGACGCCTGTCAGCTGCGCCGCCTCAATTCCGGCCGATTCCATCGCCCTGCGACCAAGAGTGAACAGGGCGTCGACGCCGGCTCGCCACCCGGCCCGGGCGTTCGGCGTGGGCACCCGCACCAGAGAAAGGATCCGCCCGGACGAGTCCACCACACCCGCGGCAAGTTTCGTCCCGCCGATATCCAGCCCAAGGACCAGACCGGTACCGCCGAGATCGGCAGGTGGCGCGTGATGTGGTATCGATACCATGTCACTGGCATCAAACAGCGTCAGCCGGCATCTGTCAAGGAGAAACTGGGCGCGGATCGGCGTCGGCGACCTACGAGAAGAACGTCTCCACGGCGTCGATGATGATGCCCTCATCATCGATCAGCGGGATGACCGCCCACCGATCCAGGGTCGTTGGATGCTGCAGCCCGAAGGCGACCCGATCGCCAACCCGAAGTCCTGCGTCCCGATGACGAAGGTAGGCGTGCTGGTCGTCCAGGCCCGTCACGATGATGGTCCCATCGACGGCCACCATAGCCCCTGTCCGATCGGCATGGTGGGTCGGCAGGAGCTGGTTCGGACGTTCCCCGACGTTGCGCTTGCCGACGCCCACGATCGCAAGTCCCGGTTCCGGGGTCGACAGGACGTCGGCCCACAGCTGGAGCGCGGGGAGCAGTTGTCCGAACGGTCCGTCCTCGCCAAATGGCGAGTCGTCGGGACCTGCTCCGTGGCCGTAGGTGACATAGCAGCCTGCCCGAACGACGAGGTCAACCGCGGTGTTCCCCCAGTTGCCCGGAGCAAGGCCGGTGACCACCCGGTCGACGAAACGCGTCCCGCCCGCACTCACCAGGACACGCTCAACGCCATCGAAGGCTCCGATTTCGGCGAGGCGCTCGGTCGTTTCCCGTACCCCGGCCAGGTGCTCGTCGATCCGGACCAGGGTGGCCGCGGCGCGATCATGGCCCACGACGCCCTCGTAGGTCGCCACCCCGGCCAGGGTGAGGTGGCGCGCGTCGGCCACGGCAGCCGCGGTAGCCATGACGTCGTCGGATCCGCGTGCACCCGTCCGACCTCCGACGTAACCGATCTCGATCAGGACGTTCTGGCGGCCCGTGGTGCCGGCGTCGCTCAGGTGTCGGTTCAGGATGGCGACGGCATGCGCCGAATCGACCTGGACGATCACGGACGGAAAACCCGCCTCGAGGGTCCGCGCCAGCCACTGGATGTCGGGCCCTCCGACGACCTCGTTCGCAACGAGAACCCTGGGCGCACCGGCAAGCCAGGCGACGCGGGCCTGGGCGACGTTCGCGACCGTGATGCCCCACGCTCCGGCGTCGAGCTGTCGCTGGAGGACCCGGGGTGCCATTGTCGTCTTCGCGTGCGGGGCCAGCCACGCTTGATGGGCGCGCGTGAAGTCACTCATGACGCGCACGTTGTTGGCCAGCGCGGACTCGCGTATGACGAGTGCGGGCAGGAGGACGTCGCCCGCGGTGACATTGAGGTGCTTCGCTCGCAACTCCGCGATGGACATGGTGTCCGCGCCGTCGGCGACCGGGAACCCGTAGCGGGGCAGGCGCCATCGCCGGTCGACGACCTCGGTCGCGCTCATAGCGCGGCGGGGATGAGGCGGACGGACCCACGAATGACCAGGTCGGGGCTGATCGATCTGGTCTGGGGTGGGCCCGGTTCGGCCTTCAGCAGTCCTTCCACGAGCAATTCAGCGCACGCGCGGCCCATCTCGGCCGTGTGCTGCGAGACAGTGGTTATCGGTGGATCGACCATCGACATCCAGGGCACATCGTCGTATGCGACGAGAGACATGTCCTTCGGCACCGCCAGCCTGCGAGCCTGCAATTCCCTGAATGCTGCTTCAGCCATCAGGCCGTTCGCAGCGAAGATGGCGGTCAGCTCGGGATGATCGTCCAGCAACCGACCGACCTCACGGCGAGTGACGTCGACGTCCGTCGATCCGAACATGACCAGCCCGTCCCCCACGGTCAGGTTGCGATCTCGATGCGCCGCCTGGAATCCTTTCAGCCGACCGCGCCCGGTCGTCCATCGGACCTCGTCAATGAGCATTGCCACCCGGCGATGACCGTGATCAAGAATGTGGGCGGTTGCCGAGCGGGCGCCTTGCTCATTTGCGCTCAGAACAGCGTCGGTCCTGCGCCGGCCGACGATCCGGTCAACCTGGACGACCCGGACCTTGTTGCGCCACAACCGCTCGATCGCAGTTGCCGACACCGGGGTCAGGATGATTCCGGCAACGCGCATGGACATCAATCGATCAATAGCGGCGAGCTGCTCGTCTTCTTCGCCATTGTCGGTCGCGAGGATCATGTTGTAATCAAGTTCGTGGAGCGTCGCCTCGATTGCGGTGGCCAGTTCCGAATAGAACGGGTTGCGCAGCGTGGTCACCATCACGCCGACATCGCGTCCAAACCCTGTCCGGAGGTTGCGCGCGTGAACATCCAGCACGTAACCGAGCATCTCGGCCGCGTCGTGGACCCGTAGCTTCGCCTCGGACGACACGTACCCGTGGCCCGACATCGCCCGCGAGGCCGTAGACGTCGACACGCCCGCGCTCGCCGCGACATCCTTGGCCGTGGGTCGACGCAGCCCCTTCATCGCCGTTGCCCGGTGACTCGATGGCGTCGGTCCGGCCTTGGTCGGTTCCTCATCAGCGGAGGACGTCGCCGGTTGCGTCGGAGAGCAGGCCGTCCAATTCCGTGCGCGTCGGCATACCCGACATGTCGCCCTCGGACGCGACCGACGCCGCGCCGCAGGCATTGCCCCAGCGAAGCGCATCCGCGAGTGGTCGGCCTTCCAGGATCGCCGCGAGCAAACCGGCCGTAAAGGCATCACCCGC
>JANMNF010000031.1:0-3777 GCA_031373765.1 Chloroflexota bacterium
CACGACCCAGGTGACATGACGGGACTTCATGACTTCTCAACCGCGTGCGCCCACCCTTAACTGGGTCAGTGGCGAGCGTCGCGTTGCGACACTCGTCCATCGGGTCCCTGCAGCTGGTGGTTACTCCATGGACATTGTCCAGATCGTCGTCGTCGTTCTCATTGTCCTGTTCGTCCTGGGCTACTTCGGCCGGAACCGGTTTCGAGCCTAGGTGTCGCTGGGCGCCAAACTCCGCCAGCTGACGACCAATTTGGTCGAAATCCGACCTCGGTCGCAAATCACACCGACAACAACACATGAGGGCAACGAGCGATGAGCGACGCAAAGCGGACATTCCGAAGCATCGAGACGAAGGTCAAGAAGACGGTGAGAGGTCTCGACGGCACAAGCCTCAAGGACCGCGTGGGCAATGCCGGCGATGAAGTGCGCGAAGGCCTCGGGAACTTCGGCGACGATGTCAGGGCCGCCGACCAGGATCAGGCCACCGGAACTACCAAGCCCAAGCCCAAGCCCGTCTGACGTCAGGCAATCAACGTGAAGCGAGCCCGGCGCATCGTGACGACGCGCCGGGCTCGGAATTGTTGTCCTAGGACGAGGCCGGCACCAGCGTCGGCAGGTTGACGTCGACATTGATGTCGCCGGGCTTCGCGCTCCCGCCGGCGCCCGGGCCGAGGAATAGATACCAGCCAATGGCCAGCAACAGGATGACGACGATGACGCCGAGAATGGCTCCGGTGCTCGACCCGCGGTCAGTTACGACGACCGTCTCGTGTTGGTCAGTCATGGCTTGTTCTCCTTCGTTCGATCTGCACCCCGCCTGCCCGAGGTAGTACCCTCGATCGGAACGCAGGTGCCGTGACGTTTGTGCGGCCAGTGTCCGGCCCGGGACCGGCGCGGTCATTACCGTCGGTCATCCCCATGCTCCGTGCCCACAGGCTGTCGGCCACCGGGGGCGGACTCACGTTCGATCTACAGGCTGGAGCGCGGTCTCCTGAACCTGAGGTTCGGACGTGGACGGATAGACCGCGGGTGCCGACGCCGTCGAAATCAGTACGCGCCCTTGATCACGAAGAACGAGCCCCGAATGGTCCCGGCCAGTTTCGACTTCTGCCGCGCGAACTTGAATCGTGGGGCGAGTTCGGCGGGGATCTCCATGCCATCGGAGAGCTTGAAGCCAACCGCGCGCTTCCCGGCATCCTCGAGCGTGTAGAGCACGTTGATCGACAGGCCGCTCTCGTAGAAGACGTAGGCCCACCTGATGTTCTCGACCTGGAAGATGGTCGCCTCGAGTGGCCGGGCCGCGATGACGATGTCGCGCTCCTCTTTGAGGATGCGGGTCACCCAGCCGACGGTCTCGGTGGCATCGCTCGCCGCCTCCACAGTGAAGTCGTGGCCGTACTTGTTCTTGAAGTAGCGGGCCTCGTTCGCACGCAGGCCTGCCAGCGCCGGCGCAACCGGTGACGACTCGAGACCCGTGGTCGAGACGTCGACGAAATCCACGAGGTAGGACATGACATTCTCCTATGGCTCAGCACGATCATCCTCGAGTTCCTGAACTGCTCAGATGTCGGTCGTCGCGGCCAGATTGACTGTCTTGCCGCACGGGCCGTCGTGGCGACGCTCGCGCCAAGGTCTAACTACTTGGACGTCAAGAAACGGCACCATGTCGAGGATATCGACTTTGACTTCGGGGTCGAACCCGATCCAGGAAGTTCGCGTTCGCCGGGACTTCGGATCCTGCCGGCAATTTGCGCGTGAACGCGACTTGAGGGACGCCCCCGTCTCGTCGGCGTCATGTCTGAACAAATAGGCCCAACCGGCCCACGAGACGCGGCATCATTGATTGCATGAAGGGCCGCGCCGATCCGAACTTCCACCGCCGCTCCCGTGTGGAGGGCTGAGTGGCGCCCCTGGCGATCACGGCCGAGTTCCAGCCGGGTGCGACGGAGGCGGATCTCGTGCGGCGCGCGGCGCACGGCGACAACGCGGCGTTCGAGGTCCTGGTGACCGTCCGAGCGGATCGAGCCTTCAGGCTCGCTCGCTCCATCCTGGGCAATGAGTCCGATGCCCGGGACGCCACGCAGGATGCGTTCATCGCGGTCTGGCGGGAGCTCCCGCGACTCCGCGATGCCGAGCACTTCGATGCATGGCTGAGGCGCATCCTCGTGAACGCGTGCCGAGCCCAGATCAGGGTCCGGGGTCGAGTCCGCGAGGTCGCGATGGACGGAGCGCCCGAGCGATCCGATCCGGGTCCCGGCCTCTCTGACCAGGTCAGCGACGCCGACCTGCTTGGGCGGGCATTCGATCGGCTCGTCCCGGACAAGCGCGCGATCCTCGTCCTGCACTACTACGAGCACGAATCAGTGGCCACGATCGCGGGAGCGCTCGGGATCCCCAAGGGGACCGTGAAGTGGCGCTTGTCTGAAGCCCGGGCCGCGCTCGAACGAGCGCTCGCTGCCGAAGGGGAGGATCGACGATGACCGGGCACCTGGGGATCGATCTGACGGATGAGCTGATCGAGCGGATGCTCGCCAGGCGGGCTGGCTCGCATGCGCCCGAGGATATCGTCGAGGCGATCATCTCCTCCGCCGCGACGATGCCGCAACGGCGGGGGCACATTGTCCCCGCGCTCCCCGGAATCGCTCGGTCGCGCGCCGCATGGCTGTTGGTCGGTGCCCTATTGGCCTTGCTCGGTATCAGCGCTGCCGTCGCTGTCGGCTCGTACCTCCTACGGCAGCCGACGACAGTCGTTCCCGCAGCGCTCCAGGCGGAGTGGCACCCCGTCGGGACTCGCGAGTGGCCGGATCGGCCGGGCCATCACGCCGACAATCTCGACATCATCATCGGCCAGACGACGACGACCATCTTCGACTACCACGTCGACGTCCTCAACGCGGCGTCGCTCGTCGGACCGGACCAACTTGAGATCCGAGCGCTCAACATGGGGTGGTACTGGCACTGCCGGGTCGGCGATCGAGGGACGTACTCGTTCAGCCTGTCGTCAGGCGATCAGATGCTGACCCTGACGCCGGTGAGAGACACCTGCGTGGAGCGCGCGACCATCCTCACCGGCGACTGGACGCGCACGGCCATCGGCGACCTTGCCCCCGGCCGCCACGTCCTGGACTGGGGACCGTTCGGGGCCGGCCCGAGTGGACAGGTCTCATATGCCGTGCCGTCCGGTTGGGCAGCCATCAACGGTTGGAGCACCTACTCGATCATCCCGAGGTCAAATGCCTCCGACCAGGCGGAGATCCGACTAGCCGCGAACCTCATCCCGGAGTCCAAGGATGCGCGATGCGTCGCCACCCGGCCGGCGGTCGGGAGCACGCCTGCCGAGGTCGCGGCTTGGCTGACGACCCTCCCCGGTCTCGTGGTGACGTCACCGACAGCGGTCAACGTCCGCGGCCTCAGCGGGGTCATGGTCGAGGTGTCCGTCGTTTCCGGCTGGGCGAATCCATGTGCATACGGCCGGACTGGCGGCTTCGCTGCTTCCCTCGGGTCAAGCGAGAACGCATCCTTCGTCCACACGTTCAGCGATCCCTGCTGTGTCGGGGTTGGGCTGGACAGTGCTCCGGTCCTCGTTGTCGCCGCCGATCTTCCCGTCCGCTACATCCTGCTGGATCGCGGAGGTGGCCAGCCGCCGCTGGTGATCGAGATCCGGGCGCGTGACAACGTCGATCGGGACAGGACCATCGCGGATGCGATGACGATCGTCCAGAGCTTCGAGTTCACCCCATGACTCGGTCGCTCGTCGCGATCGCGGCGATCATCCTC
>JANMNF010000116.1:0-3312 GCA_031373765.1 Chloroflexota bacterium
GCCTTTGATCACGACCTCGACGCGGCTCTTGAGGCCGAAGCCGAGGCGCAGGGGATCGCCGGTCGTGACCCGGATCATGCCGAGGGATTGGCCGCGTTCATAGAAAAGCGATCGCCGCGCTTCTCGCCCGACTGACGTTGATGCGAAGGCAGTGGATCGAGATCTGGCGCGTGACGTTCTTCCTGGTCGTCGTGGCGGTCATCGTGGCCGGATGCGGGCTCTCCGTGGGAGGATCGCCGACGAGCTCGAGTTGCGACGGGATCGACGCCCAGCTGGGCGGCTGCGATCCGAATCGGCCCTCCTTCACGGGTATCGACTGCGATTCGGTTGGTCGGGAGACCGGGCGCCAGCTCAACGATCGCCTGCTGACGATCTACCGAGGTCCTGAGGTGGTCGGCAACGAGACCCGGGCAATCCGAGCAAATCACGTCATGACCGTGACCACGAGCCTCGCAAACGCGTACCTTCGCAAGATCGGAATCATCAAGGCCTGTGGTGTCGACGAGTTCATTGCGGCGGCGGAATCCGAATTCAGCAGTGACTTCCGGAATCTCGCCGGAACCTACCTGAACGACGGGCCGCCGATGACGTTTGAGGATTGGCTGGTCGAGTGGCGAAGCGTCGTGGCCATCATCGACATGGAGGAAGGCTGAGGCCCTTCGCCTTGATATTCGCTGCTCAGCAGGGACTCACGGGATTGTCGCCTGCACGACGCTCGATGAACCAACGACGAATTTTCCGAGCGACGTCGCCCGGATCGCTTCCACCCGGAAGTAGTACGTGCCGCCGGATGGCAGGCCGCTGACGAGGGTCCCGGATGCGGACTGATCGCCGATCGCGGCGATCGCCGTCGCGCCGGTCAGGTAGCTGGGCGAGGGGTCATCGGCCGACTTCACGATCTTGTAGTACGAGAAGCAGCCGGCCGAGGCTCCGAGCGCAGACCACGAGAACGTGAGCTCGCCGGGGGTCGAACCGGAGACCCCGAGCGTTCCGAGGGTCGCTGCTCCGATGGCGCTGACCGATCGGATGTCGCTCGCCGCGATCGGCTTGTTCTGGGCGGAGTAGGCGACGGCCCGGTACCAGGCGGAGCCGCTGACTTCGCGCACGTCGAACCCGGAGGTCTTGGCGAGATCGGTCGTGTAGCCGCCGTCGATCGCGGTGATGCCCGGCGCTGGGGGATAGGCCATCGGAATCTCGCCCGATGTCCCGCGCAGGACCTGAACGTGATGGATGCCCGTCATGTCCGGCACCGTCCAGTCGAGGGCCACGCCTCCCGGGCAGACAACGGCGGTCAAGCCCATCGACCCGAGCGTCGGAGCCGGTGTCGGCTTCGGTGTGGGCCGTGGCGTGGCTCGCGGCGTCGGCGAAGGCGTCGCCGCCGGCGGGGCCGTGGCTTCGACGATGTTGGTTTGTATGGGACCGGCGCTCCCTGTGGGCTCGGCCTTCCCGGTCGGTGCCGCGGTCGCGAGGGCGAGGGTGAGCCCATCGAGCATGCCGACCGACAGGCCGGCCGCAGTATCGGCCAGGGCGTTCGCGCGGATCCAGGGATCAGCTGCGGCGACGACCGGATCGATCACGACCGTCTCGATCGACGGGCGATCACCGAGCTGAACCGTTGCTCCGTGACCCTCAGCGACGGTCACGAGGAGCCCGTTGCCCGATGCCACGATCGCGTGCTGGACGGACAGGGCGTGGACCGTGTCGGCACTGCCCGTCGTCGTCCGTTCGAGATCGAACGCCGTGCCACGCGCTGTCCAGGAGACGCCGGCCGTCGTGACGACGTAGTGCCCGTCCGCGGGCATGACCACGCGATGCCAGACTCGTCCCTGGACTTGATCGAGCGCGATGTTCGCCCGATCGAGCGAAGTCAGGCGCAGATCTGTGTTGCCGGCGAGTCGAACCCGCGAATCTCCGATCTGGAGGCCCGCGGAGCCGTCCGCGCTGACGCGGACCTCGTCCCCGGCCCGCAGCTCGGTCCCGACCGAGAGGGCCGTCCTCTCGCCCTGGCGAATCAACTCGGCGCCGACCGCGCCCGTCACTCGTGACGCCGCAGGAACCGGCAGGAACATGTTCGCGCTGAGCCCGACCAACGCGACGACTAGGGCAGCCGCGGCCGCCGTGATCGACCAGCGTGGCGCGGGGAAGGCTTTCGGGTGCCGCGACGCGAGATGCGGGATCACCGCCGCTGGTCGGTACGTGACCGATCCCGGATCGAGCGGCAGTGCCCACGGGGCCTCCAGTGTTCCGGACGCCCGGCGCGATTCGCCCGACGGCTGACCGGGCATCCGAGCCTGAGCCATGAGGCGATTGCGGAGGGTCGTTGCGAACCGTGGATCCGGGGCCTTGCCAGCGTGCTGACGGGCCCGCGACCCGGCCGCGGCAAGCTCCGCCTCGAGATCCGCAAACTCAATGTCGCTCGGAACATCGGTGGCGCCGGGGTACGGGCGCGCGTCGTCGAATCCGTCAGGCCGCATCGGTTGCCTCCTCGGCCATCGCCTCGCGCAGCGCGGCAAGGGCGCGATGCAGCTTCACCGCGAACGTGGCCCGCGAGCAGTTGAGAATCGCGCACAGCTCATGAATTTCGAGCCCATCCAGGAACTTCATGACGATGACCTGGCGATGGGTCTCGGATAGCCGGAGGAGGGCCCGCCGGATGGTGTCCCGGTCCACGGCTGCGGCGAGGGCGTGCGTGGCCCTGTCGTCACCGAACTCGCTGCCAGGGCCATCATCTGCGTCCGACGAGACATCGCTCGCGAAGTCGCCCGCCCGCGCCCCAAGGGGCACCGTGTGCCGGCTGCGACGCGCGTGATCGACGATCGCATTGGCCGCCACGCGGTACAGGAACCCGCCGAAGGATTCGTTCCGAAAGTCGGGCCGGCGAACGGCCTCGAGTGCCCGCTCGAATGTCGTCGCGGTGAGGTCCTGGGCGACGTCCCGATCACCGACGCGGCGAATGACATAGCCATGAATCCGGGGCAAGTACCAGTCGTAGAGCTCACCGAAGGCAACGGCATCGACCCGGGCGCGGGCCACGAGGGCCCCCTCCCGGGTCGGGTCCATGCGGGTTGCGGATGCACCTGATGCCATTGGAGATCCGAGGCTAGGGGCCGGCGAGTGGCGCGACCATCGCCCAGCGGTACTGCCGCGAGCGGGACCGTGATCGCCACCGAGCCATGCCACATTGCCTCGTCCTTCGAATTCCCGCGCTACGGGATGGTCACGGCGATGACCGAGGTCTGGCCGAGGAGCACCTTCGAGCCGTTCCAGTACCCGATCGCCTGGACCCGGTAGTAGATGGTCTGCCCGGAGGTC
>JANMNF010000122.1:0-9873 GCA_031373765.1 Chloroflexota bacterium
CAAGGTCGTCAAGCACGACGCAGCCCCCAAGACCACGCAGGACTACGTCTCGATCATGACGGCCGCCAAGGGCCTCAACCCCGACTCGATCTACTTCGGCGGCGTTACAGCCACCGGCGGCGCGCGCATCCTGCTCGCGGCACAGCAGGTCGGTCTCGGTGACATCCCGTACGTTGGACCCGACGGCATCAACGACGGCAGTGGCGCCACCCAGGACTCCTTCCTGAACCTGGCGGGCGACGCAGCGAAGAACTCCTACAGCACGCTTGCCGGTATCGGCGAGTTCCCTGGCAAGGCTGACTTCGATGCCGCCTACCTCAAGGAGTACGGGATCGCCGCGACCGGTTACGCCGGTCTTGGCTACGCCTGCACCCAGGTCGTCCTCGACGCCATCGCGCGAGCGGCCGCCACCAACCCTGCCGACAACGCAGCCCTCCGCGAGGCGGTCCGCGTCGCCGGTACAGCCACCGATCACCAGTACAAGACGATCCTCGGCGACATCGGCTTCGACGCCAATGGCGACACGAGCCAGCGGATCGTGTCGATCTATGCAGTGAAGGACGCTGACTGGTCCTTCCTGACCCAGGTCGACTACAAGTAAGTAGTCCTAGCGGCGGAGCCGGGGATCGCAAGGTCCCCGGCTCCGCTACATCTCCCATCAGGTTGTCCCGCGCCCTTCTGAGGACCGCCTCGTGACCACAACCGTCACCGTCGGAACCCCCGCGAGCCTCATCTCGAGAGCCGGCCGAATCGTGGCCATCGCCGTCGCCGCGATCGTGATCTACACGGTCGTGCTGTGGCAGGCACTCCAGGTCGTGTCGGGGCTGTCTTCCGACAATGCCTTCCCGATCGCCGTCCAGCAGACCGTCAACGCGCTTTCGATCGGTGCGATCTACGCCCTCATCGCGCTTGGCTACACGATGGTCTACGGGATCATCGAGCTCATCAACTTCGCGCACGGCGACGTATTCATGGTCGGTGCCTTCCTGTCGGTCGTCCTGACCGGCGGCATCTTCGGACAATCCGGCGGGGTCACGAACGTCCCGTTCCTGATCCTCTTGCTCGTCGTCGCGCTGATCTTCGTGATGCCGCTGACCGGGCTGCTCAACGTGACGATCGAACGCTTCTTCTACCGCCCGTTCCGGAACTCATCACGACTTGCGCCGCTCATCACCGCGGTTGGCGTGTCGTTCATCCTGCAGAATCTGGCGCTGGTGATCGCCGGCTCGGGCGACCGGGCTGCTCCGCAGATCTTCCCGCTTGATTGGCAGATTCCCATCGGGGGAGCATCCGTTTCCCTGCTCTCCATCTTCATCTTTGCGCTCGCCGTCGTCCTGATGCTGCTGCTCCAGTTCTACGTCACGAGGACGAGGCTGGGCCGCGCGATGCGCGCCACGGCGCAGGACCAGCAGGCTGCCCAGTTGATGGGCGTGGACCTTAACCAGACGATCGCCCTGACGTTCCTGCTCGGCGGCATGCTGGCTGGTGCCGCCGGCATCGTGTGGGGCCTCCGGTTCGGGTTCGTTCGACAAGACCTCGGGTTCAACTCCGGCCTCAAGGCGTTCACCTCCGCCGTGCTCGGCGGCATCGGCAACATCTCGGGTGCGGCGCTCGGCGGCTTCATCATCGGGTTCATCGAGAACTTTGCCTCATCGCTGGGCTACTCCCGATGGTCGGAGTTCCTCGTCTTCATGATCCTCACGTTTGTCCTTCTGTTCCGACCGACGGGCATTCTCGGCCAGCAGCTGGGAGACCGAGCATGACCGCCATGCGGACCGCGATGGCTCCGTTCCGCTCCCGCGTTCGAGCGTTCTCGGGCACGCACCGATCGTCTTCGATCGTCGTGTCGATGGTCATCGTGACGGTGCTCTTCACGATCCTTCCGCGAACCGGCCTCTTCACGATCATCCAGGGGACGAGTTCGTGGTGGGACGCGTTCGCCAACGCCGGCGTATTCGTGCTGCTCGCCATGGGCCTCAATGTCGTCGTCGGGTTGGCAGGCCTTCTTGACCTCGGATATGCGGCGTTCTTCGCGATCGGCGCGTACACGTACGCCTACAGCAACTCGACCTTCTCCGGGCTCGACCTGCCGTTCCTGCCGATGCTCGTCGTCGGCGCAGCCGTTGCCGCGGTCTTTGGTATCGCCCTTGGCGCGCCGACGTTGCGCCTGCGCGGTGACTACCTCGCGATCATGACCCTCGGCTTCGGCGAGATCGTACCGATCGTCTTCCTGAACCTCGACAAGTGGACCGAGGGCACGAACGGCATCGGCGGCATCTTCAGGCCGGAGGCGCTCCCGTTCCTCGGGAAATTCGGGGCCATCACTCCGTACAACTACCTGATCATGATGCTGTTCATCGTGACGATCACGATGATCCTGCTCTATCGGTTGCAGGATTCCCGTATCGGTCGCGCCTGGGTCGCGATCCGGGAGGACGAGCTCGCGGCCGCAGCCAACGGCATCAACACCATCACCACGAAGCTCCTGGCCTTTGCGCTGGGCGCCACGACATCCGGCCTGGCCGGGGTGTTCAACGCCTCGAAACTCACGATCGTCTCGCCGGACCAGTTCCTGTTCACCGTGTCCTTCACCGTCCTGGCCATGGTCATCATCGGTGGCATGGGCAACATCTGGGGCGTCGCGGCCGGCGCGTTCGTGGTCTTCATGATCCAGTCCGTGTTCCTGAAGCAGATCAACACGGTCGTGGGTGCCCTCGGCATTCCGGCCTTCAACATCGGGCCCGTCCACGTCGATGTCAGCCAGATCAACTTCCTGCAGTTCCAATTCCTGCTGTATGGGATCGCCCTCGTCCTGATGATGCTCAAGCGGCCGGAGGGCCTGTTCCCCAGCCAGACCCGCCGTCGTGAGTTGCATGAGGACACCGACGTACCCGACGATCCCGAGCGCCTTGGGGCGCTCGGCGAGGTACCGGGTGCTGAGGAACAGTTTGGCGAGAGCAGCGGGGAGGGAGTTCGGTGACCGACGTCCTGCGCGCCAACGGGATCATCAAGCGGTTCGGCGGCCTGGTGGCTGTCAGCGACATCGACTTCGCAATTCCCGAGGGCTCGATCGTGAGCCTCATCGGCCCGAACGGGGCCGGCAAGACGACGTTCTTCAACATCATCGCCGGGATCTACGACCCGACCGAGGGCAATATCGAATTCCGCGGCATCCCGGTCATCGCACACGCCCGTCGAGCGTGGCTCGAGCCCTTCCTGTGGCTCCTGCCCGCCCTGACCCTCGGCATCATCACCTGGGTGATCGGCGACAGCGGCGCGCCCGAGGCAACGATCGCGATCGGGATTTTGGCGACGGTCATCAGCCTCCTCGTCGTCCTGCTCGTGAGTGCCTCCCGACCGCGCTGGTATACCGAATTCCTGACCAAGATCGGCGTGTTCCGGAGTGCCCGGCCCAACGATATGGTCGTGTCCGGGCTGGGTCGAACGTTCCAGAACATCCGGCTGTTCCACAACATGACGGCGATGGACAACGTGCTCGTCGGCATGCACTCGCGCCTTCACGCGAGCTGGATCGATGCGCTGCTGTCAACGCCGAAGAACCGGGCGGAGGAGAAGTCCGCACGCGTTCGTGGACGAGAGCTCCTCGCACTCGTCGGCCTCGTCGGGCGTGATGATGAGTTGGCCAAGAACCTGCCGTATGGCGATCAGCGGCGTCTGGAGATTGCCCGCGCGCTTGCGTCCAACCCGGTGCTCCTACTGCTCGACGAGCCGACCGCCGGCATGAATCCGAATGAGACGGCGGACCTGACTCGCCTGATCGGCCAGCTGCGTACCGATCTCGGCCTCACGATCCTGCTCATCGAGCACGACATGAAGGTCGTCATGGGGATCAGCGACCGGGTGACCGTCCTCGATCACGGCGAGCGCATCGCCGAGGGCACACCGGATGAGGTGCGTCGCGACCCGAAGGTCATCGAAGCCTACCTGGGAGCACCTGCCGTATGACCGCACCCATGGCAGCGACGACCGGCACCGACGTCAGCAACAGCGAGGCTCAGCTGGTCGTTGACAACATCCATACCTACTACGGACAGATCCACGCCCTGCGCGGCGTGTCGATCGAGGTCAACAAGGGTGAGATCGTCACCCTCATCGGCGCCAACGGCGCCGGCAAGACGACCACCCTCAAGACGATCAGCGGCCTCCTGCACCCCCGCTCCGGACACGTCCGTTTCGAAGGTCAGGACATCTCCAAGGTGCCGGCGCACAAGCTGGTCCAGCAGGGCATCGGACAGGCTCCGGAAGGCCGACGAATCTTTCCTCGCCTCACGGTCATGGAGAATCTCCAGATGGGCGCCTTCACGCGACCGCCGAAGGAGATCAGTCCGGACATCGAACGGGTCATGACCCTCTTTCCGCGTCTGGGCGAGCGAACCAACCAGCTGGGCGGCACATTGTCCGGAGGCGAGCAGCAGATGCTGGCGATCGGGCGAGCGCTGATGTCCCGGCCACGCGTGCTGCTCCTGGACGAGCCTTCGCTCGGCCTGGCGCCGATCCTCGTGCAGACCGTCTTCGCGACGATTCAGGACATCAACAAGCAGGGCACCTCGATCCTGCTGGTGGAACAGAACGCGCTCCAGGCCCTGACGATCGCCAACCGCGGCTACGTCCTCCAGACCGGTGAGGTGGTCCTGACCGGTCCTGCCTCGGACCTGATCAAGGACGAAATGGTCCGAAAGGCGTACCTCGGCGAGGAATAGCCGCCGCTGATCGTGCCGTTGGCGCCGATCGGAGGGGTATCGAAGCGGTCGAGCATCCGACGAGTGACGTAGAGTCATCCGACCATGACGGTGCGCGGCTTCGACGTCGAGATCCGCCCGGTGCGAACAACTCGATCGCATCGTCCGTTGGTGGTCGCGCTCGGGGTTGGAATCGCCCTCATCCTCGCTCAGATCTTCAACGTGATCTGGCCGCCGACGGGTGGCGCCGGGCTCGCCTTCGGACAGTCACCATCCGGGCCGGGGCCAGCCCCTGGCCTGCCCGCCGGACACGCCGCGATCCCGAGGGACCAGTCGGCAAGCGCGCCGCGCGCACGGAACCTCGCCTGCACAGAGCCGCTTGGCTGGCGCATCGCCTCGATCGAAACCTGGCCCCGCGGAATCGTCTATGTCTGGCGCGCGACCGAGGCGAGCATCGCATCCGGGCCCCTCGACCCGGCGATTGGATTCATGCCGGTCGTGTCCGCCCACATCGCCGACCTGGGTTGGTGTGCGCCGGTTGGTGGCTCACTCCGTCCACCGGCGGATCTACAGGCGACTGTGTTCCGATTGGAGGGCGACCAAGCGACCCCCGTGGACGTCGCCCCACTCCCGGATGTCGAGTCCGGACCATTCGGCGCGATCCTGACGCAGATGTCGAATGGCACACCACGTGCGTCGTGGGCCAACGGCCGCTACGTGATCCGGGTAGCCACCGACGATGACGCGTGGATCCGTTGGCTGGGCGTCGATGTCCGTGCCTACGGGCCCGTGGAGGCCGACCCGCCTCCTCCGGCTCAGCGAATGCCGGGCGCCCGATTGATGTCGTAGGCGGCCCGCCCGAGCATCGCAAGCCCGACCCCGGTGACCCACAGGCCAGGCCCGTTTGTGAAGATCGCTGTCGGCTCCGGAATGGAGAGGGCACCGATCGCAGCCAGATCGACGACCCGGATCACGAAAGCGAGCCAACCTACCGCGGCGAGGATCGCGTAGGACAGCCATTGGTCGGCCGCGACCGGTCGATCGGTTGCATACGGGAGGGTGACGATGGCGATGGTCACCAACGCGACCACGAAGACGACGATCCCCATGCCATCGAAGGCATTGCCGCTGATTTCGGGCAGACCGTTGTTGCCACCGACCGTCCACCAGCGCAGGACGGTACCGAAGAGCATGACGGCGGCGCCGGCCGCGGCGAGGATCCTGGCCCGACCGACCGGGCGACGATGGCTGTTCATTCGGGTGTTGTGTAGACCTCGGGCTTGAGCACACCGACAAACCGCAGGTTGCGGTAGAGCTCGTTGTAGTCCAGCCCGTATCCGACGACGAATTGGTCCGGAATGGTGAACCCGGTGTAGTCGACGGGGATCTCCACCAGTCGACGGGCGGGCTTGTCCAGGAGCGTGCAGATCCGCAGCGACGTTGGCTTCTTGCCGCCGAGATAACGGATCAGGTAGTTCAGTGTCAGGCCCGTATCGATGATGTCCTCGCAGATCAGGACTTCCTCGCCTTCGATCGTCGTGGACAGGTCCTTGAGAATCCGGACGAGGCCCGAGGACTCGGTGGTGGCACCGCCGTAGGAGCTGACTTCCATCAGGTCGATCCGGAGTGGCAGGGAGATGGCCCGCATCAGGTCAGCCATGAACGGGAGGGAGCCCTTGAGGACGCTCACGAGGGTGAGGCGCCGTCCCGCGTAGTCGGCGGTGATCTGTGCGCCGAGTTCCCGGATCCGCGCCTGAATCTGCTCTTCGTCGAGCAGGACCTCGCCGATATCGGCCATGAGATCGGTCGGGTTGCTCATCGGTGGTCGGGGGCCTCCTGCTCTGTGGTCGGGCCGGCGACGGCAACGGGGCGCGGCCCGTTCCCGGAGATCGGGCCCTCTGCGGTGGTGAGCATATCCTCGCTGCTGGCCACGGCGCGACGGGAGCGTCGTCGGCGCGCCACGGTCCCGGCTCGCGCGCGCGGCTTAACGCTGGGGCCAGAGACCGGGTCGTGCCGCTGCTCAGCCACCGAAGGCCCGCCATCGGCGTCCGCGGGTACGGCCGACACGATGGCCGGATCAGTCTGCGGTCGCTCCGGTGAGATCTGGCCGAGCGTTCCGGACAGGGAATCGGCGAGCGCCAGCCTGCCGTACTTGAGCAGCATCGCCCTGAAGTCACGCGCATAGAACAGTTTGATATTGATGGCCGGGTAGAGCTCGCGAAGCCGGCGCAGCTTCCGATTCTTCTTCCGTACAAGCCGCTGCTTCAGGGTGGTCATCTCGAGATAGAGATCCAGTTCGGGGAGGTAGAAGTCCGGCGAGAAACTCTCGATGACTGCGCCGTCGAGGTTCCAGAGGATGGGGAACGTGCGCGGCTCATAGTCCCAACGAACGGCATAGAAATCGAGAATCCGGGCCATCTCGGCCTCGCTGGCATGAGCGAAGACGGGCCACGGGCGCCCGGTCGCGTCGAGCACCGATACCGGCGCGGGCGGGGGCGCGTCGGCGGCGGGCGCTTCAGACGAGACAGCCATGGCCAACGGCATATCGCCTGCCAGTTGGGCGGAGGGCGAGGCCGTCATGAGCGCGGGCCCTGTTCCATTGGTGCGGCTGGGCCACCGGGCCGCGCCACCAACGTCTGCATGTCGCCCTGCCAGTCGGCCAGGAACTCGTGCATCGCGAAGACATCGTCCGGAGAGATCGCCGCGGGGAGAGGTGCGACCTCGCCATGCATCGGCTCGGCCGCGACCCCCATTGGATCGGCAAGGAACTCCAGGGCGGTGCTGCCGCAGTGCGCACATTCGACCTGGATGAAGGTCAGATCCTCGCGACGCGCCAGGAGGCGGATCCGGTCGGCGGGGACGGGCTCGTTGCAGACGGTGCAGAACAGCCCGTCGGGGAGCGCGCGCAGTGGGTCGCGGGGATCCATCCACGCGGAGTGTAGCCGACCCGTCCCGACTGCGACGCGCAGCATGGCACCTTGCCGGTCGATACCCCCAGGGGGTATCATCCCCGCGATCGGCGCGGCTCCATTCGCCGACCACCGCAGGGAGTTGATCGAACGCGATGACCACGACCCCGGAACACGCCGGCACCCACGCCATGGGCACCGACACGTTCCGCCACAGCTATTCGAAGGACAAGGCACAGCTCGTGCGCCGACTCGCCCGGATCGAGGGCCAGGTCCGCGGGATCGCCCGGATGATCGAGCGTGAGGAGTATTGCGTCGACATCCTGCAGCAGACCTCGGCGCTTCGCGCAGCGGTCGATTCGCTCGCCATCCTCGTACTCGAGGATCACGTTCAGGGTTGCGTGCGGACAGCTGCGGAACACGGCGATGCTGACCGCTATGTCGAAGAGGTCGTTGATGTCGTACGCCGGACGCTCGGCCGGCCCGTCCGGGGCAGCAAGGGCTGACGGGTACCGGCCCCGCGTCCTGCCGCTCCGCGACGCCCCCGGGTCCGGCGAGTTATCCACGCCGTCACCCCAGATAGCGACAAAGCCGTGGATAAACCCGTTGACTGCGTCGGGCACGGCTCGTAGCGTCGGCCATCCGCACCGATCGGCTTCGGGGAGCGCGCTGCCGGCGGGGTTCGGGGAGACCCGACCGAGATCCAAGGGCAGCGCGAGAGACCGGCGCCACGGCTGCGCAGCGAACGTCGTCGCCGGGGGCGGCTCTCGTGGCGGCTGAAAGACCCAGTCAGGGGATGACAGCCTGAACAACCAGCGAGATCCGCTCCCGACGCGCGTCGACGCTCTGCCCGAGCTCCCGTCCGCCTACGTCGATGCCCTCGCCCGTGCCATCGAGGCGCTCGCTCAGGCCGGCGTGCATCTCGATGTGAGCATGCAAACGGCCCTGTCTGTCCATGTTCGGCTGATGCTCGCCTGGAACGAGGCGATCAACCTGACCGCGATCGTCGATCCGGCGGCTATCGCCCGCCGCCACGTGGCCGACAGCCTGGCCGCGATCCCGGTGCTCCGGGATGGACCTTCGGAGCGGTTGGTCGACATCGGCTCCGGAGCTGGATTCCCGGGCCTTCCGTTGGCCGTGGCCCAGCCCCTGCAGGTCACACTCGCTGATTCGGTCGGCAAGAAGGCCGCGTTTCTGCGGACAGCCGTCGCAGCGATGGACCTTGAAGACCGGGTCGCGGTCCGCAACGCGCGCGCCGAGATGCTCGAACGCGGGACCTGGGACATCGTCACGGCCCGGGCGGTCGGCTCGGTCGCGGATCTCGTCGAGATCGGGCTCCCGCTCCTACGTCCAGGCGGTCGCCTCGTCGTCTGGAAACGCGGAGATATTGGGGACGAGGTTGCCGCCGCGGGGCGGGCAGCCCAGGTTCTTGGTGGGTCGGATCCACGCTGGCATCCGCACCCCGAGGCCGTGGCACGGGCAGCCGATCTCGAGGGCCATGGCGTCGTGGTCGTGGCACGGATTGGCACGCCGCCGGCTGACTACCCCCGAGACCCGGCCACGCGGAAGCGCCGGCCATGGTGACGAATGGCCCTGCTACGCTGGCGGACCATGCGATTCGCGGTCTTTTCGGATATCCACGCGAACCTGAACGCCCTCGATGCGGCCGTTGACTCGGCCGGCGCGGTCGATGGCCTGTGGCATCTCGGTGACGTCGTCGGCTATGGCCCGGAGCCCGATGAGGTCATCAGCCGACTCGATGACCTCCGTGCAGTCGGCGTGCAGGGCAACCATGATTCGGCTGCACTGGGCGGCAACGAGATCGACTGGTTCAACCCAGACGCCCGGCGAGCGATGGAGTGGACCCGGGCGACGATCTCGGCGGCATCCAGAGCGTGGCTGTCCTCGCTCCGCCCGACCCTCACGATCGGCGATTGCTCGCTCGTCCACGGCAGC
This sequence comes from Chloroflexota bacterium, assembly GCA_031373765.1. GTDB lineage: Bacteria > Chloroflexota > Limnocylindria > Limnocylindrales > CSP1-4 > UBA5189. Next base: position 9,566 of record JANMNF010000122.1, read on the forward strand.
CCGCGAGACCCGATGTGGGAGTACGTGACGTCAATGCCCGTGGCGCGCGCCAACTTCGCTGTCCTGACGTCGCGAATCGGCCTCCATGGTCATACGCATCTGCCGATGGCCTGGATCGAGGAAGACGGTGCGGTGGAGGTCATCAGCCCGGGTAACGGATCGGTGCTCGAGCTCCGTGGCCGGCGCGTCCTCGCGAACCCCGGGAGCGTCGGGCAGCCTCGGGATGGGGATACGCGCGCCTCGTTCATGATCGTTGATACCGAGGCCGACACCATCTCATGGCATCGCTCGGCCTACGACGTCGCCGG
>JANMNF010000195.1:0-6223 GCA_031373765.1 Chloroflexota bacterium
TGGTCGTTGCCCCGACCATCGGGGCGAGCGCTTCGAGGACCCGCTTCGCATCCCCGACGATCGGAACCTCGACCGCGACGTTCTTGCCGATTTCGGCCGGGTCGATGTCGACGTGGATGATCCGCGCGTACGGTGCGAACGTTCGCACGTTGCCGGTCACCCGGTCGTCGAAACGCATCCCGATCGCGATCAGGAGGTCGGCCGACTGGATCGCCTTGTTGACGTGCTTCCAGCCGTGCATCCCCATGAAGCCATAGGCGAGGGGGTGCGCCTCGTCCATCGCTCCGATCCCGAGCAGCGTCCAGGCGACCGGGATGCTCGTCTTCTCGGCGAAAGCAACGAGGTCGGCTTCCGCTCCGGCGTGCAGCACGCCGTGTCCGGCAAGGATCACGGGCCGTTGTGCCTGGGCGATTTCCGCGGCGGCCGTCTTGAGCTGCCGGTAGTTGCCGGCCATGTTCGGACGGAACCCGGGAAGGCCGGCCATGACGTCAGCATCCGAGGGGTGGGCGGCGGTCGTCTCCTGCTGAAGCGCGTCCTTGGTGATGTCAACGTGGACCGGCCCAGGTCGTCCCGTTCGGGCGATATGGAACGCCTCGGCGAGGACCCGCGGAAGTTCGTCCGCGTTTCGGACCAGATAGTTGTGCTTGGTCATTGGCAGGGTGATGCCGTTGATGTCGATTTCCTGGAATGCGTCCTTGCCGATCAGCGCGGCCGGCACATTGCCGGTGATCGCGACCATCGGGATCGAATCGAGCTGGGCGGTCGCGATTCCGGTCACCAGGTTGGTGGCACCCGGACCTGACGTGCCCATGCAGACGCCGACCTTGCCGGTCGTCCGGGCATATCCGTCGGCGGCGTGTGCGCCGCCCTGTTCGTGGCGGACCAGGATGTGCCGGAGTTCAGGGTGATCGCCGAGGACGTCGTAGAGGGGCAGGATGACGCCGCCCGGGTAGCTGAAGAAGACGTCGACGCCCTGGCGCAGGATGGCCTCACAGACGACGTCGGCCCCGATCCGGGGCCGAGGAGCACGTTCTGCCGCGGTGGCGTCGATCGGGACCGAAACGGTCGACGCGCCCTCGCGGAGCATTTCGCGCTGGGCCTTTTCCACAGCGGCGGCGTGTTCGCTGCCGGCCCCCGGGACATGGGTGCGTCGCGTCCGCGACGTCGTGGCCTTGGGCGGGACCGTGGACGCGTCGCCGGCGTCCGCCTCCCCCGACCCCTCGGGCGCGCCCGACCGCGGTGCTTTCGCCGCGCCTCCCCTGGTGATCGTCATGGTTCGTGGCCCTCCGTGGCCCGGTCCGCCTCGCCGGCTCCTGCTGCCGCCGCTTGGTCCCGGAGAAATGACAAAACCCTCGCCGCCCGGCGAGGGTCCCTTTGGTCTTCGGTGGTCTGTCGCGCTACGAGCGCCCGTCCCTCCGCGTTCCTCGGTTCTCCCGCCGTCCGACGGTAATGAGGCCAAGAAGGCTCTCAATCCCGCCCTGGAGCGAGCGAATAAGGGAGAGAAGGGTTACCTCGAACGAACCGTCCTCGATCGGCACGTGGACACGACGACCATCGCTCGTCACGACGACGGCGACTCGGCGGCGATCCAGTCCATTCGAGATTGGCACGGTTCGCGCAGTCTACGAGCGAATGGGCCGAAGCGCAATGGCCGCTGAATCAAAACGACCGCCGGGAACCCGGCGGTCGCTTCGGCTGCCTCGCAGTCGGTCAGTGCTACTTCCAGCGCTGTCCGGCTTCGAGAACAAGAGCAGAGCTCGCGATGGTCATCAACGCGATGAGGATCCGAAGCTGCGCAGCCTTGAAGGTTGTCTTCATGGCTACGTCCACCGCATCCCTGCGCCGATTGTCAGAGCCATCGCGCCGAGCAGCATGATGGCCTGCGTGAAGCGCGCCAGGTTCGCCTTCATCTGATTCCCCTTCCCGCAATGCGGGCTAGTTGGCTCTCAGACCGGCAGCTGGGCGGCCTCCCTGCGGAGGTCCCTGGCTTTGCGTCCCCGCCTCGCGACGGGTTTGCCCTGGACGATCATTCGAGCTGGGAGACGACCGTCGTCTCGTGAAGGGAAGGTACGGGCGAGAGTGGCGATGGGCCTATAGCCAAGGAGTACCAGCGCCGGCCCGCGGGGGTGTCAGGACGCAACGGCGAATGACTGGGCCGGCCGGGCTCGGCGCATGGCCAGGACGATGACCAGTCCCACCCCGACGCCGATCAGGACATCGCCGACGCTGAAGATGTTGGTCAAGGGGAGCCAGGAAGGCAGGGCGAAGATGTCGGTCAACGGGGCGAGCGCCGGTTGGGGCACCACCGAGCTATTCGAATAGACGGTCTTCTCGACCTTGCCGAGCGCGTCCATTGCTGAGATCGACGCCGGCATGTAGCCGCCGTTGGCGACGATCGCGGCAAGATTGCTGGCTGCGCCGAGTGCCACAACGAGCATGCCCGGGATCGCGCGATTGGCGACGACCGCCGCAAGAACGAGTCCGGTCGAGACAACGTAGATCGGCGCTCCGAGGGCCCCGACCCGTTCCGTTACGGCGTCGCTGAACAGGATCAACTGGACCATCAGGCCTGCCAGGAAGACCCACGACCAGCGGAACCTGAGCTCAGACAGGCCGCTCGGCCGGCCACCGAGCAGGAGGCCGACGACAACACCAATCAGCAGCGCGTACAGGATGAACATCGGATCTCCTTTCAGCCGGCGGTCAGGCCGACGCTTGCTCAATCTCGACAGGTCGACGGTCCAGGGCAGCCGGGCCAGTTGCACGTTGCCGTCCCGGAGTGCGAAGCGATCCGGGACGGACCGCCGGGGCAAATTCCGCGAGATATTCCCGGGCCGCATCGGCGTTGAGCGGCCTGGCGAACAGGTAGCCCTGCCCGAGTTCACAGCCGAGCCCACGGAGGTGGGCGAGCTGGGCCGGTTCCTCGATACCTTCGGCGATGATCGTCATGCCGAGCGCACGGCCGAGCGCGACGATGGCTGCCGCGAATGGCCACTCGTCCGGATTGTCGGTTTCGCCGATGAACTCCTTCGCGACCTTGAGGATGTCGACGCGGAAGCGACGGAGGTAGCCCAGCGATGAGTAGCCGGTACCGAAGTCGTCGATCGCGATCCTGACCCCGAGGGCGCGGATCTCCTCGAGTCGGCCGATCGTCGCCGACGTGTCATGGAAGATGACCGTTTCCGTCATCTCGAGCACGAGCTGATCTGGTGACAGCCCGGACTCCTCCAGCACGCGGGTCAGCGTTTCGACGAAGTCCGGTTCCTGGAGCTGCTGCGATGCAAGGTTCACGGTCATGGTGATGGATCGCCCGAGCGAATCAGCCGACGACCACGCTGCGGCCTGCCGGCACGACTCTTCGAGGACCCATGTCCCAAGCGCAACAATCGTGCCGGTCTCCTCGGCCAGGGGAATGAATTCATCGGGCGCGAGCAAGCCACGGGTCGGGTGACGCCAGCGCACGAGCGCCTCGACGCCGATTGCGGTCGAGGTCCGAAGGTCGAGGATCGGCTGGTATTGGAGCACCAACTCGCCACGCCCAAGGCTCCTGGACAGTTCGCGGCTCAATTCGTGCCGAGCCACGATGGCGGCGTGCATGGTCGGCTCGAAGATCGCGACCCGGCTCTTTCCGGACGCCTTGGCCGTATACATCGCCACGTCGGCGTTGCGCAGCAGCTCGTCAGCACGCTCCGTTCCCAGCCTCGCCACGGCAACACCGATGCTGCCGCCGACCTGGACCTCGGAGGTTCCCAGCAGGAACCCGACGCGGAGGGAATCGACGATTCGTTCAGCGACAGCGACGGCCACGGAAAGATCGGGATCGTCGTCGAGCAGGACGGCGAACTCATCGCCGCCAAGCCGGGCGGGCAGGTCATCGGGCCGCAGTTCGCCTCGGAGGCGCTCGGCAACTTCGATCAACAGGCGATCCCCAGCGGCGTGCCCAAGGGTGTCATTGACGGTCTTGAAGTCGTCCAGATCCAGAAACAAGATCACGGGCATCCGGTCGTCGCTCCGCTTGGCGAGATGCTCGGTGACGCGATCCACGAACAGGCTGCGATTGGCGAGGCCGGTCAGCGAGTCGTGGTACGCCTGAAAGTTCAGTTCCTCCTTCAGGCGGGACAGCTCGGCCAGCGATCGTTCGAGGTGGCCGTTCTCAAGTGCGACCGCGATCTGGTTGGAGAGGGTCTCGAGGAGGCGGAGGTCGTCCTCCCCGAATGCCGTCCCCTCCGTCAGCCGGTTTCCGATCATGAGTGAACCGATGAGCTCGGACTCCCCGCGCAGCGGTGCCCCCATGCCGTGCTTCACATTCACATGGACACCGGACTCGAAGAAGAAGGGCCCGCTCGCTCGGAGCACCATCGGATAGAGCAGGTTTGCTCCGAACTCCCTGGTCGGGACCATGGCCTCCGGGTCGCTCTCGTGCCATGAGCTCGTCCGGAGTGCCTCGAAGCCGTCCGAGCGCGGATAGAGGACGACCTCGGCCAGCTCGGCCCGGAACATCGCCCGTGCGTGGTCGAGGATCGCAACGAGCGAGGAATCGAGCTCCGGCGAGTGCTGGAGGATGCGCGACGATTGATACAGCAGCTCGAGTCGCTCATGCTTCTCGCGCTCGGAGAGATAGGCGCGGTACGCCACGAACACGATCAACAGGGGAAGCGCCATCAATGACAGCAGGATCGGATCCTTCTGGATGAGGACGACTGCAAGGAGCGCCAGGCTCGTGTTCGCAAACGAAACCATGCTCCCGAACCGGATCATCTCCGGCAGCTTCTCGAACTGCGGAGCGCCGCCGGACAGGGTGATGACGAGCGCGATGGTTACGGCACCGATCACGGTCGCGACGGTCGTGGCAACGAACGCGATCGCCCATTCCTGAGGCCCCGGGATTCCGTCCATTCGGGCGAGCGAACGGACGATCAGGAGCGACACCGCGGCAATGCACACGAAGTTTGCGAGATTGAACACCGTCTTGATGAGGCGCTGGCGGCGCTGGATCAGGAGCGCGAGGCCCGCCCCAACGAAGACGGCGAGCAGGTAGTCGGTGGGCGACAGGAGGAAGAACCCGACGACCGCCGGAAACTCGCTCAGGGAAAACGAGTGCGTCTCCCGACGGAAGTGAACGTCGACGACTTTCAGTTCTGCCAGGGCAAACGCAATCGCAAAGACGAGCCAGTGGATCCGCGCGTCGGGCGGCGATGGCACGTCGTGCAGCGCACCGAAGTAGATGACGGCCGCGACCAGCGCGAGGAAGCCGGTCAGTGACCAGACCTTGACGGCCGGATGAATCGACCCGAATGACCCGCCGCGACCGCGCGTCGCCTCCCCCTGCGAATCAGGGCCGCTGGCGGTCTCTCTTTGGAGGGTCGCGCGCCCCCACTTCGCTCGCATTCGCATGAACAAACGCCGGCTCCTTTGTGGCCGTTTTGATTACCCCGCCTGTTGTACCCTCCGCCCCACCAAAGGGCACCGCCCCGTTCGTACGGGGCACCAAGGGGACCTTCGGCACGTCGCATCCCTTGGCGTTGTCGACGCGCCGGGCAGTCGATGGGCCGGACGCTCGCGGGTACGACCGTCCGTCATGCGCGCGCCGCTCGATGCACCGGCGCCTGCAGACGGTTCGACTGGTACCCTTCCGATCCTCGCGTCGCCGATCAACCGCCGGAGCAACAACCGTGTCCGTACCCGAAACCAAAGGCGCTCGAACCCTGGTCGAGAAGATCTGGAACGACCATGTCGTTGCCGAGGATCCGGGTGCGCCCACGATCCTTGCGGTGGACCTCCACCTCGTTCACGAGGTCACCAGCCCACAGGCATTCACGGGTCTGCGCCAGCGCGGGCTAAGCGTTCGTCATCCAGAGCGAACGGTGGCGACCGCTGACCACTCGGTCCCGACGACGCCACGGGGCCTCCCCTTCCTCGACCCGATGGCCGCGGCCCAGGTCCAGCAGCTGGACACGAACTGCCGCGAGTTCGGCATTCCCCTGCACGGCATCGGTGACCCGAGCCAGGGGATCGTCCACGTCATCGGGCCGCAGCTGGGCCTGACCCAGCCGGGCATGACGATCGTGTGCGGCGATTCCCACACCAGCACCCACGGTGCATTCGGGGCACTCGCCTTCGGGATCGGGACCTCCGAAGTGGAGATGGTCCTCGCGACGCAGACGCTCCTCCAGCGCAAGCCGAAGACCTACGAGGTCCGCGTGGACGGAACCCTGGCGCCGGG
>JANMNF010000205.1:0-5579 GCA_031373765.1 Chloroflexota bacterium
GAACGATCGGTTCGTGCTCAGAAGTAGGCCGCGACGGGCGATCTTGCCGCCGAACCGGCCCGCTACCCGGCCTTAGCGTCCGGGGATGTCGATATGGCAGGAAAGGCGGCCCGGCCAGTACCCCGGCCCGGCCAGGAACCTAGACTTGCCAAGATCTGCGCCGCGAACCTACCCGCCGGCGTTGTGGCGCTGCCGCCAGGTCCAGGCCGAGCCGATCATGGCTTCGAGCGTCGACCTCGTTGGGCTCCAGTCGAGGATCTCCCGCGCCCGGTCGATCGCAGCCACGAGCACGGGAGGATCACCGGCGCGGCGCGGTCCGATGGCGTGCGGAACGGGCACCCCAACCACAGCCTCGATAGCCGCCAGGACCTGCTTCACGCTGAACCCCCCGCCGCTCCCGAGATTGCAGATCAGCGGTTGATCGGTGCGAGGGTCGGCCGGAGCCGTGGCCTCGAGCGCCGCGAGGTGGGCATCCGCCAGGTCCATCACATGGATGTAGTCCCGGATCGGGGTTCCGTCCGGCGTGGGGTAGTCGTCGCCGTAGAGCGTCAGCGGCGGCCCGCCCGCCACGGCCGAAAGGGCGATCGGGATGAGATGGGTCTCCGGATCGTGTCGTTCGCCGTTTTCGATGCTCGCGCCGGCGACGTTGAAGTAACGAAGGCTTGCGCTGCGCAGCCCGTAGGCACGTCCGTACCAGGCCATCGCGCCCTCGAAGGTCCGCTTGGTTTCGCCGTACGGATTGATCGGTCGCAGCGGCGCGTCCTCCGTAATCGGCGATGTTTCCGGGACGCCATAGACGGCGGCGGTGGACGAGCAGACGATGCGTTCGATGTTGAGGCGCCGCATCGCATCGAGCATCACGATGCCGCCCACGACGTTGACGCGGTAGTAGCTCGCGGGATCCTCGATCGATTCGCCGACGAGCGATTTCGCCGCGCAGTGCAGGACCGCTTCGATGTTGCCACGCTCCAGCACGGCGCCGATGGTGCCCGGATCGCCGAACGAACCCTCGACGACGTTGATCCCGGGGGCGACCGAATCTCGATGGCCCTTGGAGAAGTCATCGAGGACGGTCACCTCGTGACCGGCCGCGACGAGGCGTTCGACCGAGACTGACCCGACGTAGCCCGCGCCGCCGGTGACAAGGATTCGCATGGGCACAGGATACGGGGCCGAGCCCCGTCGACTCAGCGTCGGATCCCGAACAGCCCGAGGAGTCGAGCCCAGAACGATCGACGCTCCGGCGCGGCGCTTGCCGGTTCGGGCGGTCCGTGCCCGTTCGCCGCAGCCGCCTGCGCTACTGCGGCCTGCGCTTCCGCTGCAGCCTGCACGACGGCCGTCGCCGCGGCCCGTGCCTCGGCCGCGGCGATGTGGGCGTTCGCAATCGCCCGGGCCCTTGCTTCCGCGGCCCCGGCCTGAGCCAGCGCCCAGGCCTGTGCCCGTGCCTCGGAAGCGGCCGCTGCCTGTGCCCGTGCCTGGGCCTGCGCCGCCTCCTCGGCCGACGCCTGAACACGCGCTTGCTCGGCCTCGACCTGCGTGCGTGCCTGCCCGGCCACGGCCGCAGCCTCAACGCGCACATCAGCGACAGCAGCGGGATCCACGGACCGGGCTGCTGCCGGTGGGATCGGATCCAAATCCTGACCCGGCTCCGGCTTCTCGTCGGCCTCCGGCTCCGTGGCCGCGGCAATCAACTCGTCGATCAGGCGTAGCGCCGCGGCTTCCTCGGGGTCGATCGCCAGCGCTCGACGCGCCTCGCTGAACGCCTTCTCACGATCCCCGCGAGCAATCGCCACGCGCGCCAGGCCGGCAACCGCAATCGCATTTCGCGGGTCAGCCTGCGAAACCTGCTCGAACAGCACTTCCGCTCGGTCGTAGGCGCCATCGTCGATGAGTTGCTCCGCCACGAGCAGCAGTTCGATCATCGATCCTCCGTCAGCATCGCCTGGGCCAGCAGGAGCAGGGTCGCACGATCGTTGATCGAAGGATCGGTGACCGCCTGGTCCAGCAATCCGTCGAGGATCCTGCCGAGCATCGGCCCCTCCGAAAGCCCGAGTTCGGTGATCAGGTCGGAGCCATCGATGACCAGGTCGCGGCGCTCGAGGGCGACGTGCGCCGTCAACTGCGCCTCGACTCGCGCCCGGAGCTCGTCCAGGCCGTGGGCCGACCGCGCCAGGCCGCTGCCTTCGTTGTCGGCCTCCCGGAGTTCGAGCAGGGGTGCCATCGCGCTGCGGCCGACGCGCTGGATGAACCGGCGGACGCCGGAATCGCCCCACGAGGGGTCGTAGCTGAACATGTGCTGGCGCACGAGGTGGGCGACATCGGCGACGACCGTTCGCGGGAGTCGCAGCCGCTCCATGAACGCCGTGGCGAGCTCGGCGCCCACGGCGTCGTGCCCGAGGAAATGCCCGTCAGCCATCGTTGCGGGCTTCCCGATGTCGTGCAGCAGAGCCGCCATCCGAACGACAGGATGCCCCGATGTGACCGCATCGACCGTTCGAACCGTGTGATCCCAGAGGTCGTCGCCGGGGATCTTGTTCTGGGGGATTCCGCGTTGAGCGGCGAGCTCCGGTGAGATGACCGTCAGGATCTCGGTCGCGGCCATCAGCCGAAGCCCAACTGAAGGGCGCTCCGCCGCGAGCAGCTTCTCAAGCTCGGATGCGACCCGTTCGGCCGAGAGGTGAGCGACGAGAGACGAGCGCGCCTGGATCGCCGCAAGCGTGCCTGCCTCGATGCCGAAATCCAGCGTCGTGGCCAGGCGCACGGCGCGGACCATCCGCAGGGCGTCCTCCTCGAACCGCCGGCGTGGGTCCCCGACCGCGCGAATGATCCGTGCCTCGATGTCGGCGGTCCCGCCGTGGAGATCGATCAGCGTCGGCTCGGCTGGCGTTCCGGTACCCGCCGCCACCGGGCCCGCGGTCGCCACCGGGCTTGCCGTCGCCCCGGCCCCTGCCTCGCTCGCGGCTGCCTCGGCCCCCCAGGCCAGCGCGTTGATCGTGAAGTCGCGACGCGCGAGATCAACCTCGATCGAGTCGCCGAACTCCACCCGATCCGGGCGCCGGTGATCCGCATGTTCGTGATCAGACCGGAACGTGGTGATCTCGAACGACGCACCTCCGCTCCGAACCGACACGGTCCCGAACCGGTTCTCATAGGCCGAACCTGGGAACAGCACAAGAATTCGCTCGGGTCGCGCGTCGGTGGCGAGGTCCCAGTCGGCCGGCACCCGCCCGAGGATCACGTCCCGGATCGAACCGCCCACGACATACGCCGCATGGCCCGAGCGCCGCAGCGTTTCGAGGATCGTCAGGACCGGTTCGGGCGGTCGAATCTCCACGGCGGACGGCCCGCCGATCAGTTCCGGCCGAGGAACAGGTACAGGCGCCAGGCCTCGTTCCGTTCATCGGCGAGAAACGGCGTGAACAGCGAGTAGAGATCGCTGCGCGGCTCGAACGGGATTCGTACCAGGCGCAGCCGGGCCTCCTCGAGGGTCTTGCTGCCCTTCCGGTGATTGCAGGTCTTGCAGGCCGCTACGAGGTTGTCCCATGTGTGCCCGCCGCCCCGGTGGCGCGGGATCACATGATCGAGGGTCAGGTCGTGCGCCACCCGCCCGCAGTACTGGCAGGTATGGCGGTCCCGTGCGAAGACCTCGCGCCGGGTCAGCTTCACCCGCGGACGGGGACGTCGAATGCGGTGCTGGAGGCGGATGACGGATGGCGCGCGGTATTCCGTCCGGGGTGTCCGGATCATCTGGTGGTCGTATTCGAGGACCTCGGCCTTTTCGCCGAAGACGAGCCGAAACGCACGCGGCAGGTTCGTGACGTTCAGCGGCTCGTAATCCTGATTGAGGACGAGCACGACGCCATTCATGCGCGGGATGCTAGCAACGGATGATCCGTCACGCTCGCGCGATGGAGGCGCCGGTCGATGCATCCCAGCCCCCGGCCTGTCCGACCTTCGTCGTGAGCGGCTTCCCGAGGGCGTCGGCAGCGAACCGCGCAGCCGCGAGCACCCCACCGAGATCAGCTCCGTGCTCCCAGCCCGATGCATCGAGGAAATACATGAGGTCCTCGGTCGCGAGGTTGCCCGCGGCCCCCGGCGCGTAAGGGCACCCGCCCGTGCCCCCAGCTGCCGAATCGAAACAGCGGACACCGGCATCAAGCCCGGCCGAGACGTTCGCGAGGGCCGTGCCGCGCGTGTCGTGGAAGTGGAATGCGATGCGTTCGAGGGGGATCCCCGCGGCGACTGCCGTACCGGTCAGGACGGCGACCTGCGAGGGAACACCGACACCGATCGTGTCCCCGAAGCAGACCTCGTCAACGCCGAGATCGAGCAGGCGCAGCGCCACGTCGACGGCTCGTTCAGCCGCCACGGCCCCCGTGTACGGGCACCCGAAAGCAGTCGAAACGTAGCCGCGCCGCCACCAGCCGAGCTCGCTCGCGCGCCACAGGACCGGTGCGAACGCCTCGAGCGAGGCCGCGACGGTCATGCCGATGTTGCGTTCGGTGAACGCATCCGTCGCAGCCGTGAAGACCGCGAGCGCTTCGGCCCCGGCCGCCTCGGCGCGGTCCATGCCCCGCATGTTCGGAACCAGGACCGGGAACCGGGCCGCGGGGAACCTGGGCGTCGCGTCGGCGCGGGCCAGGCGCGGGAGCAGGGCGTCCGCATCGGCGAGCTGCGGGATTGCCTTGGGCGACACGAAGCTTGTCGCCTCGATTTCGCGCAGTCCGGCCGCCAGGAGGAGCTCGATGTAGCGGAGCTTGGCCTCGGTCGACAGGACGACGGATTCGTTCTGGAGCCCGTCGCGGGGCCCGACTTCGTAGATCCGGACGCGGTCGCTCACCGACGTGGCCCGCGCGTGGTCGATCGGCCGTTCGTGACGATCTCGCGGCCTGCCGGTGTCGGGCTCAGACCAGCGGCGGATCCATCGCGCGCTCGATGCGGGCGATGTGGACTTCGATCCGCGCGATCTCCTCGGTCGCGTCAGCCCGCTCGTGGCTCATCAGCGCTGCGGCGTCGCGGCGCCGGCGAGCAGCCTGGTGGAGAACCATCAGGGCGTCCCGATTGTCGGGCAGGGCGGGGTGGTCGGCATTGCGGGCAGTGGCCATCGCTGGGATCAGGCTCCGTTGCAGCTGGTTGTTGTAGGCCAGAGGGTACCGCTACGGCTCGACGACCGCGAGCAGTTGGCCACGCGTGACCTGGTCGGCTCGTCGAACGTTCAGCTCGGCGATCCGCCCATTGATCGGCGCCGTCACGAGGTGCTCCATCTTCATCGCCTCCAGCGTCGCGATCGGGTCGCCGGCCGCAACCGTCTGGCCTGCTGCGACGTGGACCAGCAGGACATTGCCGGGCATCGGCGACAGAACGCTGACAGGCCCTCCTGCGTGCTGCGCAACCGCCGCCCGCGCAGCCCGATCAACATCGGGTGGTGGGGCGAGTCGAAAGGCAACGCTCCGTCCTTCGATGTCGACGTGCGCGACGCGATCGTCGCCCGTGCCCGCGACCACGACCGGGCTTGGATCCTCCGTGATCGGCGACAGCTCGACCATGCGCTCCGATCCACCATCCGCGGCGCCATTCGC
>JANMNF010000294.1:0-34970 GCA_031373765.1 Chloroflexota bacterium
CGACCCGCCTGGGCCGCGCCGCCGAGGCCGGCACCCCATACCGCCCGCCACACGCAGGGTTGGCCCGTGACCCGTCGGCCGACCATAGAAGGAGTCCAGGACCGTGAACAAGGTCCTTTTGACCGGCCGCCTGACGCGAGATCCCGAGATGCGCGCGCTCGCCTCGGGCAAACACGTCACGCAGTTCAGCGTGGCAACCCACGAATACGCGGGCAACGGCAAGGAACGGCCCGAATTCCACAACATCGTGACCTGGGATCGGCTGGCCGAAATCTGCGGTCGTTACCTCGGCAAGGGCCAGCAGGTGGCAATCGAAGGAAGAATCCAGACGCGCACCTGGGACGACGAGCGCGGTGCACGTCACTGGAAGACCGAAATCGTCGCGGGCAGCGTCGAGATGCTGTCCGGGCGTGGGAAGAAGGACTACGCCGCAGAGTCCGCGGTCGACTCCGGATCGGAAGGCGCCGACACGGACGCTACGGACGAATCCGCCGCGGATGGAGCCCCGCCCGTCCCGGCAGATGAACCCATTCCGGACGCCGTCGCCGCCTGAGGGCCACGACCGACCATAGGTCTTGGGGTCGACTTCGCCCGCCGGGAGTCGACCCCTACGTTTCCACCCGATAGAGCTGCCGCCGAGTCAGGCCCGTTTCTTGCGCGACGGTTCGAGCGGCGATGCTGCGAGACATCCCGGCGAGGACCAGCTCGTCCACGCGCGCGAGACCGGACTGGACGGCGGCCCTGGGGTCTCGCGCCGTCCCGGCAACCGTGTCGGCACCCGACTCGACCTCCGTCTCGCTCTGGACGAACCAGCCAATGACGATGACCGCCTCGCCCAGGATCGGAACGGCTCCCGAGACGACGGACGCGTCGATTTCAGCCAGCGTGCCCCGGATCACCTGCTCATGCATCTTCGTCAGCTCTCGGCAGATCGCGGCTCGTCGATCCGGCCCACAAGCCGCCTTCAGGTCGGAGATCGTCCCAGCCAGACGCCTCGGCGCCTCGAAGATCACGCAGCCGCGCTCGTCGGCCGCAATCCGCGCGATCCGCTCCCGACGCTCACGTCCCTTGCGGGGCAGGAATCCTTCGAAGGTCCAGCGGGGACCTGCGATCCCCGCCGAGGCGATGGCCGTCAGCACAGCCGAAGCGCCCGGGATGGCTACGACCTGTCCCCCCTCGAGCGCCCAGCGGGCTGCCAGTTCCTCGCCGGGATCGCTGATACCGGGGGTTCCGGCATCGGTCACGAGCGCGAGGTCATCACCCGCGCGCAGATGTGCGAGAAGCTCATCAACCCGCGTGGGACTACTGCGCGCATGAAAACTCGTGGTCCGCGTTCGAATCTCGTAGCGCGTCAACAGTCGGCGAGTGATTCGGGTGTCCTCAGCGGCGATGAGCGGCACGGTACGAAGCACATCGATCGCTCGGAACGTGACATCGCCGAGATTGCCGATCGGCGTCGCAACGAGATAGAGCGTGCCGCCGGCCACGGTCGAGTTCAGGTTCGAGCCGAGCCCGGCCGGCGCCGGGGATAGAGGTAGTCAACGCCAGCGGTCCGGGGCCCGAGCTTCGCGACGGGTGGCATCTGGCGCTTGAACTCGGCGGCCGCGACCATCCGCTCGACGCGCGCGACGAAGTCGGCGTCAAAGCCCATATCGATGACCTCCTCGATGCTCCGGCGGCGGTCAATCCGCCAGAACAGGAGCCGATCGAGGTTCGGGTAGGAGAAGCCCGCCTCGGATTCATCCGTCTGGCCTGGCCACAGGTCCGCAGACGGAGCCTTCGAGATGATCGCCTCGGGGACGCCCATGGCTGCGGCCAGCTGGCGAACCTGGCTTTTGTAGAGATCGCCGATCGGGTTGAAGGCACAGGCGCTGTCGCCGTAGATCGTGGTATAGCCGATCAGGGACTCGGTCTTGTTGCCGGTTCCCACGACGAGCCCGCCCGAGGTCACGGATCGGTCATACAGCACGGCCATCCGCATGCGGGCGCTGAAATTGCCGCGTCGCAAGGGTGCTGCGTCGAGTCCCTCGGGACCACCGGCTCCGGTCCCGGACGCCGTGCCGAAGTAGGCGTCCACCATGGACGTGATCTCGACGACTTCACTGGAACAACCGAGTCCTGCGACCACCGACTCGGCGTCGGCTCGAGATCCCGGCGAGGAAGTTCGGTACGGCATCAGCACGCAATGCAGTTGCTCGGCACCGATTGCTTCTGCCACCAGGTGGGCCACGAGGCCCGAGTCGATGCCGCCCGACAGGCCCAGCACGATCCGCTCGAAGCCAGCCTGGTGCAACTGACTACGGATGAACTCGCCGATGACCCGGCGGGCCACGTCCGTGTCGATGGCCAGCTCATCGGGCAACTCGAATAGCGGCCGCCCCGTGGCGTCGAGTGGTACGAGTGGGATGGCGCGGGTCACGATCGGTTGTCGCCCTTCTCGATCGCCCGACCAGCCGCAGTCCGCTCCGCGGCCGTCCGAGGCTCGAAGCCGATCGGTCGTCCGGGCGCAAGCGCCGGTGCCACGTCGAGACCATCTTCGGCACCGGGTTCGGACGTCGAATCGACGGCCAGACCTGCCCGCTCGGTAATCAGCCGCTCGAATTCCCGAACGATCAGCTCGGGCCGTTCATCACGGAGCAGCGGCAACGAGATCCGCTCGCGCCGGATATCGGCGAGGTTCAGGTTGCACAGGAACAGGCCCTCGTCGAACAGCGGTGCCGACAGGATCGTGTCGCCGGCCGGCCCGATGACCTCGGAGCCTCCCCAGAAAGAGATCGATTCCTCGACTCCGACGCGGTTGACGAAGATGACGAACGATGTCGTCAGTTGGGCATACGTTCGCATCAACGTGCGCCACGAGGTCGCCGTACCCAGCCCGACTTCGTTCGTGGCAGCGAGATCTCGTCCGGGCGAGGCGGCAATATTGATGAGGATCTGTGCTCCGTCCAGGGCGAGCACCTGCGCGACTGGCAGATGCCAGAAGTCCTCGCAGATAGCCAGGCCGACCCCGACACCGAGCCGGGACGGAGCCGTCCGGAGGAGGTCGCCCGGGGCGAAGAACCGGCGCTCGTCGAACAGTCCGTAGGTGGGCAGGAACAGCTTTCGATGGACATGCCGGATCTCGCCGTCCTCGATCAGCGCCGCGGCAATGAACAACCGGTGATCGGCCGATTCCTCGACGAATGAAACGACCGCCGACATCCCGACCGTCGCTCCTGCCAACCGCGCGAGCCGGGGGTCGTCGAGACGCATGGCGACATCGCCGGACAGGTCCTGGAGCTGGTAGCCGGTCAGGCCAAGCTCCGGAAACACGACGAGATCCGCGCCTTGATCACGCGCCTGCGCCATGACCTCGAGGTGTCGAGCCAGATTCTCGTCGAGGAGACCCAGTCCGGGGGCGAATTGCGCCAGCGCGACCCTGAGGGATTTCACCGGGCGAGCATACCCGAGCCGATCCCGAACCCGAGGTCGAGCCGCGAACCTTCCGACGCTCGTCGCGGTAATTGAAGATGACGCAACCGATCGTGGATGCTAGGCTTCCGGGCACCCGCGACCGAGTGGCCAGATCGGCCGAGCGTGTGCGGCAAACGCCCCCGCCGACCATATCGCGTGGTCAGGTCGGTGCAGGGCCAGGTGGAGGAGAACGAATGACCCTACGCACATCGAGGTCGCCCGTCATCGCGTTATTCGCGACGGCGGCGATCATTTTCGCGGCCTGTGGAGGCGCTGCCTCGGCACCGCCCTCGTCGAGCCCCACGGATGCGCCGAGCGTGGCGCCGACCGACGCAGCCCCCTATGAGGGCACAGCCTACCCGGCAACCGGCGAGGCGCCCTGCGGCGTCGCTCCCTACACCGGCAACTTCAAGAAGGTCAGCGCGGTCGATCGACTGACCGTCAAGTTCGAGCTCTGCGCTCCGGACGTTGCCTTTCTGTCCAAGGTCGCCTTCAGCGCCTTCGGCATCCAGGACTCCGATTACCTGACCGCCCACATGGCCGACAAATCGATCCTTGACAAGGCCAACGGAACCGGCCCGTACCAGCTCGTGACCTGGGACAAGGGCAACCGCCTCGTCCTCAAGGCTTTCGACGGGTATTGGGGCAGCAAGGCCATGACCCCGAACCTCGAGTTCCGATGGAGCGATCAGGGCGCCCAGCGCTGGGTCGAGCTTCAGTCGGGCACCGTCGATGGCATCGACAACCCGAGCACCGACGACATCGCCGCCATCAAGGCCGATTCGAGCGTCACGGTCTACCCGCGCGAGGGCCTGAATACGCTCTACATCGGCATGAACAAGACGATCGCGCCGTGGACCGACGTTCGCGTCCGCCAGGCGATCGCCATGGGCATTAACCGCCAGCAGCTCGTGGACAACTACTACCCGGCGGGCTCGTCGGTGGCCACCCACTTCACGCCATGCGCTATTCCGTTTGGGTGTGAGGGCGAGCCGACCTGGGACTTCAATGCCAGCGCGGCAAAGCAGCTCCTCGTCGATGCCAAATTTGACTTCACGAAGACGTACAAGATCCAGTTCCGCGCCGCGGTCCGCGGCTACAACCCGGATCCGCCGGTCGTGGCGACAGAGATCGCCAACCAGCTCAAGGCCAACCTCGGTATCAATGTCGCCCTCGATCTCCAGGAGAGCGGCACCCTCCTCGATGCAAACACGGCAGGGACGCTCGAAGGCCTCATCCTCCTCGGATGGGGGGCGGACTACCCTGACGCAACCAACTTCCTCGACTACCACTTTGGCAGCGGCGCCGGTCCGCGCTTCGGTGGGTCGTGGGACGACATCGTGGCGGCCCTCAACAAGGGCGGCCAGTCGGCCGACGATACCGTTCGCAAGGCCGCCTACGCCGAGGCCAACAACCTCATCAAGGAGCACGTGCCTGCGGTCATCGTGGCCCACGGTGGCTCCGCGACGGTCTTCAAGGCCGACGTCACTGGCGCGCACGCTTCGCCGCTCAGCAACGAGGTCTTCTCGGTGATGAAGGCGGGCAGCCGCGACACGCTCGTCTGGATGCAGAACGCCGAACCGCTCAGCCTCTACTGTGGGGACGAGTCGGACGGCGAGTCGCTGCGGGCCTGCGAGCAGATCAACGAATCGCTCTACGGGTACACCGTCGGCAGCACAGGCACGGAGCCCGTGCTGGCAACCGGTTGCACGGCGAGCGCAGACCTGATGACCTGGACCTGCGCGCTTCGCGACGGTGTCAAGTTCCACGACGGTGCCGACCTCGACGCCAACGACGTCGTTCTCAGCTACGCCGTTCAGTGGGATGCGAAGCACCCGCTCCACATCGGACGGTCCGGCGCGTTCGAGTACTTCCCTGGACTGTTCGGGGGCTTCCTCAACCCGCCCGCTTCCTGACATTCAATACCGATAGCAGCCGAGAAGGGCGTCGCCACCGGCGGCGCCCTTCTCGCACCTTCCACCACTCGGATCCGGATCTGAACGGACTGATCGAAGCCCTTGACCAGATTCATCGCACGACGGCTGCTCGTCACCATCCCGGTGCTGTTCGGGCTCATCTTCATCGTCTTCGCCCTCGCCCGAGTCATTCCCGGGGATCCCTGTCGAGCTGTGCTCGGCGAGCGGGCCACGGACGCCGTCTGTGACGACTTCATCCATCGCTACGGTCTCGACCAACCCATTCCGATCCAGTTCGGTCTCTACCTCGAGCAGTTGTCGCGCGGCGACCTCGGCGTTTCGATCAAGCACTCCCAGCCTGTGACGCAGTTGCTCATCGACCGCCTGCCGACCACGATCGAATTGACCTTCATGGCCCTCGTGTTTGCGGTGATCGTCGGTGTGCCGCTCGGGCTGCTGTCCGCCTATCGGCGCAATTCGCCCGTTGACGTGGGATCGATGATCCTTGCCAACATCGGTGTCTCCATGCCCGTCTTCGTGCTGGGCCTACTGCTTCAGTTCGTCTTCGCCGTGCTCTTGAAGGGCACGCCTTTCGCGATGCCCCCATCGGGGCGCCTCTCATCCGGGGTCGAGGTCCTCTCACTCGTCCAGGTCTGGCAACTCGAATCGGTCACCGGACCGCTGCGCGGGTTCCTTGACTTCGTCTCCCGCCTGTACATTCCCACCGCGCTGATCACGGGCCAGTGGGGCCCGCTCGGCGATGCCTTCAAGCACCTGCTCCTGCCGATGATCGCCCTCGGGACGATCCCCCTCGCGATCATTGCGCGGATCACCCGATCCAGCCTCCTCGAGACCCTCGGGCTCGACTATGTGCGGACGGCCCGGGCGAAGGGCGTACGCGAACGCTCGGTCGTGCTGCGCCATGCGACGCGGAACGCGCTGCTGCCTGTGGTGACCATCGTGGGCCTCCAGCTCGGGGGCCTGCTGTCGGGCGCGGTCCTGACCGAGACGGTCTTCAACCTCACTGGGGTCGGCCGAACGGTGTACGAGGCCATCACCGGCCGCGACTACGTCGTCATCCAGGGTTTCACGCTGATCATCGCGTTCGCCTACATCTTCGTGAACCTGCTCGTGGACCTGTCGTATGGATTCCTCGACCCGCGGGTCCGCCAGCGATGAGCCGGGACGACCGATGACCGATCATCACCCGACGCACCCAGCCGCTCCCGAATTCGGCGCCGTCGACACGCTCGTCTCGACCCGGCCCGCGAGCCTTTGGCGGGACACGCTGGCCGGCATTCTCCGCCAGCGATCGGCCGTCATCGGACTCGTCATTCTCGGGATCTTCCTGTTCGTGGTCGTATTCGCCGACCAGATCGCACCGTTCGATCCCCGCCAGTCGATGCTGGGGGTCGAGGACGGAGTCATCAAACAGGCCCCGCCGTGCGTCCATCTCCTGGGCTGCCCAGTCGATCGTCCTGAGCACATCTTCGGCATCGACACCAATTTCCAGGATGTCTTCAGCCGGGTCGTGATCGGGAGTCGGATCTCGATCGGAATCGGGTTTGCGGCGATCGGCCTGGCGATCGTGGCCGGCGGGATCATCGGCGCCGTGGCCGGCTATGTCGGAGGTCGCACGGACAACATCCTGATGCGGATCATGGACGTGGTCCTGGCCTTTCCCGCGCTCCTCCTGGCCATCGTGATCGTGTCAGCTCTGGGGTCGAACCTGATCAACACGATGCTCGCGATCAGCATCGTATCGATACCCATCTATGCCCGGATCGTGCGGGCCTCGGTCCTCGGGGCACGGGAGAACGACTACGTGACGGCGTCCCGCGCGCTCGGTGAATCGACATCGGGCATCCTCATTCGGCGGATCATGCCGAATGCCGTGACACCGTTGATCGTGCAGGGGACGCTCGGCATCGGTACCGCGGTGCTCGACATTGCCGCCCTGGCGTTCGTCGGCGTGGTCAGCCTCAGCGAGATCACCTGGGGATCGATGATCGCGATCGAATTCCAGCGCCTCTTCTCGGCGCCGCACATCATCCTGGCTCCAGGGCTCGCCATCACGTTCGTTGTCCTCGGGTTCAACCTCCTCGGTGACGGCCTGCGCGATGCCTTCGACCCGAGGCTGAACCGATGACCGACAGCGAGCCGTCAATGGAGGAACTGGCGATCCGAACCTCGTCCACGAGTGCCGGCTCCGCGAACGCTGCCGCGCACCAGCGAGCCGGCGAGTTGCTGCTTGATGTCCGCGGCCTGCAGACCTCGTTTCACACGCGCGACGGCATCGTTCGCGCCGTTGACGGGATCGACTTCCACGTCGGTCGGTCCGAGATCCTCGGACTCGTCGGTGAATCCGGCTGCGGCAAGAGCGTGACCAGCCTGTCGATCATGCGCCTCATTGCCAAGCCCGGAATCATCGAGGCCGGCGAGGTCCTGTTCGATGGTCAGGACCTCCTGAAGATCTCGCAGACCGCGATGCGAGCAATCCGCGGCAATCGGATCAGCATGATCTTCCAGCAGCCGACGTCGGCCCTCAATCCCGTCTGGGATGTCGGTCGCCAGATCGGCGAAGTACTCGAGGTCCACAGGGACATGAAGCGTTCGGACGCCCGGAAGCAGGCGCTCGAGCTGCTCAAGATGGTCGGTATTCCAGATCCCAAGCGGCGCCTGGAGGCGTATCCCCACGAACTGTCAGGCGGCATGGCGCAGCGCGTGATGATCGCAATGGCCCTCGCCTGCGAACCGGAGCTCCTGATCGCAGACGAGCCGACGACCGCGCTCGATGTCACGATCCAGGCCCAGATCCTCGACCTGATCCGCGACCTTCGGGATCGAACCGGCACGGCGATCATCCTGATCACTCACGATCTTGGGGTCGTCGCCGAGACCTGCGACCGCGTCTCGGTCATGTATGCCGGCGAGATCATCGAACACGCTGACGTCGACAAGCTCTTCGCCGAGCCAAAACACCCCTACACGCGAGGGCTCCTCGGCTCCATTCCGGTCCTTGGGGACGTCCGGGACGCCCTGACCGTCATTCCCGGCAATGTGCCCAACCTCATCGACCTGCCGCCAGGGTGCCGATTCGCGCCCCGTTGCTCATCGCGTGTCGACTATCACGTGACCCAGGCCGACGCATCGCATCCGTCCCTCCTGCCGATTGCCAAGGACCACGAAGCACGCTGCTGGATGTATCACGATGAAGCCGGTCGTCTCCGATCGGTGCCGCTCGATCAAGTCGGGGCCAGGGCATGAACAACGCGGACCGCATGAGCGGCACGACCGGAGTGAGCAAGGCGACCGGAACGATCGTCACGGGCGACACGCCGCTCCTTCAGGTACGAGACCTGGTCAAGTACTTCCCGGTCCATGGCGGCGTGCTCCAGCGCGTCGTGGGCCAGGTCAAGGCGGTCGATGGGGTCAGCTTCGACATCAAGCGCGGGGAGACGCTCGGGCTGGTCGGCGAATCCGGCTGCGGCAAGACGACCGTGGGCCGATTGATCCTCAGGCTCATCGAGCCGACCTCCGGATCTATCGCGTTCAATGGAACGGACATCGGCTCGCTGCACGGGGCAGCCCTCAAGCCGTTCCGGCGAAAGATCCAGATCATTTTCCAGGATCCCTATGCGTCGCTGGATCCACGCACCCCGATCGGCGACAGCATCGGCGAGGGCCTCCGGATCCACGGGCTCGGTACCTCGGCGGAGCGCCTCACGAAGGTCCAACGCATGATGGACCTCGTCGGGCTTGCCAAATACCACGCGCGCCGCTACCCCCACGAGTTCTCGGGTGGCCAGCGCCAGCGCATCGGCATCGCCAGGGCGCTGGTCCTGGAACCCGAGCTGCTGGTCTGCGACGAGCCGGTCTCGGCGCTCGATGTGTCAATCCAGGCGCAGGTCCTGAACCTGCTCAAATCGCTCCAGCGCGAACTTGGCCTGACCTACGTGTTCGTCGCCCACAACATGGGCGTCGTCGAGCACATCAGCGATCGCGTCGCGGTCATGTACCTAGGGCGCATCGCTGAGGTGGCCGATCGCACGACGATCTTCAAGGACCCGCATCACCCGTACACGAGCGCGCTGATGTCGGCCATTCCGATTCCCGACGTACGGCGGCGGCGCAAGCGGGTGATCCTGGCCGGCGATGTCCCGTCTCCGCTCAATCCCCCGTCCGGATGCCGTTTCCATCCGCGATGCCCCCTCCGCGAACGTCTTGGCAATCCGGAGATCTGTGCGACGGAGCAGCCGGCACTCATCGTGCGGGACGGAACGGATCCGGTCGAGCACCTGGCAGCCTGCCACTTCGTGTCGGAGCGCGAAGCGCCACTCCATGTCGAGGCCCGCTGACCGATAGCGGGCGCGACACGTCGGGCCTAGAGGTTGTAGACCCGCTGCTGGAGGAGCGCCTCCTGAACCAGGGAGCCCAGGATGGAACGGGCGGGTGCGTACGCGTTCAGGCCGGCCGCGAGCTTGCGACTTCCCGACTCGACCCCTTTGGCGTCACCGGCAGTGATGGAATCACGTAGTTCGGTCGCGCCGTCGATCATGAGTGGATACGCCGTTCGAAGATACCCGGCCAGTTCTCGGGTCCGGTCCCACCCTTCGAGCGGATCGACGCTCGGGACTAGGTCCGTGAGAACCGGGATCAAGCCGTCCGCCGCACCCCACAATGCCCTTACATCGCTGGCGTTCGCGGCGGCCGTGAAGTCCTGCCCGGCTTTGGCAATCTCCCCGTCGGCTCCGGCCAGTTTGATGACCGCGAGCACAACCGGTCCCGGCCACTTGGATGGTTGTGGGAGCGGCGTCTCGTTGCCACCGGTCCCGCTCGGGCCCGGCGAGGCAGACGGACTGGCCGTTGCGGATGCGCCACACCCAGACACAACGACCGCCAGAGTCCACAGGAGCAAGAGCGACATTGCCAGCCGACGGGGCCGGCCCGATCCGCCGAGCGGACGATCGGTCATGCGGAGGCGACCGCCGTCTCGACCGCAGACTGGGCGGCCACGGTCTCTGCCACGGCCGATGTCGTGACCTTGTCGTCGAAGTGACAGGCCACCTGATGGCCGGTGCTGAGGACGCGCAATTCGGGCTCCTCGGTCGTGCATCGCTCAGGATTTCCGAGCTGCTCACGAAGCCAGCAGCGCGTGCTGAAGCGACAGCCGGGCGGCGGGGCCACGGGAGATGGAACATCACCCCGCAGCACCAGGCGCTTCTTGCGGCGGCGCGGATCCGGATTCGGGATCGCCGAGAGCAACGCGACCGTGTAGGGATGTCGGGCGTTACGGTAGAGCTCCTCGACCGTGCCGACCTCCATGATCTTGCCGAGGTACATGACCCCGACCCGGTCACTGAAGTACTGGATGACCGACAGGTTGTGACTGATGAACAGGTAGGTCAGGTTGAAGTCGCGCCGAAGGTCCAGCAGAAGGTTGAGGACCTGGCTCTGGATGGAGACATCGAGGGCCGAGACCGGTTCATCGCAGACGATGAACTTCGGGTCGAGGGCAAGCGCACGCGCAACACCAATCCGCTGGCGCTGGCCGCCTGAGAACTCATGCGGATAGCGGCGCGTGTACTCCCGTCGCAGGCCCACCGTCTCGAGCGCGTCCTCGACCTTCCTGTCGCGTTCCCTGCGATTGGCGAGTCCCTGGGCCAGCAGGCCCTCCCCGATGATGTCGCTGATCGGCATCCGCGGATTCAGCGATCCGAATGGGTCCTGGAAGATGATCTGCATGTGGCGACGCGCGGCTCGCAACTCGTCGGCGCTCATACCGATCACGTCTTCGCCAGCAAACTTGACCGTTCCAGCCGTTGGTTCGGTCAAGCGGAGAATCGAGCGTCCCAAGGTTGTCTTGCCACAGCCAGATTCGCCCACGAGGCTGAAGATCTCACCAGGATTGACGTCGAAGTCCACGCCGTCGACCGCATAGACAGTCGCCACCTGGCGCTTGAGGATGCCGCCGTGAATCGGAAAGTGCTTCTTGAGGCCGCGAACCTCGAGGAGCGGTTCGGCAACGCGCTCGGTCGACGACGGCATCGGCGCAATCACCGGGCACCGCGGATTGAGTTGGTCATGCTGGGTCTTCCTTCAATCCTCGGCCGATGCGCATGGCGCCGGCGTGCTGGTCAAGCGCAGAAGCGCGGCGGCTCTCGCCCGCCGGCCCGTGGAGATGACACCTGGCGAGTCGGTCGGAATTCGATCCTGCGACAGTGGAGAGCTCCGGACTAACCTCACGACACAGGTCCCACGCGTATGGGCAACGTGGCTCAAATCGGCAGGCGGGAGGCAGGTGGAATGGTGACGGCACGACGCCCTTGATGACCGACAGCCGAGCGCCTCGCTTCTCGGCCGTCGGGATCGACTCAAGGAGACCCATGGTGTAGGGCGCTCGGGGCTCGATCATCACGTCGTTGACCGACCCTTGTTCGACGACCTGACCGGCGTACATGACGACGACGTGGTCGACCATTTCGGCCACGACGCCAAGATCATGCGTGATCAGGAGCAGCGCCGAGCCCGTCTTTTGCTGGATGACCTTCAGGAGCTCCAGGATCTGGGCCTGGATCGTTACATCGAGCGCCGTCGTTGGTTCGTCGGCGATCAGGAGCTGTGGCTCACAGGACAGGGCCATGGCGATCATGACGCGTTGACGCATGCCGCCCGACATTTCGTGTGGGTACTGTTGGATGCGCTTCTCCGGACTCGGGATGCCGACGGTGCGGAGCGATTCGATTGACCGGTCGCGAGCCTCTCGATTGCCCACCTTCAGGTGAAGTCGGACCTGCTCGGCGATCTGCTCACCGATCGACAGGACCGGGTTCAGACTGGTCAGCGGCTCCTGGAAGATCATCGCGATGTCCTTGCCGCGGATCTTGCGCATCTGGTCGATTGGCATGTGCAGGATTTCCTTGCCGTCGAACCAGACTTCCGAGTCTGCCCCGATGATCGCCGGCGGGATGTCGAGCAGGCGCATGATCGTGAGCGCCGTGACGCTCTTGCCTGAACCAGACTCGCCGACGATGGCGAGGGTCTCGCCCCGACCGATGGAGAACGACACGCCATCGACTGCCGGCACGATGCCATCGAGGACCTTGAAGTGGGTCTTCATGTCCCGGACATCGAGAAGGGTTTCCCGCGGAGGTGGTGTCCCATGTGGCACCGCGGCCGATAGCACCTCGGTCATGCTCGTGACCTCGGGTCGAGCGCGTCACGCAGCCCGTCGCCGATGAAGTTCACGGCGAGGACTGTGACGATGATCGCAACTCCGGGGAACATCGGCCACCACCAGTTACCGAGGGGGATGAAGGTCAGCGCATTCGACAGGATGTTGCCCCACGTCGGAGTCGTGGGGTTCACGCCGAAGCCAAGGAAGCTGACGAACGCCTCACCGATGATATTGCCCGCCACGATGAGCGAGGCAACCACCACGATCGGCGAGATGGCATTGGGCAGGATGTGCCGGAAGATGATCCGGCGATCGCGCACACCGACTGCGCGGGCCGCCTCCACGAATTCGCTCTCACGGATCGACAGGAACTGACTGCGCACGAGGCGCGATACGCCCATCCAACCGAAGAGCCCGAAGATGACCACGATCAGGAGCACGCTGCCGTTCCCGAAGAAGCGGCTGGCTACCAGGATCACGAACAGGAGCGGCAGGCTCAGCATCACGTCGACGATCCGCATGAGCAGGTTATCGAGGAACCCGCCGACGTAGCCGGCGACGGCTCCGACGATCGTGCCGATGAAGACGCCGATGAACATGCTCGAAAAGCCGATGAACAGCGATGTTCGGGCACCGTTGACCACGAGGCGCAGCACGTCGCGCTGCAGGCCACCCGTTTCGCCGAACAGGTGGTCAAGCGAGGGAGCTCGACCCTGAAACACGATCTTGTCCGGAACGGGGATCGTGGCGAAGTCATACGGCAGGACGATCGGACCCACGACGGCGATGATCGTCAGGGCGCCGATCATGGCCAGCCCGATGAGGGCGAGACGGTGGCCGCGGAATTTCCGCCAGGCAAGTTGCCACTGACTGAGTGAAACGAGGCCGATCTCGTAGTCCTCGCCTGCCTCTTCTGCACGGCGAAGGCGCTCGGCGTCGACGGCTGCCTGAGTCGATTCAGAGTCGGACATCGGGGCTGTCCTCAGAACGTGATGCGCGGATCGACGACCGCATAGGCGACGTCGGCCAGCAGATTGGCAAAGACAACGAGCGTGGATGAGATCAGGAGCACGCCCATCAGCACCGGGTAATCAAAACTGGTGATCGCCTGGATTGTCAGGCGTCCGACACCCGGCCACGAGAAGATGGTCTCGGTCACGATCGCGCCCGTAAACAGGAACGGGATCTCGAGTCCGATGTTGGTCACCACGGGAAGCATCGCGTTCCGCAGGGCGTGCTTGAACGTGACGGTCCGTCCCGGAAGGCCCTTGGCCTTGGCCGTTCGCACGTAGTCCTGTCCGAGCGCCTCGAGCATGCTCGCACGCACGAACCGCGAGTCACCGGCGATATTGACCACGACAAGGGTCACCACAGGCAGGATGAGGTGCTTGCCGACGTCCAGGATCGCGGCCAGCGTGTGACTGCCGAAATAGACCCAGTAGTCGTCGCTGCCGAACGGCGGCGAGGCGCGCGTCTCGGTCATGCCTCCGGCCGGGAGGATGTTCAGACCCGGACCGCTGAACAGGAAGATGAGCATGATGCCGAGCCAGAACGTTGGCATCGCGTAGCCCACGTAGGCAAAGATCGTCGCGGCTTGATCGAACAGCGAATAGCGGTGAATGGCCGCATAGACCCCCATGAGGATCGCGACCAACAGCCACACGAACAGCGCAATCGAGGCAAGGATCAGCGTCGGCAGAGCTGCCCGGGTGATGGAGGTGTTGACCAGCTCTCCGGTCGCGATCGAGAAGCCGAAGTCGCCGTGCAACACGCCGTTGGTCGCGCCGCTGAGTCCTGTCGGCAGGAGGTTTGGCAAACCCTTGGGACCGATGAAGGCGGCCGGCGCCGGAAGGGCGCCAAGGACCTTGTCATCGACGTCCTTGTTGCAGAAGCCCATCCAACGACAGTACTGAACCGGAACCGGCTGGTCCAGGCCCCAGGCCTTCTTGAAGTCCTCTTTCATCTGCTGGGTGATCCGCGGGTTCTGGGCGAACTTGGCGGTCGGCCCACCGGGCGCCGCCAGGAGGATGCCGTAGACCACGATCGTGATCCCAAACAGGACGGGAATCGCCTGGATAGACCGTCGGATGATGTACTTGATCATCGCAGCACCATTGGTCCTCGTCCCTGGGTTTGGGCCGGATTGCGGTGAGTGGCGCGGAGGATATATCTCGGGGCGCTCGCTTGGCGAGCGCCCCGAGAAACTACAGGCTGAGTGCTGACCCGGAGGGTCAGATGGGCTTGACTACCCCTTCTTGAACCAGTCGACTGCGTTCCACGTCATGCCATACGAGGTGCCATTGGCGAAGAAGTTGCCGACTGCGGGCGAGCGGAGCTCGACCTGCTTGCGGTAGTAGAGCGGGATCTCGAGGATGTCCCGAACGTAGACCGTCTGGAACGCCGCACTCGCGTCACGGATGACCGCGAAGTCGACGCTGTTCTGGATCGCCACAAGAGCCGCGTCGACGTCTGCGTTGATGACGTAGGCGTCGTTGCCGCCGTTGGGCTCGAGCTGTGAGCTGTGGTACGTCGTGTAGCTGCTGTTCGGGTCGAACGGCGACGAGAACGCATGCTCCGCGATGTCGAAGTTGCTGTGCGAGAGGGCACAGGGGGTGTCACGGGTGGACTCGTTGTAGTCGGCGAAAATGTCCGACGGCGACACCGGGTTCACGACCGCTTCGATGCCAACGTCCTTGAGCCACGCCGCGCCGAGGGCGAGCGTGTCCTGGCGGACCTGGCGGGTGGTGGTGCACAGCTCGATCTTCAGGCGGATGCCGTCCTTCGCGCGAATGCCGTCGCTACCGACGACCCAGCCGGCGGCGTCGAGGGTTGCCATGGACTTGGCCGGATCGAAGGCTGCGGACGGCTGATCCGATGCGTACCAAAGGCTCGGCAGGATGTTCGTATTCGCGAGCTGGACCGCATTGCCCAGCAGGCGCTCGTTGATTGCGGCCTTGTCGATGGCCGTCGAGACGGCCTGACGGACTGCCGGGTCAGCGACAGGGCAGGCAGCGCCGCGATCGGTCACGGCGGTGTTGCGCGAGCAGCCGCCGATGGCCAAGGTCTCGTTCGCGTCCGCGAAGGAAGACCAGTTCGGGCGCCAGAACTCGTACAGCAGGGCCGGGACGGCCGACACCTGATCGCCGAGATCGGCGACCTTGACGATGTCGGAATCCTGGAGGTCTGTTGCGAAGTCGACCTCGCCGCCACGGTAGCCGGCGATCATCGCATCCGCGTCCGTGTACCACTTGAAGATCAGGGTCTCGAGGTGCGCTGACTTGCCCGAAATGGCGCTGGTGTAGTTCGTGTTCCTGACCATGCGGAGGTCCTGGCCCGGGGTGACCGAGCCGAACTTGAACGCACCTGAAACGGGCAGGTTGGCGATCTCATCCGGACGGAAACCCTTGCCGGCGACCATGTCAGCCATCTTGAACGTTCCGAGGTAGTGCCGCGGGAGCGGCGCCACATTGGCGTTCAGGTATGCGCTGTAGATGTCCTTCCAGTGCTGGACCATGACCGTGTTCGACGGGCAGTCGATAGCGGTGATGCTGTCGTAGCCGGACGTCACGACGCCGACATTTTCGGGGTCGAGCACCCACTCCCACGCGTACTTGAAGTCATCACACGTGAGGGGCTGTCCGTCCGACCACTTCAGGCCGTCGCGGAGCTTCCAGGTGATGGTCATGGCGTCACCGCCGTCGCCCGGCACCTTGACGCCGTCATTCTCCGTGGTCGGGATCTCGGCCGCGAGATCCGGGATGAACTTGTAGTCGTGGGTGGTCACGAGCAGGGACGCCCACGCGGTGGACGCCACGTTGGCTTCCGTCACTTGACCGGCGTAGAACGGGTTGAACTGATTGGCTTCCTGCCAGTCGCCGATGACGAGGGTGCCGCCATCAGTGCCCGCCTCGACCTTGCTGGCGTACTCACTGTTGAAGAGTTCGACCTCAGCGACAGGCTGCGGGGTGATCACCGGGGCCGGTGTGACCACCGGCGCATCGGTCGGGGCGGCACTTGCCGCGCCTCCGCACGCTGCGAACACGATTGCCGTGGTCGCGAGCAGTGCCATGATTGGCTTACGCATGAATCTCCTCCAAATTTAAGGCGATACGTCGCCTCGGACTCCCAATTGACGGTTCGGCCGCTCCGCGAACGCCTTCACACCCGATTCATCAGGTACGAAACAACGCGCACGGGTGAGCAGCGGCCTACGTCGCTGCCGGTACTATGGGCAGGTGCCCAAGCGGTGTCAAATCCGGAAACCCGGATCAGTGCGCCTTCAGGGCTCGGTCGATTGGTCGAACCGGTACCTCCTTCCGCGCTGGAATGACGTTGTCCGGGTACCGCCGCGGGTCGGCCTGCCCGTTCGAAATGAGCGTGACGGGTGATCCGGCGACGGATGCCGTCGTTGACTGCGACATGTACCTGGCCTCGACCCGCTGGGCATCAAATTCGAGTTGGGCGGGGCTATAGCCGGTAGGCTCGTCAACGCCGCCCGCGAGCGGCACGTGCATCGCCAGCGGCCCCACCAACGCAGCCACGAGCAGCGTCGAGGTCGCGAGGCCGGCCAGCGACGCGCGCCAACGCCAGGCCGCGGCGGCCGCCGCGGCCCGGGTGGCCTCGATGCGGCTTCGGAGCCTCGGCCACGCGTACGGAGACCCCGATTCGCCAGCGCCGGACTCGCCGAACCGGCGCATGGCCACGATCGCGAGCGCGAGATCCTGCAACTCATCGGAGCATGTCCGACACCACTCAAGATGGTCCATCGCGGCCCCTGACCTGGGGGTTGGCGTCCGCGCGTCGACCACGTCCAGCAACGCCGAGGCATGCCGGCGGCATTCGAGCGAGGCGGATACCGCGCGTCGGCCGGGCATCATTTCCGCCGCCGCGCGACGGCCGCGTACAGCGTGACCACGGACATGGGGGTCCCTCGGTCGATCGACATCGGCACGTCGATCAGCGCGGTGTGGCGCTCGGTCTGGAGGTGGTCCCGCAGGCCGACCAGCGCGTAGTGGAGCCTGGACTTCACGGTGCCGAGGGCAATCCCGAGCGCCGCGGAGGTCTCCTGCAGCGACATCCCATGGAGGTAGTAGAGCACGACGACGCTCTGGTGCTTGGCTGGCAGTGCAGCAATGCTGGCGTGGATCGACCGTCGAAGCTCTTCGCGCTCTGCACGATCCGCCGGACCGAGGCTGCCGTCCCGGATCTGCTGGCTCGTGTCACCGATCGGCTCAACTCGCAGCTTCCGTCGCCCCAATCGGGAATAGCACAGGTTGAGTGCCACTCGGTGGAGCCACGGGACTGGCGATACATCGGTCCGCAGGCTGTGTCGATGTCGATGTGCGCGGAGGAAGGTGTCCTGCAGGATCTCCTCGGCCACCTGACGATCTCCGGTCAGGCCGTAAGCCGTTCGGAAGATGAGGGCACGATAACGCTCGAAGAACGCTTCGAAGGCGTCGAGATCATCTCGTTGAAACCGGAGGATGAGCTCACGGTCGGCTGCGGCCCCGGTCGTGGCGGGCTGCAGCGCGGTTGCGGCATCAGAAGTCAGCGAATCGGGAGTCCCGCCCGGCGGCGGCTTCGCTGCGGCACGCGGATCGTCCAGGGTCTGCTCCTCCGTCCGGTGGTAGGCCACTCCGGTGCGTTGCACTCCTCTATATCGGACGTCGATCAGGAAGGTTCAGATTCCGATCGGCTGCGCCTCTCGACCGCCGCACTCCGGATCAGGTCGCCTTGGTCAACGTTTCGTACGCGGCCTCGTTCAGCAGGCCATCCACCTGGCCGGGGTCGGCCAGACGAATGCGGATCATCCATCCGCCGCCATACGGGTCGCTGTTGGCCAGTTCAGGTTCGCCCTCCAGGGCAGCGTTGGCCTCCACGACCTCGCCCGAGACCGGGGCGAACAGGTCGCTGACAGCCTTGACCGACTCGACCACCCCGAAGGTCGCGTGCTGCTCCAGGACGCGTCCGACCGACGGCAGCTCGACGAACACGACATCACCGAGTTGATCCGATGCATACGCCGTGATGCCGATGGTGACGACGTCGCCGTCGAGCTGGACCCATTCGTGGTCCTTGGTGTACTTGCGTTCTGAGGGAGCCATCGCGACGCGTCCTCCTGATGGTCGGGTTAACGGTCAAACAGCGGGAGTCGGCAGTTCCGTGCTGCGTCCTTCACGGCGCCCGACGATAGAACGGTAGAGCTACAACCTCGGCGGACACGGGCTGATCCCGAATCTCGACCGCGAGGATCGTACCCGGTTCGATGTGGGCTGGATCGACGTAGGCCATCGCGATGGGCTTGCCGAGCGTCGGGGATTGCGTTCCCGAGGTCACGACCCCGGTCCGCCCCTCGTCGTCGAGGACGGGATAGCCGTGCCGGGCGATCCCCCGGCCCGTAATGACGAGCCCGACCAGCTGTCGCGCGACGCCCTGTTCAGCGACGCGCTCAAGCGCCTCGCGACCGACAAAGGGCCCGGGCTTGACGAGCTTCACGACACGGCCGAGGTTGGCTTCGTACGGGTTCGTCGTCAGGTCGAGCTCGTTGCCATAAAGCGGCATGCCGGCCTCCAGGCGAAGCGTGTCCCGGGCCCCGAGGCCGCACGGAATAAGGCTCTGGCCGGCACCGGCGTCCGTCAGCGCCGTCCACAGCTCGGGCGCCTTTGCCCAGTCGACGAACACCTCGAAGCCGTCCTCGCCGGTATAGCCGGTCCGAGCGACGAACGCCGGGATCCCGGCGACGGCACCTTCCATGATCGCGTAGTAGCGGAGGTCGCCCAGAGCGATCTCGGTCAGGGGCTGGAGGATCCCGGCCGCCAGGGGCCCCTGAATGGCGATCAGCGACGTGGCCATCGACCGATCATCGAGGATGGCGTTCCAGCCATCGAGTCGATCAGCGAGCTCGTCGGAAACCACGCTCGCATTGCCGGCGTTGGCGACAACGAGGAATCGGTCATCGCCGAGTCGGTAGACGATGAGGTCGTCGATGATCCCGCCGTCCTCGGCGCAGATCATCGAATATTGAGCGCGGCCCACGGCGAGCGTCCGAGGATCCGATACGAGACTCGCCGCGAGGGCATCGCCGGCCTCGGGACCATCGACGAAGAGCTCGCCCATGTGTGACAGATCAAACAGCCCGGCCCGCTCGCGAACGGCCCGATGCTCCTCGAGAATGCCGCCGTACTGGACCGGCATGAGCCAGCCGCCGAACTCGATGAGCTTGGCGTGGAGAGACCGATGGACGTCGGTCAGCGCCGTTTCGCGAAGGACGGGATCGTTCTCGGTCAAGGGGTGGTCGACTCCGTCTGGGTTGTGGTCGTCGCTGCGAGGCCGGTGCTGGTCGCCGACGGTTGAGGAAGCCGCTGCGGTGACGACGAGACGAGCGTCCGCTCCGATTCGAAAGTCAGGAGGCTGGCGGCCTCATCAAACGTCACCCAGCGAACGCGTTCGAACTCGTGATCGTGGAGCGAGAGATCGCCACCGATCGGCTCCATGAGCCAGTAGTGAACCGTCTTGTCGATCCGGACCCCGCTCTGGACGAAGACATAGGAGATGGAGGGCAGCGGTTCGATGATGCGGACGCGCAGGCCGGTTTCCTCCTGGACCTCGCGGAGCGCCGTTTCCTCCATGGTTTCGCCGGGATCGGGCGTCCCTTTGGGAAGCGTCCAGGTGGCCCGTCGCCGGTCACCGTCGCGCCGTCGCAGCCCGACGACGAGCGCCGGCCGGCCAGTGATGGTCGAAAGGACGATCCCGCCGGCAGAAGTGGCGGTTGCGGACCTCAGCCGAGCCAAGGCGCCGTCGCGGCGCGCGATCGACCGTTCCGGACGGATCGTGCCCACGTCATCGACACGGTCGGGCGCGGCCGCCCGGAAGCCGGAATGCGCGAGCGCGTCGGTGTGATCGTGCGACTCGCGCCCCGAATCGTGGGCAGCGGAGACTCGATCCGGCTGCGGATCTCTGTGGTCCTCCCGGACATGGCTCGGAAGGCGACCGCGGAAGCCAGTCCGAGGCGCCGTTCGCGTGTCCGCACCGGGGGGCGCGGGAAACTCGCCGCCGGACGCGCTGCGTACTTCGCGGCAATGCTGTGTTCCATCAAGCGCATGGTAGCGCGTCAGCCTCCGGCTGCAAGAGATCGACGCAACAAATCTGCGACGTCCGGTGCCAGCACGCCACGCCCTTCCGCGAGCGCGACCTCTCGCTCTGCCAGCGCGATGTACAGGCGGAGCGCACCGGGCGCATGCAGGCGCATCGCCGCGAGATGGTCGGTCACCGTTCCGACATCGCCGCGAGTAATCGGTCCCGTGAGCGCCCGGGCGACGCCGAGGGCACGAGCGTTCGCCAGCGTCTGCTCGGCGAGGCGCCCGTAGATCGCCAGGGAACCCTGCTCATCAAGCCCAGCGACCGCTCCGAGCTCGACGATCGCATCGAGGAGGGCGACGAAACCACCAGCCGCGAGGACGGCTGCGGCGTGATACGCCGCCTTCGAGCCTGGCGCCAGTCGGACCGCGGTGGCGCCGATGGCCTCGGCCATCTCCGCGAGCAGGGTCGCCAGCTGGTCGTCACCCTCGATCGCAACGGTGGCGCCACGAAGCGCCTCGACCGAGCGTTCGACATCAGCGAACGCAACGAGCGGGTGAAACGACCCGATCTGGGTTCCGGCCGCCATCGCCGGCTCGAGAACCTCAGCACCGAGCGCCCCGGAGGTGTGCACGAGAGCCTGCCCGCCATAGAGCCGCAGGCTGCCCGCGACGCCGGCGAGGGCGTCGTCAGGGACCGCCAGGATGATCAGGTCCACGGCGTCAATCAGCGCGGCGGCTTCGGCGAATGCTCGGGCTCCCGGCACATACGTCTGGAACCGCGTGCGACGTACCGGATCACGGGCCGCGATGGCGCCGACCGGCCAGCCCGCCCGCGACAGGGCCGCGCCGAGGGCACACCCAACCGCGCCGCCGCCGACAATCCCGACGACGGGTGGATCGCCCGCGGCCGCATGAACGTGGGGATGAGGGTGGGCATGGTCTCCTGTACCGCCGTGGTCATCGGAATCGTCGTGAGCATGCCCGTCACCCGTCGGGTTCAGGTCGATACCTCGTTCCGCGAGCTCGCGCAGCGTCTCATCGACACGTGCCCGTCGCGGATCGGGCTCATCCGGGGGCCATGCCCTCATCGGGCGGCCGACGCTGGCTGATTCGGTCGGGCGCGGTACGCTTGCATCCAACGAGTGTAGCCACCAAGCGAGGGACCCAATCCCGTGCCAGTTCCCGATCCGTTTGGCGCCCGCGAGCCCCTCGGCCCGGGCCTTCCCGATATCTATCGCCTGTCGGCCCTCGCCGATCTGATCGACCTGGCGACAGCGCCCGTCACGCTCAAGATCCTGCTCGAGAACGCGTTGCGGAACGCGGGTCGCGGGATCGTCGAGCGCGCCGACGTCGAGCGACTGGCCTCATGGCGCCCCGGTACGGGCGGCGAGGCCGAGATCCCGTTCATGCCGGCCCGCGTCGTCCTCCAGGACTTCACGGGAGTCCCGGCGATCGTCGACCTGGCCGCGATGCGCGACGCCATGGCTGACCTCGGTGGCGACCCAGCAAAGGTCAATCCGCTCGTCCCCGCGGACCTCGTGATCGATCACTCGGTCCAGGTAGACGCATTCGGTTCGTCAGCGGCGTTTGCGGTCAACGTCACCCGCGAATATGAACGCAACGGGGAGCGCTACCAGCTCCTTCGATGGGCGCAGACGGCCTTCCGGGACTTGCGCGTCGTGCCCCCCGGTACCGGAATCATCCACCAGGTGAACCTCGAGTTCCTGGCGTCAGTCGTAACCGAGCGCGCGGACGAGGACGGCATGGTCGCCTTCCCGGACACCCTCGTCGGAACGGATTCGCACACGACGATGATCAACGCGCTCGGCGTTCTCGGGTACGGCGTCGGGGGGATCGAAGCCGAGGCTGTCCTCCTCGGACAGCCGCTCTACCAGCCGATGCCGCGGATCGTCGGCGTGCGCCTCACCGGAACGCTGCCGCAGGGATCGACAGCCACGGACCTCGTGCTCGTGGTCACGGAGATGCTCCGCTCGTTCGGGGTTGTCGGCGCATTCGTCGAGTTCGCCGGCGATGGCCTGGCAGGGTTGTCCCTCGCAGATCGCGCGACCATCGCGAACATGAGCCCCGAGTTCGGGGCGACGGCAACGATCTTCCCGATCGACGACGAAACAATCGCCTACCTGCGGCTCACCGCACGTTCTGCCGAGCACGTGGCCCTCGTCGAACGCTACGCGCGGGCCCAGGGACTGTGGCGCGAGCCGGGCCTCGGGCCGGACTTCGACGCCGCCCTGACCCTCGACCTTTCATCTGTCAGGCCTTCGGTGGCAGGGCCCCGCCGCCCGCAGGACCGGGTCGAATTGCCGGCACTGCCCGCCAACTTCCATGCGGCCTTCCCCCAGGCCGGCGCCGTCGACAGTACGTGGGCCCCATCGACCGTCCAGCTCGGGGATGCATCGGCGACCGTCGGACATGGCTCGGTCGTCATTGCCGCGATCACGTCCTGCACCAACACATCGAACCCGACCGTGATGGTGGGTGCGGGACTTCTGGCACGAAATGCCGTGGCGCGCGGGCTGCATGTCTCCCCCGTCGTCAAGACTTCGCTTGCTCCGGGCTCGCGGGCTGTGACGGGCTACCTCGACGCGGCCGGCCTTACGGGGCCGCTCGAGCAACTCGGCTTTGCGCTTGCTGGCTATGGCTGCACCACGTGCATCGGCAACTCAGGTCCGCTCGATACGCCGATCGCCGAGGTCATCGAACACGATGAACTCGTGGCCGCAGCCGTCCTGTCCGGGAACCGCAACTTCGAGGGGCGCATTCACCCCCTCGCGCGGGCGAGCTACCTCGCGTCGCCGCCGCTCGTGGTGGCGTTCGCCCTTGCCGGACGCGTCGACATCGATCTGTCCACCCAGCCGCTCGGTATCGGCGACGACGGACAACCGGTTTTCCTTGCCGACATCTGGCCGAGTCCGGACGAGATCCGGTCGGTGATCAACGATTCCATCGATCCGGCGCTGTTCGAATCAACGTACGCGACAGTCTTCGAAGGCGACGATCGATGGCGGGCCCTGCCTATTCCTGATGGCGACCGCTACGCGTGGGACCCGACGTCGACGTACGTCGCTCGTCCGCCCTATTTCGATGGCATGACGATGGATCCCGCCCCGATCCGGCCGATTGAAGGTGCCCGCGTCCTCGCGCTCCTCGGCGACAGCGTCACCACCGATCACATCTCCCCTGCCGGATCCATCGCCGCGGCCTCGCCCGCCGGCGCATGGCTCCAGGAGCGAGGCGTAGGGCCCCTCGACTTCAACTCCTATGGCTCACGACGTGGGCATCACGAGGTGATGATCCGCGGGACGTTCGCGAACATCAGGATCCGGAACCTGCTCGTGGAACGCGAGGGACCCTTCACCGCCCATCGACCCGACGGGATCGAGATGACGATCTTTGAGGCCGCCGAGGAATACATTGCGGCCGATGTGCCGTTGATCGTTCTCGCCGGCAAGGAGTACGGGTCGGGTTCGTCGCGTGACTGGGCGGCCAAGGGCACCACCCTGCTCGGCGTTCGGGCGGTGATTGCTGAGAGCTTCGAGCGGATCCATCGCAGCAATCTCGTCGGCATGGGTGTCCTGCCGCTCCAGTTCGAGCCAGGCTCCTCGATCGGGAGCCTTGGCCTCTCGGGACGCGAGGCATTCTCGATCCAGGGCGTGGAGGGCGGACCCGAGGCCCGCAGCAAGCTGTCGGTCGTCGCTCGCGATGACGTGAGCGGTGAGGTGACGACGTTCGACGTCCTGTGCCGGCTGGATGGACCCATCGAGGTCGACTACTACCGCCAGGGCGGGATCCTGCCGGCCGTCCTGCGGCGGATCGCGGCGAACTGAGCTGACGAGCGCCGAACGGCCAAACGCCCCCGGGAGGACCCGAGGGCGCCGACCTGGAGGAGGTTGGCCGGGTTTCGCCAACCCGGTTGCTCCTGTGACGCGGCGGCGGGCGCTCGCGTGACGGCCACTTCGACTACGGTTCGGGCATGACGAATCTCGTTCCGGTCGCGCGCCAATCGGACATCCTGGAGATGTATCGGGAGTCCCCCGTCGGACGACTCCTCGAGTACCACAATCTGGGTCGTCCGTTCGAAGCCGGCGACCCCGAACTGCTGATCGGGATGTGCATGGACAGTCGCAAGTCGCTGCGCGTGCCGCCCGATTTCGCGTTCGTCCTCCGGACGGCGGGCGCAAACATGCGCGACAACGAGTTCCGCATCTCCTATTCGGTCGCGATCGGCGGCGTCAGGACCATCGTGCTGATCGCCCACACGGATTGCGGCATGAAGCGTGTCGCCGGCCTGCATGATGCGTTCGTCCGTGGCCTCGTCGACCATGCGGGTTGGGCGACGGCGAACGCTGAGCGGCTCTACGCGGAGGGCGTGCCGAAGTTCGGGATCACCGACGAGGTCGAGTTCGTGATGCAGGAGGCGGATCGGCTGCGCGCGCTCTATCCGCGCCTGACTGTCGCGCCGCTTCTGTATCGCGTCGAGGATGACCTGCTCTATCAGCTCACCTGAGCGGAGGCCTGGCCCGGCCGGGTCGGCCGAATCTCGCGGTCAGCCACCCGAGCCGGGAGCGGTTGAAATACCGGGCCCGCGGCGGAAGCAGCGCAGTTCGATGACGTCCGGTACGTGCCACTCCCGCGAGAGCATCACGCGTCGTCCGGTGACATCGACGTCGACCTGCTCAACGTGGAGCAGCAGCGTGCCGACCGCGACGTCGAGCACGTCGGACAGCGTGTCGTCGGCCATCGCCGGAGCCAGAATCGCATCGCCGTGCGCAACGGGATGGCCGACCGACTCGAGCAGGGTGTACAGGGATCCTCCGAACGCATCGGCCGGGGTCGACCCGAGAATGTCCTGTGGAACGGTGTCGATCGAGTAGATCGCCGGACGATCATCAGCGGTACGCACGCGGCGCACCTCGACGATCGGATCGCCGTGCCCGATTCTCAGCCGCTCCCCGACCTCGTCGCCGGCCGGAGCGCGGCGAACGGCAAGGACACGGCGCGAAGCTCGCACGCCGAGGCTTTCCAAGTACGCCGTATAGCTGAAGTTGACATCGAGCGAGTTGCGCAGCAGCGGCCGTTCGGTGACGTACGTTCCGGATCCCTGGCGCCGGACGAGATAACCCTCTTCAGAAAGCCCGCGGACCGCCTCCCTGATCGTGGCGCGACTGACGCCGAAGCGAATGCCCAGCCTGGCTTCGTTTGGAACCATGGAGCGCGCCGGGAATTCGCCCGACAGGATCGCCCGGCGAAGTCCGTCTCGGACAATGTCCGCCTGGAGCGGACGGGCATTGGGTCGAGGCGACGGCACGCCCGTCATGGCTGACCTCCGGCCTCGCCATCTTCCGACTCGGCCTTCTTCTGGCCGCGCTTACCGGTACGGACCGGCTTGGCCACGCGCCGGCGACCACGCAGGAGGAGTCCGGTGACCAACAGCAGCGAGATCGTCACGCTGAGCAGCGCGGCGGCGATGGCGTTGACTTCAGGCGTCACGCCGCGCCGGATCGAAGAGAACAGGAAGATCGGGAGCGTCTGATCCTGGCCGCTGGTGAAGAACGCGATGATGAAGTCGTCAAAGCTGAAGGTGAAGGCGAGTAGCGACCCGGCGAGGATGGCCGGCAGCAACTGCGGGAGCGTGATCTCGACAAACGTTCGCCAGGGCGTCGCGTACAGATCCTCGGACGCCTCGGTGAGCGTCCGATCCATCGATCGCATCCGGGTCCTCACGAGGACGTTGACGAGCGCCATCGTGAACAGCGTATGAGCCGCGATGATGCTGAACACTCCGAGGCCGAGACGTGGCGGATCGACCGGGACCAGGAAGGCGAGCCACTCGTTCAGCCAACCGAAGGCGGTTACGAGGAAGATCAGCGTCGCAATCCCGATGACAATCCCGGGCACGATGATCGCCACGTAGGTCAGTTGCTCGAAGATCGATCGGGCCTTCCCGCCGAGCGATGGCATCGCGAGCGCCGACAGCGTGCCACCGATCGTTGCCGCGATCGCCGAGACTGCCGCGATGAACAGGCTGTTGCGAAGCGCCCTGAGGACGAAAGGATCCTCGGCGGCCGTTACGAACCATCGCGTTGACCACCCAGTCAGTTCGGTCGCGCTGCGACCAGCGTTGAAGCTGAAGATCACGACGACCACGATCGGCGCAAACAGGAAGACATAGATCAGGACCGCATAGGACCGGAGCAGGCGATCCCCCAGCCGCTCGGCCAATGCCCAGAAGCGATCACCGGCTCGTTCGCTCGAGCGCCAGCCCATCACAGCAGACTGCCTTCGCGGCCGGGGCTGGAAAGCCGCCGGGTCACCCAGGTGTAGATGCCGACGACGATCAGCATCGCGATCACGAACGCGGTCGCAAGAGCAGAACCGAAGGGCCAATTCCGTGATTGGAGGAAGAGATCGGCAAGCGCATTGCCGAGGAAGTAGGTCTTTCCTCCACCAAGGAGCGTGGGGATGAGGTATTCACCCATGACCGGGATGAACACGAGAAGGCACCCACTGATCACCCCCGGGGCCGATAGCGGGAACGTCACCTGCCGAAACGTCGCGAGCGAGCCGGCCCCCAGATCCCGAGATGCCTCGAGCATGGAGTGGTCAAGCCGCTCCAGGCTGATGTAGATCGGCAGGGCCATGAGCGGCAGGTAGTTGTAGACGATCCCGAGGAGGACCGCGAATGGCGTGTTGAGGAGCTGGATTGGCCCGAAGCCCAGTCCCTCCAGGATCGACGGGATGCCGTTGGAACCGAGGATGAACATCCACGCGTAGGTTCGGATCAGGAAGCTGGTCCACATCGGAACGACGATGAGGGCCATGAGAACCGTCTTCCACGATCCGCCGCGCGACGCCAGTGCGTAGGCGAGGGGGTAGGCCACGAGCAGGCACACGATCGTGCCGGCAAGGCCCAGAAGGACCGTATTGATGATCGGCGTCAGACGCGTCCCGATATTGACGTATTGGTCGAAGGAGAAACCCGGGTCGTAGCCGCCGTTTGGCGCCCGCTGGCCGAACGAGACGATGGCCAGGACGAGCAGCGGCGCAAGCAGGAAGAGGAGGTACCACGACGCAGCAGGGAGCAGCAGGAGGCCCAGGACACCCTGCCGGCCCCCTGCTCGCGGACGGCGAGAACTGCTGCGTCGGCTACCCACGGACATGGCCTAGGCAGAGGCCTTGATTCGTGCCCACATTTCGGCACGGGCCGCCGAGTTGTACGTCGCGCTCGACGCGTATTCAAGCTTGGTCAACCGATCGGGCGTCGGATAGATGACCTGGTTGTTCCGGATGTCTTCCGGAAGCAGAGCGGTCGCCTTGTCGTTGGCGTGCGGGTAGAGGCAGAATTCGGTTTCCTTCGCCGCGACCGCAGGCGACAGAATGAAGTCGAGAAATGCGTACGCGGCATCCCGGTGCGGCGAGTCGGCGGCAACCGTGTAGCTATCGATCCACAGTTCGCCGCCGTCGGCGGCCACAACGTACTTGCCGTCCGGGTTATCTCGACCCACCTGCAGGCCGTCACCCGTCCAGGCGATCGACATCCACGAATCGAGGTTCCGGAGCGCTGGCTGAACATCGCTGGTGATTGCGTAGAGCTTGGGCTTCAGGGCTGTCAGCATCTGCTCGACCGCTGCCAGCTCGTCGGGTGCACTCACATTGAGGCTGTAGCCGAGCGCCACTGCCGCAGATCCGATCGATGAGATCTGATGGTCAACGATGACCGCCTTGCCCGAATACGTGGTTCCGGCGAGCTCAAAGAACTGCTTCCAGGATGTGATGTCCTCGCTGATCTTGGACGATCGGTAGGCGATGCCCGTCGTGCCCCAGTTCTTGGGGATCGAGAACTTGTTCCCTGGGTCGAACGACTGGTCCATGAACCGACTGTTCCAGTCGGCGCTCACGAAGCCGGGAATCTTGGCGTAATCGAGCGACTCGATCAGCTTGTCGCTGACCCATCCTTCGATGGCGTAGTTGCTTGGAACGACGACGTCGATCCCGGAATTGCCGGCCCGGATCTTGGCTTCCATTTCCTCGGTCGAGCCGTAGACCTGCACGTTGACGGCCACCTTGGTCAGGTCAGTGAAGGCCTGGATGTTCGCCGGGTCGTGGTAGCCCGGCCACGTCGCGAGGTTGAGGGTATCGCCGAGCTTCGGGCCACCGCTGCCCGCGCTCGCTGTCGGGCCCACAGTCGAGCCTCCGCCAGATGGCGCGCAAGCCGCGAGAAGTGCAGCGGTCGTTCCGAGGGCGGCGGCCCCGAGGAATTGACGGCGGCTGATGCGGCCCTCGCGGAGGAGTCGCTCAAGAGCACGTTGATCCTCTGCGGCCGTTCCCCGTTCTGGTTCGATCCGAGCCATGAATGTCCTCCTAGGTGGATGAACAACGTTGCGGATTGGTCAATCGACCTTGCCGTCGACGACGAGACGCGCCGATTCCAATTTCCAGTCGATTACCACCTCCTCTCCGGGCCGAAGGGCGTCGACGGTCAGCCGTCCGTCATTCGGAATACGGGCCAATACCTCTCCGAGAGCCGGGCTGTCGGCGGTCAGTTCGATCTGATCACCGAGGTACGCGAGCGACCTGATGGTGCCCGTGCAGACCCCGGGCTCGAGGCGGTCGGACGGTCGGATCTGGACCCGCTCGGGGCGAATGGCAAGCGTGGCCGGCTGGTCACTGGCGATATCGCTCATTACGCCGCTCGCCCGAACGACGAGGCCCCGGTCGGTCTTGACCATCCAGCCGCCCTGGCGATCTCCATCGCGAGCGACGACCGTTGCGTGGTAGAAGTTCATCTGTCCGACGAACGTCGCGACCCAGCGATCCACGGGAGCCTCGTAGACCTCCGCCGGTGGTCCGTCCTGGAGCACTCGCCCGCCTCGCATCACCGCGATGCGATCGGCCATGGAGAGCGCCTCGTTCTGGTCGTGGGTGACGAAAATGAAGGTGATCCCCACCTCGCGCTGGAGGCGCTTCAGCTCGACCTGCATCTCCCGGCGCAGCTTCAGGTCGAGCGCCCCGAGGGGCTCGTCCAGAAGGAGCACCGTCGGCTGGTTGATCAGGGCACGCGCCAGGGCCACGCGCTGCTGTTGGCCCCCTGACAGCTCCCAGGTCCGCCGATGGCCATAGCCGTCGAGCCGAACCAACTCGAGCGCCTCCTTGACCGCCTTGGCGCGGTCGGCCCCCGTTCGCTTCCGCTGGCGCGGCCCGTAGCCGACGTTGGCGGCGACATCCATGTGCGGAAACAGGGCGTACTGCTGAAAGACCGTGTTCACGTGCCGCCGGTAGGCGGGTACGTCCGTGACGACCTGACCGGCGATCCGGATGTCTCCCGCCGTCGGCCGCTCGAAACCGGCGATCATCCGCAAAAGCGTCGTCTTGCCGCACCCGGACGGACCGAGCAACGCGAAGAACGTCCCGGGTTCAAGGGCAAAGGACACATTGTCGACGGCCCGGACGTCGCCAAAGTCCTTGACGAGTCCGACCGCCTCGACGTCAGCACTGACATCGGATCGACCTGAGATGTCAGCGTCGGGCGTGGTTTCAGAGCCGCCGTTCGTTCCCTGGCGGTCCGCTGCCGAACTCATGCCGGTTGGCCTCCCCTTGCCGCGGCAAGGACCCAGGCCACCTGATCGCGGACCGTTGGACTCGTGGGGAACTGGTTTTCGAAGATGGCACTACCGACCGTGAACGCCCAGGCGCCACGCCGATTCAACATTTCGATTCGCTCGAGCGAATCGACGCTGCCGGCCGCGATCACCGGGCCCGCTGATGCTTCGACCACCGCTGTCACCAGCTGCTCGACGTCGCCTGCATGGCGATACGCGAGGAGATCGAGCCCATGGACCCCCGCTCGGGCCGTCAACGAACGAGCGCTCTCCGCGATCTCCTCAATCGTGCCGGTCAGGATGCTCGGGTGGCCCACCACGACCCCGGGAAACGGGCAGTATCGAAGGCCTGATCCTTCGAGAAGTGGCAGGGCCTGAGTTGGATTGGTGCCACCGAGGACCCAGTCGACCCCGATTTCCCGCGCTGCGGCAATGCTTCGGACCTCGTCCTCGACGCGCTCAGACACGACTTCGAGCATCACCTCACGCCCGTCCGCATGCATGGATTCAGTCAATTGCCGAAGAACGTGCGTCGGTTGGCCGATGTCCTTGAAGCCGATGTACTTGATTGGCAGGGATCGAATCTCGTCATAGACCGCCAGGGCGTCCGGCACGGTCGCGTCGTGCCGCGTGAGCATGAAGATGAATTCAGCCATGGTTCCTCCGTTACGCGCGTGCGGTCGTCGATGACATCGGGTCGGTTGCTCCTGGGCCAGTACTGCGCGGCACGAGGTCGGCGACACCGCGGAGGACGAAATCCGGCCGGAGTGCGCTGCTGCGTAGTTCTTCCTCGCCGGTGGCGCCGCTCATGACGAGCGCCGAGGTCATGCCCGCGTCGTGCGCCATGCGAACGTCGGTCAGCAACCGGTCCCCGATCAGGATCGTCTGATCAGCTGGGACGTCGAGGCGGGCCAGGACCGCCCGCGACATGTGGATCGAGGGCTTGCCGACAATCGCCTCGGCGCGGCCACCGCTGGCCACTTCAATCGCGGCCAGCATCGCCGCACAGTCCGGCAGGCCCCCCTCGGGCGTCGGACACCAGGGATCTGGATTCGTGGCAACGATCCGCGCACCTCGACGCACGGCGAGGAAGCTTGTCAGGAGCTTCTGGTAGTCGAACGTTCGGTCGAACGAGACGACGACGAGATCGATCCTGGCCGGGTCGTCCGTGAGCTCGAAGCCGTCCGAGCGGAGAAGGTCGGCCACGACCGGTTCGGATACTGGGAAGATGCGCGCGCCTCGCGCGTGCTCGCGCAGATACAGCCGCAGCGCGTCCGTCGATGAGACCACGTCCGCCGCTTCTGCCGGGATGCCCAGGCGTCGA
Source organism: Chloroflexota bacterium (assembly GCA_031373765.1). GTDB lineage: Bacteria > Chloroflexota > Limnocylindria > Limnocylindrales > CSP1-4 > UBA5189. Next base: position 31,566 of record JANMNF010000294.1, read on the forward strand.
AGCTTCGCGGCGTAGTCCGCCGGCAGCTCGAGGGGCTTGTTGGTGAGGAACGCGACGCGGGCGCCCTGCCTCCGAATCGTCGCCACGGTCTCGACCGCGCCGGGCAAGGCGTCGTCCCCGAGATAGAGCGTCCCGTCCAGGTCGAAAACGTACCCGGCGTAGAAGCGGCTGGGGGCGCTCCACGCGGTCAAAGCCCGACCCCGATGGCTGTCGCCTCGGTCAGGATCTCGTCGACGGCCAAGCCCGACCAGTTTCCGGTCAGGAACGCGAGGTCGGCGACCGTGAATCGATTGCGCATCAGGTGGCAGTTTTCGATCGCCCACCGAGCGACCACTTCGTCTGCTGGAGGATCGAGGTCTCGGAAGCGCGACGGCGAGCCCGCTCGGTGCAGGGCAGCCGCAATCGATGCCGGGGCTCCGATCAACGACTCGATCTGGCGACGATGCTCGGGCCAGTCACGGATGAAGTCCTCCACCTGAGCCCGCTGACCGGCCCAGCGCTCAAGCTTCCGGGCGTAGTCGGCCCAGCACTCCGCTCCGACCGCACCGGTCGAGTCGAGCCGCTCGAAGGCGGCCAGGACACGGGCCTCCATCGCTGAGGGCTCGGGATACGTCATGTCGGAGCGGAGGCTGGTCGGGTCGAACCGATCCAGGAACCACTTCCATGCGATCGCGCCGATCGCCGCGGCTACGCCGACCTGCGCACCATGAAAGGCAAGCGGCCGCCCAGCCTGCGTCGCGGCCATATCGAGCATGTGACTCACCGTGTGCTCCATGCCCGAGAGTGGCGCTGTCTTGCCGGCAACACCCATGGCGATGCCCGTGACGGTCATCAGGCCGGCGATCTCCGCCAGTGCTTCGTGGCGATGCTCGCGCACCCCGTCGGCGCATGCGAGCAACGCATCCCCGCGCGATCGGAACAGTTGAACCACACGAGAATCAAACAGATCCCCCATCCCGAGTACCGACGCGAGGTACCAGTCAGCAGGGGCCGTGAACAGGGAGATCAACTCACCGAATCCAGCGCGGTTCATGTCGGCCGGGGCGTCGGCGATCGTCTCGAGGTCCACGATCAGGGCATCGGGCCATCGGGACGGCACGGTCCGCTTGACGCCGTTGCGGACCAGCACGGCCATGTCGTCCGAGAACGCGTTGACCGAGACTGCCGTCTGGACGACGACGAAGGGGATGCCACCCGCGCGATGACTCGCGTCCTTGCCGATATCGGTGATCGTGCCTGATCCGACGGTCACGACTGCCCCAGACCCTTCGATGGCGCGGTCGGCCTCGGCTGCCGCAGCCTCGTCGGCATGGAGCTCGGTTCCAGCGCTGCCCACGGCCACAAGGCGCACGTTGAAGTCCTGTTGCAACAGTGCGGCCACGGTCGCCTTCAGGTCCTGATCGCCTCTGCGGATCGGGGTGTGGTCAACCAGGACGACGACATCGGTGCCGGCCGGTACCAGACGCTTCATGGCCGGGACCAGCACATCGAGAGCGCCGCTGCGGATCACCAGCTCGCGGATCCCGATTGGTTTCAGACCCTCGACCTCTCCGAGTTCCCGCCGGATGGCGTCGAGTTCGAACGAGGCCATGGAATGAATCATGCGAGGCCAGCCGATCCGGAGAGGGGCTCGATGGCGTCGAAGAGCCGCCGATACCGGTCGTAGGCATCGTCATATGCCGCGCGCGTCTCGACGTTCGGGCTGTAGGCGCGTGGCTCAAGCACCGTCAGGCGATCGACGGCTTCATCGAGATCCCGAAACAAGCCCGCCCCGACGGCAGCCAGTTGGACTGCACCGATCGCCGTAGCCTCCCGGGCAGCCAGCGTTCGGACGGTCCGGCCGGTGATGTCGGCCTTCATCTGCAGCCACAGCTCACTCTGGGCTCCGCCACCCACGACCCGGATTTCCGGACCGCCAAGTCCCATCTCGGAGAACCGGTCCACCAGGTCGCGCAGGGCAAACGTGCAGCCCTCGAGCAAGGCGCGGCCCAGGTGCGCCCGCCCGTGGCTGAGACTCAAGCCTGAGAAGGCTCCTCGAGCCTGATCGTTCCAGCGCGGTGTGGTGGCACCGCCCAGCGCCGGAATGAACGTCACGCCATCGCTTCCCGGCGGGACATCCGACCCTGCATCGAGGCTGGCTTCGGTTTCGCCGGTGAGGCCGAGATACCAGCGGACGCTGCCGCCGGACACGAACCCTGGGTTCTCGATGAGCCAGACCCGGTCGTCAGCGTGCCCGTGCGTCTCGACAAGTCCGGTCGAATCACTGATCGGCTGCGTCGAGGCGCATGCGACCGGCTCGGCCGTGCCCGTGATGTCGCAGATCACGTCCTCGCGGATGGCGCCTGCGCCGAGGCACGCGCCGTGCTCGTCACCCGTTCCGACCACCACCATGCAGCGCGTGCTCAGACCGAGCGCCGCTGCCGCAGACGGTCGGAGCGGACCGGCGACCGATCGCGCAGCCTCGATGCGACCGAGCATTGATGCATCGATATCGGTCGCGTCGAGCATGTCCCTGGACCAGGCGCGATCACGAACGTCGTACAGCATCGTCGACGACGCGTTGGCGTGGTCGACGACGAGTTCCCCGGTCAGCGTCGCCACCAGAAACGACCCGGGCAGGAGGTAGGCATGCGTCGTCGGCACGAGATCGGGATGTTCGTCGCGGAGCCACAGGATCTTCGGGGCGACGTGACTGGCATCAACGTTCAGCCCGGTGATTCGGAAAACGTCCGCTGGGTCGAGCCGATCACGAAGCATCGTCGTCTGGCGCGTCGCGCGCCGATCCATCCAGATCATCGCCGGCGCCAGGGGTCGGAGATCGGCGTCAACCGCCACGAGTCCGTCCACCTGGGACGCAAGGCCGAGCGCCCGCACCGACGCACCGTTGACCCCACCCCGCTCGAGAAGCCGGCCGACCACGTGCTCAAGCGCCGTTTGCCAGTCGCGAGGATCCTGCTCGGCCCAGCCCGCCTGCGGGTACGAGATTGGATAGGCCTCCGATGCTTCGGCGATGGCACGTCCATCGTCGTCAAGCAGGACGCCCTTGAGGCTCTGGGAACCGACGTCACAACCGATGACGTGAATGGCACGGGCCTCCGCAAGTCGTCAGTCGTAAGATGACTTCAGGAGGCTACACCGCTGCCTCGTCCGGGGTCAACATCGAAACGTGTGGGGGGTGGTGGGCGATACTGGGCTACCGCCAACGAGAGTGACTTCATCTCATTATCCGAGATCGGCTGCGGTGGCACATGCCCCGCCTGCGGTGCAGCAAGGCTATGTGTGGCGCGGAGCGACGGACTCCGGGGCGCTAAAGCGAGAGGTGCGACCAGCTGGCGCGGCATGTCCTTCCTCTGACTACGGCCGGTGCTTCCTTCCCCACCTCGTCGTTGCATGCGAGCCGGCGAT
>JANMNF010000297.1:0-3593 GCA_031373765.1 Chloroflexota bacterium
CGACTTGCCGGACGAGCCCGGACCGTCAATCGCAACGACAAGCCGGGGCGGCGCCAAGGTTTCGGTCGGTTCGGCCATGTCCGGAGCATACCGGTGCGTGGGCGGATCGATCGGTCAGGCGACCTCGCGCTTGATCGTGGCCCCAGCCAGGACGACGAACAGGGCAGCGATGCCCGCGAGCACGAGGACGTCGAGCCGAACGGCGGCATCGGCGAGGTCTGCGCCGCGCAGCATGACCGCCTTGAGGCCATCGACCGCATAGGCCATGGGCAGGACATGGGCGACGATCTGGAGCACATCGGGAAGACGGTCAATCGGCCAGAAGATGCCCCCGAGCAGGCCCTGCGGAATGATCACGAGCGGGATGAACTGGATGATCTGCAGTTCGCTCCGGGCAAACGTGGACAGGAAGATCCCCAGGTTCACCGCCCCGAGCGAGAGCAGGATCGTGATCAGGAACGCGATCAAGGGGCTGCCCGCGCTCTGGATCGCCAACCCGATGGTGAACGCCGGCAGCGGCCCGATTGCCGGAACGTCAAGGCGCCCGAGCACGAACAACGTGAGCACGATGACCTGAAGGGTTGCGAAGAACCCGAACCCGAGGCTGTAACCGAGGACAATCTCGGCGCGTGACACGGGCGTCGAGAGCAGACGCTCCAACGTCCCTCCGACGCGCTCGCGCAGGAAGCTGATCCCGGTGAGCATGAACACGAAGAAGTAGCCGAAGTAGGCCAGGAAGACCGGCGCGAGCACGTCGAGAGTGTCGGCGCCTGCGGACAGGAAGATGGTCTCGACATGGAACGTCGGCGGCCCGAACAATGAGGGCGTTCCGGATGTGAGGGCTCGCACGAGCAGCGCCTGCATCCCGCTCACCATCCCCGACTCGGTGGCAGGATCGGTCCCGGCGGTCACGATCGTCACGTCCGCCGTGCCGCCAAACTGGGTCGGCACGAAGATACCGATGTCGGCCGTGCCGTCCCTGACAGCCATCCTCAGGTCATTGAGCGTCGGCGAGGGACCCAGGTCGACGGGTTCGATCGTGAAACGGCCGTCTGGAAACGCGCCCGCTGCCGCTTGCAGGGCGGCGATGTCGATCCCGGAACCCGCGAGTTGGATCGTCGATTCCTTCTGGTCGCGGATCACCCAGCCGAGGAGGGCGGTGACTACGATCGGGACCACGAAGATCAGTCCGAGGGTCCGTTCATCGCGCCGGAATCCACGAGCGATCCTGCGCGCGACAGCGAAGATCCGAGCGCCGCTCATGACTCGACGCTCTCGAGTGGTCGACCTTCGGAATCGAGGCCCGCGAAGTGCAGGAACGCGGCCTCGAGATCGTCCGTTCCGGCTCTGGCGCGCACCTCAGCCGAGGTGCCACGAACGAGGATCCGGCCGGACCGAACGAAAACCAGCTCATCGCACCGATCGGCCTCGTCCATGACGTGGCTCGCGACGAGGATCGTCGTTCCGGCCGCCGCAAGGCGACGGAAATACGCCCAGAACTGGGCACGAAGCGCGGGATCCACGCCGACTGTCGGCTCATCGAGCAGGAGCACGCTCGGCTCGTGGACGAGCGTGCAGGCAAGGGACAGGCGGCGCCGCATCCCGCCGGAGAGGTGCATCGCGGGCGTATCGCGCCGATCACTGAGCTCCACGAGGTCGAGCACGTGATCCACGGCCGCGCGATCCGTACGGCCCTCCAGTCGGGCAAAGAACTCGAGGTTCTCACCCACCGACAGCTCCGGGTAGATGGCCTCGGCCTGGGGCATGTAGCCGATCCGGCCGAGCAACGATCGATCCGGGACCTGGACGCCGAGGACGCGCGCGCTGCCGCTCGTTGGGCGCGCAAGACCCGCGAGCATGCGGATGAATGTCGTCTTGCCCGATCCGTTCGGACCGAGGAGGCCGTAGATCCGTCCGGGCGCAAGCACGAGGTCGATCCCGTCTACTGCCAGCACGGGACCGAACGACTTGCGAAGACCGGTGGCCTCAACCGCCGGTGCGGGAGGAATCATCTGGTCGGAGGATAGTCCTCGCGCCGGCCCTTTGCTCGGCGATCAGGCTTCGGGGTTCCGGGTTTGCGCAGTGGCGGAGGCGCACCTGTGCCCGTGTGCCGACCTCGCCGAGGTCGGCGGCTCACGCCCTTGCCAGCGGGCGCGGGAGGGCCGCTGCGTGGTTGGTCTTCCTTGGGCTTCGGGGCGGGTTTGCGCGGTCCGCTCGACCCAGGGGCGCCCTTCTGGCGATCCGGCTTTGCCGGGGCCTTGACGGGCAGCTCGTCGGGAGCACTTTTGGGTCCACTCCGCAGGAGCGTCGCCGCCGTCGGGCCCTGGCGTCGGCTGACGCCGGCCAGGCCCTGCCCAAGCTGGCGGACCTCCGGGGCGCGGAGCAGCCGCGACCGACCCGCGGGCAGCCGATCCAGCCGCACGGTTCCGATCCGGACGCGGACCAGTCGCTCGACGGGCGTCCCGAGCGCCGCGAACATGCGGCGAAGCTGCCGCTTCCAGCCCTGCGCCAACACGGCTCGATACCAGACGAGGTCCGGATCTGGAGCTGGCTGGATGAGATCGGACAGCGTTCGCGTCTCGATCGCCGTGGCCGGGCGCAGCGGTGCCATGAGCGTCGCCAATCCCTCGTCGAGCTGGATGCCAGCCTTCAGGAGGGCCGCCTGATCGCGGTCCAGAGGCGCCTTCAGGGCAACGGCGTATTCGCGCTGGACCTCGAACCGCGGATGGAGGACGTGATCGGCCCATGCGCCGTCGTTGGTGAGCAGGAGCAGGCCCTCCGAGTCCCGGTCCAGGCGACCAACCGGATAGAGCCGCGTGCCGTCCGGCGTCAGCGCCGTTGGCACGAGCTCGAGGACGGTCGTTTCCGCGTGGCGGTCGCTCGTCGTGGACGTCACGCCGGCGGGCTTGTGCATGGCCACGTAGACCCGCGCGGCGCCGACTCCGACGAGGATCCCGTCCACCTCGATCTGCGCCATGTCCGGGTCTGCTTGATCGCCAAGCTTGGCGATGCGGCCGTTGACCCGGACGCGACCCGCGGCGATGAGGGTCTCACTGGCGCGGCGGGAGGCCACGCCCGCCGCTGCAAGGATCTTCTGGACGCGATCTTCAGCCAAGGTCGGTCTCCGAGCCATCGAAGGCGTCGGACGGTCCCGCGTTGTCGTTCGGGTCGACCAGGCGGGCGGCAACCTCCGCATCGAGGACCGGCAGGTCGTCCAGCGAGGTCAGGCCGAAGCGCTCGAGGAAGTCGAACGCGGTGCCATACAGGATCGGCCGGCCCGGAGCCTCGGAGCGACTCAGTTCCACGACGAGCCGGCGATGGATGAGGCTGCGCACCGTGTAGTCCGAATCGACGCCCCGGATGCGCTCGATGGCAGCCTTCGTGATGGGTTGGCGGTAGGCAATGATGGCCATGGTCTCGAGCGAGGCCGGCGAGAGCCGGACCGCGTCGGCACCGACGTACCGAGCGACAAGGGCACCCGCCTCGGCAGCCGTCGCCAGCTCGACCCGGTCCCCTGACAGCAGGAGCCGCAAACCGCGATTGCGGAGGGTGACCTCGAGATCGCCCAGACGGGCATCGACGGTCAGGCGATC
>JANMNF010000333.1:0-2789 GCA_031373765.1 Chloroflexota bacterium
GCTCGACACCATCCTCGAATCGCCCGAGCGTTTCGCGGCGTTCGTGTGGGTGGGTGGCGGCATCGGCGGGTTCGACGGCGAGATCTCGGCGGAGGAGCTCGCGATGTTCGAGGCCGCCGATGCAGCAGAGATGTCGGGCGACGTCGAGACCCAGCTGGATCTGGAGACGCGAATCTGGGTCGACGGCGTTGGTCAGCCCACCACGAGGGTGCCGGCCCGAATCCGAGACGCCCTGCGGGATATGAACCGCCCGCTCCTCGATCCCGCTCGGATCGCTGGAACCCCGATCCCGCTTGGTTCACCCGCCAACGATCGGCTCGACGAGATCACGATCCCCGTCCTCGCGGTGGTCGGAGCACTCGACGTCCAGAACACCAGGGATTCGGCCATGCGACTGGAAACGGCGGTCCGAGGGGCCCGCCGAGTCGTGATCCCCGACGTCGCTCACATGATCGGGATGGAAGCGCCGGACCAGCTCGCCGAGCTGATCATCGAGTTCGTCGGACCGCTGGGTGACTGGGCATGACGCGCCGCGCGAATCGCCCGGTGGCTCCCGCGCCCCCGCCGGCCGGTGCAGCCGCGACATCGGATCCCATGGCCGGGGTCGAGCGGGTCTTCATCGATGGCTCCAACCTGTTGTTCGCGCTGGGGCGTGGGCCCGCGCGCGAGAACCGGCCGGCAATGGGCGGCGCCCCTCCCCTGCCACCGGGCGCGATCATCGGGCGCCTTCGCGCTGCGTTTCCGCCGGCGGTCAGCGTGGAGCTGGTATTCGATGGCCGGGCCCTCGGCGGAGTCAACGGTCGTCTCGCAACGGGACTGCGCGTCTCGTACTCCGGGGGTGAGACCGCCGATCGACTGATCGACGAAGGGGTTCTTGCCCAACTCAACGCCGACGGACCTGCGGGCACGTGGGGCATCCTCGTGGTGACCGACGATCGAGGTCTGCGCAATCTCGTGGTGTCCAAGGGCGCACGAGTCGCCGGTACCGCGTGGCTGGCGAGGCGGATCGGCCAATCGTTCGACGACGCGCCGTCGCGCGGCGGGCCGAGTGGCGGGCAGCGAGGCGGTCAGGGATCGCGCGGCGGATCCGGGTCCGGCGGCGGCGCGAGTTCACGCGGCGACCGCAGTTCAGGCAGTCCCGGTCAGGGGCGAGCGACGCGCCGCACTGGTCCATCCATTCCCGGCCCGAAGGCCGGTACGACCCTCGGTCATCGGCGCCCACCCCGAGCTCCGGACATGCCTGACCGGGATTGATCCCGACTGCTAGGATTTCGGCGTGATTGAAGCCCTCCAGCAGGCATGGCACGCGCTCATCGGCGCACTCACCAACATCATCACGCCCGACTGGGGCGCGCTGATCGGGCTGCTCCCGATCTTCCTGCTCATCGGTGTGGTCGGGCCGCTGGTGTCACTGCTCGCCCTGGGCTGGTTCATTTACGTCGTCCGCGCCCCGCGCGCGAAGCTGGCCATCATCGAAGGGCCGGTCCTCGCGGAGACATCGAGCGGAGAGTCGGTCTACCCATCCGGCGAGCCGTACTGCCCGAACGATTCGCTCATCTACGCATCAGGTGCCACCCGCTGCGACGTCTGCAGCCGAGAACTCCTGGTTCGATGTCCGAAATGCGAGGCGGGCCGACAGGCGCGGATCGATACCTGCGGCAACTGCGGGCTCGTGCTGAAGATCGAACATCGCGGTCGGGCGCTCCGTCCGGCCGGTCCGCCTCCCGGAGGCGCAGCCGCCGCCTGATGCGGTGAACGGTTCGGGGCGGGCCACCGGCTAGCGCCGAAACGGCCTAACCCGAACGAACGGAACGGAACTCGGGCCAGCGTCCTGGCGTCGCGGAGAGACTCATGGAATCGATCGCGCAGCTCCTGTTCACCATCGGCACCGTGATCCTCGCCGTGGCATTCGCGGCCCACATCGGGCATGCGGTGCTCCTGGCGAACGGCCGCCGCGCATCAGCGGCGATTTCCTCGCTGGCAGGACGGGGCCCACAGCCGGCATGGGCCGGAGTCGCCTCCGGATCGTTCGTCCAGGCGCGGGCTGCGGCCGCTGCCTCCGGCCCACCGTCGTTCGCTGCTGGCAGCGCCCTGTCCGGCGCTGCGTATGCGCTTGCCGCGCTCGCGTTCACCTCGTTTGCCGGGTCTCTGCTCCTCCGCGCGATCATCGTCGGGCGCGGACCGTGGGGCAACCTGTTCGAGTTCAGCCTCGCGTTCGCGACCTCGGTCATCGGCGGATACCTGGTGCTGTCGCGCCGCTACCCGATCCGCTCGATCGGGTTCGTGCCGATCGGGGTGGCCCTCGGGCTGGCGCTGTACGCCTCGTCGTTGCCATCGCAGATCGCGCCACTCGTGCCCGCGCTCCAGAACGCGCCGCTGCTCACGATCCACGTCGGCATGGCGATGCTCAGTTACGGGATCTTCGCCACGTCCTTCGGGGCCGGCGTCGGGTATCTGATCCAGGGCCGCGAGGATCGATTCTCGTGGCTGCCATCGCACCGCGTCCTCGATGAGGTCGCCTATCGCGCGGTCATCATCGGATTCCCCATCTTCGCGACCATGATCATCCTCGGTTCGTGGTGGGCTTCGATTGCCTGGTCCCGCTACTGGGGCTGGGACCCCAAGGAAACCGCGGCCCTCGTCACGTGGCTGATCTACGCGATCTACCTCCACGCCCGAAACCAGCGCTCATGGGCCGGCCGCCCCGCCGCGATGCTGCTCGTGGTCGGGTTCCTGATGGTCCTGGTCACGTACTCCGGCTCGCTCTGGTTCAGCGGCCTGCACGCGTA
>JANMNF010000341.1:0-3247 GCA_031373765.1 Chloroflexota bacterium
CTTCGCCCACCTGGCGTTTCTCGCCCAGGTGCCCGGAGCCGACATCGGGGCCAGGATGGCCGATGAGAAGGGCTCGGCCCTCGACGATCACGAGCGTGCAATCCTCGAAGAACGCCTTGCGGCCGCCCGGAACTGGCTCGAGTCCTACGCCCCGGATCGTGCCCGGATGGCCGTCCGGGACACGGTTCCCGAGGAAGTCGGCGGGCTCGATGCCGACCAGCGCGGATTCCTGGCCGCGCTCGCCGATCTTCTGGCGTCCGATGCGACGACCGGATCGGCGACTGGACCAGCGGGCGGCGACGCCTGGCAGACGTCCATCTTCGCCACGGCTACCGGTCTCGGGCTCCCGCCGAGCAAGGCATTCGCGGCACTCTATCTGGCGTTCCTGGGACGACCGAATGGCCCTCGCGCCGGGTGGTTACTCGCCGGCCTCGAACCGACATTCGTTGCCCGACGCCTGCGCGAGACAGGTGTCCCGCGTGCGACGATGGACCCCGCAGGAGGTGCGGCATGAGCGTCGGGATCGCGAGGCTCCGCGAGGAGCCGGATGCCATTCGCAAGGGCGCCATCGACAAGGGCGAGGATCCGTCCATCATCGACGCCGCCCTGGATGCCGACGCGCGCCGTCGGACGCTGCAAGGGGAGGGTGATGCCCTTCGAGCCGAGCGCAACACATCCTCGAAAGCGATCGGCGAGGCGATTAAGGGCGGCGCACAGCCCGATGGCCCCGAGGTTGCCGCGCTGCGAGCTCGGTCGACGGAAATCGGCGATCGCCTGACCGCCATCGATGCCGAACTGAACGATGTCGAAGCCACCGTTGAAGACTTCCTCCTCCGCATCCCGAACCCTGCCGAGACCGATATCCCGATTGGCGGCGAGGAAGCGAACATCACCCTGCGGACGTGGGGCCAGCAGTTGCCACACGACCAGCCCCTCGAGGGCGAGATCGGGGCGGATGCACCAGCTGGCGGCGTGATCTGGGAGCGCCGCCCGCACTGGGAGATTGCCGAGCACCTCGGGATGATTGATTTGGCCCGCGGCGCCAAGATTGCCGGGTCTGGCTTCCCCGTCTACAAGGGCTACGGCTCAGCGCTCCAGCGCGCCCTGATCATGTGGTTCCTCGACGTCCATACACGCGAAAACGGATTTACCGAGGTCTGGCCGCCCATCGTCGTCAACGGGGCATCGGCCCGCGGCACGGGCCAGATTCCCGACAAGGAAGACCAGATGTACGTCGTCACCCGGGACGACCTGTATCTGGTCCCGACCGCCGAGGTCCCGGTCACGAATCTTCACCGGGACGAGATCTTCGACGCTACTGAGCTGCCGATCCGGTATGCCGCCTACACGCCCTGCTTCCGACGCGAGGCCGGCGCTGCGGGCAAGGACACACGCGGGATCCTGCGCGTTCATCAGTTCGACAAGGTCGAGATGGTCCTGTTCGAGCGGCCCGAAGCCTCGGCCGAGGCGCTCGAGTGGATGACCGGCGTAGCCGAGGACCTCCTCAGGCGCCTCGGGCTGGCCTATCGCGTCCTGCTCATGGCGACGAAGGAGATGGGTTTCACGCAGGCTCGCAAGTACGACATCGAGGTCTGGTCCCCGGGGGTAGAGCGCTGGCTCGAGGTCAGCTCCTGCTCCAATTTCAAGGACTTCCAGGCGCGCCGGATGGCCGTCCGATATCGACCCGAGCTCGGCGCCAAGCCGGAACTCGTCCATACCCTCAACGGCTCGGGACTCGCCCTCCCGCGCATCGTGGCGGCGATCCTCGAGAGCTACCAGCGACCCGATGGTTCCGTCGACGTGCCGCCGCCCCTGCGCCCATATATGGGGATCGACTGGATCCCGTCCTCGGCGATCTGACGGACCATCCGAGCACCCACGATGGTCGATCTCGGTGTCGCGCTTCCCGACGGCCACATCCTGGTCTCCTACGCCGAGCGACCGGACCTGATCGCCCCGGCGGGCAACTTCAACGGCTCGGTCTGGCCCGAGTTCATGCTCCAGGACAGCGAGGCGGACAAGTACTGGCATCTGCTGGACACCGTCTTCCTCGACTACCAGCTCGTGCTCCTCGACCCGGACGGCCAGATCGCGGCGACCAGCAACAGCGCCCCGCTCGCCTGGGACGACACGGATGCCGGCTTGCCTGATGGCTGGGATCGGCAGTTCGAGCAGACGGCGCACGACCTCGAAGCTGGGGTTCCCGTTAATACGCTCGGTGCTCTCCAGATCGTGGTCGATCCCGCCCGGCGGGGGACCGGCCTGGCCGGCGTTATGGTCAACGCGATGCGAGCCAATGCCCTGGCGCATGGGTATCGCGCGGTCATCGCCTGCGTCCGCCCGACCGACAAGTACCGCTATCCGCTCATCCCCATCGAGCAATACGCGTTCTGGACCCGGCCCGACGGTGAGCCGTTCGACTCCTGGATCCGGCTCCACGCGCGGCTCGGCGGCCGGATCGTCCGAGGCTCACCGCAGGCAATGACGATTCGGGGCTCGATCGCCGACTGGCGCCATTGGACGGGAGAGGCCTTCCCGAATTCGGGGCAGTACTTGCTCCCGGTTGCCGCGGCACCGATCAGCATCGATCTTGAGCGGGACGAGGGCGTCTACTTCGACCCGAATGTCTGGATGGTCCACAAGGTAGATCACGGTTGACCGATCGCCGCGATATCGCGGCACGGCGCAACGCTAGTCCCACGTGAGCGCTGATATCCTCGGCGATGGAGAGGTGCCGGAGTGGTCTAACGGACCTGTCTTGAAAACAGGCGGGTGAAAGCCCCGTGGGTTCGAATCCCACCCTCTCCGCCATGACCCTGGCCAGCCCAACCACCGGGAGCAGTTACGATGATGCCGCTGTGCGATGACTTCGCCACCACTGCCGAGGTCGGCGCGCCGAGCGATGTCTGCCAGACCTGCGTAGACATGGGCTCGACGTGGGTCCATCTGCGCCAGTGCCTCAACTGCGGCAAGACAAGCTGTTGCGACAACAGCCCGAACCGGCACGCTACGGCGCATTTCCTGGCCGACGGCCATGCCATGATCCGATCCGCCCAGCCCGACGAGGACTGGCGATGGTGCTTCAAGGACGAGCTCTTCTTCGTCCCCGGGCCCGACGGCTACGAGGTAGCCGAGGACTGAGCCCCGATCAGGGCCGCGTGAGCGCCGCGACGATCGAGGCCGACGCGGCGGGATCCGGAAACGAGGCCTGCGTTCCCGGGCGCGTGACGCTATCTGAAGCACAGGC
>JANMNF010000039.1:0-1501 GCA_031373765.1 Chloroflexota bacterium
GCCTCGGGGATCAGTCGCGTGACGGTTTCACGCCCGGCTCGCCGGGTCTCGACCAGGCCCGCGATTCGGAGCTTGCCGAGGTGCCAGGAGACGAGCGGTTGGCTCAGACCCACGTGATCGATGAGCTCGGTCACCGACGCCTCGCCCTGCGCCAGGCGACGCACGATGCGGAGCCGGTTCACATCGGACAGGGTCTTGTGGATCAGGCGGACAGCGCGCAGGTCGTCGGGTTGGTCGACGACGGCGGCAAACGTGGACCGAATGCGAGCGGGTGACGGGCTCAGGGCGTTCTCCAGCGTCGAAGTGCGGACGCATCAACAATGGTTTATATCAATATGCATTGATCCGCGCCCGGGTGTCAAGCCCAAACATCGATGGAGATCGGTCCGGCCCTACACTCGCGGGCATGGATCGACGAGGCCGGCTGGTGCTGCTCGCGGTGCTCGGGGCGGGCGTCTTCCTCTCTGGGCTCGAGCTCATGGTGACGGCCGTCGCCCTGCCGTCCATCGTCACCGGCCTGGCCAGCTGGACGCAGCTCCGTCTGGCCTCGTGGATCATCAACGGGTACCTGCTCGCGTATGTCATCACGATGCCGCTAGCCGGGCGCCTCGCCGATCAATGGGGCGCCAGACGACTGTTCCTCGCAGGGCTGGCGGTGTTCACCCTCGGTTCCCTGCTCGCCGGGCGCGCGGGATCCCTGGAGGAACTCATCGCGGCGCGCGTTGTCCAGGCGATCGGCGGCGGCATCCTGGTTCCGGTCGGCACGGCGGCGGCATCGCACCTGTTCGATGACGACGGGCGTCCCCGTGCCCTGGGGTTCATCGGTGCCCTGACCTTCCTGGGGATGGCTGCCGGTCCGTTCGTCGGCGCCTGGATCATCACCAATTTCCATCCCGCTGCCGCGCTCGAGGCCGCGGGACTTGCGGACGGCGGCGTGCATGACGCCCTGGCGGCTTCGTGGCGCTACGTCTTCTACATCAACGTCCCGATCGGGATCGTGGCGCTGGCAGTGGCATGGGCCGCCTCAGCTGACTGGGAGACGGCTCGCCTGCGCGGCTCCGTCGACGTGGCCGGTGCCGTGGCGTTCTCCCTCGGGATTGCGCTCATCCTCCTGGCGACGACGCTCGCCGGCAGCTCGGACATCCTTGGCAGCAGCCTGGATCCGGCGCTAATACTCGTCCTGGCCGGTGCCGCGGGGCTGGTTTGCGTGGCGGTCTCGGCCCGGATCGGCGCGCGGCATCCGCGCGCCTTCTTCGACGTTCGCCTGTTCCGCCATCGGGCGTTCGCATCGGCTGCGCTGGTCTCGCTCCTGACCGGGTACGGGTTCGCCACCGCGATCGTGGGCGCGGCCGTGTTCGTCGATCGGGTCCTCTATGGCGGCCCGGATGTCCAGCGCGTGACCCTTGGCGCGCTGGCCGGCGCGACGGCCGTCGGTGCCCTCGTGTCCGGGTTTGTCCTGCGGATCGCCGGCCTGAGGGCCGTGACGGTCGTAGGGCTCCTC
>JANMNF010000060.1:0-4502 GCA_031373765.1 Chloroflexota bacterium
TAGTCGGGCATGTCTGAACCTCAGTTTGGCGGGTCTGGCTGGCGCTCACCTTACCGGTCCCGACCGGCGTCGTCATAGCGCCGCGTCTCGGCGGTAGGGCTCTCCGAGCGAGGCCGGTGGACGGAGGCGCCGGCGGGCGACGGCGAGGACCACCAGCGTCGCCAGGTGCGGCGCGAAGCTCACGAGCTCTGACGGCACGATCCGGACGACCCAGAACCAGACGAGCATCGCAGCCGCGGGTATACCGAAGGCCGCGACGCCGCGCCAGTCGCGCCTGAAACCACGCCGCAGGGCGACGATGAGGCAGAGCAATCCGAGTCCGGCCAGCAGCACCCCGACCGTGACTTCCTGACGCGTCCGGAGCGCATCCGTGAACCCGAAGACGAGGGATCCGACCGTCACCGACCATGGATTCCAGTTGCCGAAGATCACCGTGGCGAGGCCGATGAAGCCGCGGCCCGCCGTCTGGCCCTCGCGGTACAGGCTCGATGCGACGGTCACGAGATAGACTCCGGCGAGCCCGGCGAGGCCACCCGACACCGCGAGCGCGAAGTAGCGGTAGCGCCAGGGCCGGATGCCGAGACTGTCGGCCGCCTCGGGGCGCTCGCCGACGGCGCGAATCCGCAGACCCAGACTCGTTCGCCACAGGATCCACCAGGTCAGCGGGACGAGCGCAACGACGCCGATCGTCAGCACGGAGACATCCGTCAGCAGCCCGAGGATGACAGCCGCGGCGTCGCTGAGGGCGGGGATCCCGGCACGCTCAACGGGAGCCAGCAACGCCTCGATCCCAGGAGCGCTCATCGTTGGGAAGACCGGGACCGGAGGTGAGATCACGATCGACCCGCCCGGAACCGTCGCGAACGTGATCGATGACAGGAAACGCGTGAGGCCTGCGGCGAGGAGATTGAGCGACAGCCCGGAGATCGCCTGGTCGACCCCGAAACTCACCGACAGCAGCGCATGGGCGAGCCCAAAGGACACCCCAGCCGCAACGCCAGCGAGCAGGGCCGGGCCGATCCCCCATTGGTAGCCCGCCCATGCCCCGAACCAGGTACCGGCGATCATCATCCCTTCGAGCCCGAGGTTGATCACGCCCGATCGTTCGGCCCACAGCGCCCCGAGACCGGCGAGGAGGATCGGCGCGGCGAAGCGGAGGGTCGCGGAGATCCCGCCACGCGAAAACAGGTCGGGTGCGTCAAAGGCGCCGCTGAGCAGCGACAGGATCGTGAAACCGAGCACGATCCGGGCGACGGGCGCGGCGAACCCTCGGCTCCTGCGCGATGCGACTCGGCGCATCATCGTGGTCAATCGGCTTGCAAAGCTGACGGTCACGCCGGGGCGCCTTCAACCGCGCGGGCGACCAACAGTCGCTCGCGGCGGACTCGAACGCGCCGGACCAGTTCATATGCGACGACGATTGACAGCACGATGACCGCCTGAAGAATCGTGACGACTTCCCGGCTGACGCCGGCAAGATCGAGCACCTGGGCCGAACGCTCGAGGAATGCCCACACGAACGCCGCGATCGCCACCCCGACCGGATGATTCCGTCCAAGGATTGCCACGGACAGTCCTGTGAACCCAAGGCCAGCCGGGAAGTCGAGTCCGAATCGATGCGTCGCCCCGAGCAGCTGCGGGATCCCGACGAGCCCGGCGATCGCGCCCGACGCAGCCATGGTCATGAGGGCGAGGCGCCCGCTGCGCATGCCCGCAACCGTCGCGGCGCGCACGGCGAGCCCCATCGCACGAACCTCGAACCCGATCGTCGTCCGGTGCAGAACGACCCAGTAGGCGACGCCAACGACCATCGCGAGAATCACGGCCCCGTTAATGTCGCCCGCCGGCGTCGGGATGGCGGGCAGCCAACCGCTCTCCGGGATCGTCGCCGTGGTCACGTTGTTGCTCCCCGCCGCCTGCTGCGCGAGCCGCGACGGGGACAGCAGGTAGGCGATGATCCCGGTCGCGACGGCGTTGAGCATGATCGTCGAGATCACGACGTTGACGCCCCGTCGGACGTAGAGAAGCCCGGCGATGGCCGCCCAACCCCAACCCACGGCGATCGCAACGAGGATCATCAGGGCGATGTGGAGCGGCGGCGGGAGCGTCACGGCGGCCCCGACGACGGCGGCGGCGAAGGCCCCCAGCCGGTATTGCCCGTCGATGCCGATGTTGAACAGCCGCAGATGGAAGCCGACGGCCGCTGCGATACCTGCGAGGTAGTACGGGAGCGCCTTGTTCGTGATGGCCACCAATGTGGCCGGCTCAAGTCCGTAGGCGAGGGCGTCGCGCAGGGTCGCGAGCGGGTCGGCTCCGGCCAGAGCAAGGATGCCCGCGGCCACGCAGAGCGCCAGCAAGAGCGCAGCGCCCGGCGCGACCATCAGGAGGGCGGCGCCGCGAAGTCGGGCCACGTGGCAGCCCGTCAGGGCGTTTCGGGAACGACGATGGTGCCAGCCACGATCTTCATCGCGTAGGCATCGAGCTGCGGGCGGATGTCGTCGATGAACCCGCCGGACGTCGCGTAGCCGACTCCGCCGTTCGCGAGTGTGAACGTGTGCACCCCCGGCGTAAACGCAAGCCCGGCCGCCTGGATCACGAACTCGTGGGTGGCGACATTCGCGTTCTTGAGCATCGAGGTCAGGATGTGGTCGCGAATGCCCTCGGGCGCCAGCAGGTATTCGTCGGCATCGACGCCGATCGACCAGTGCCCCGTCTGGGCGGCGGCTTCGTGGACGCCAGATCCGGAGCCACCAGCGGCGGCGAAGATGATGTCGACCCCGTTGTCATACATCCCGAGTGCTGCTTCCTTGCCGTGGGGCGGGTCCCCGAACCCGGAGTTGTCGGGCGGTTGGCTGAGATACGTGGTCTGGACCTTCGCCGCCGGGTTGGCGGCGTGGACGCCGGCCGTGTAGCCGGCCTCGAACTTCTGCAGGAGCGGGATCTGGACCGCGCCGATGAAGCCGACCGTGCCCGTGGTCGTCTTCAGGCCGGCCGCAACGCCGACGAGGAACGAACCCTCCTGCTCCGCGAACAGGATGCCCTCCACGTTGGGTGCGTCCACGGTCCCGTCGTCGACGATCGCGAACTTCGTGTTCGGAAACGCCGCCGCGACCCTCTGGAGCGGGCCCGCGTAGGTGTAGCCCACCGCGATGATTGCGTCGTAACCTGAGCCGGCGAGCAGCCGCAGCCGCTCGGCGCGGTCGTCATCGGTGTCGTCAGGTCGCGCGGTGACCTCCTTGAGCTCTACGCCAAGCTCATCGGCCGCCTGCTTGGCTCCGTTGTAGGCGATGTCGTTGAAGCCTCCGTCTCCGCGGCCCGAGATGTCGTAGGCGATCGCGATCTTGTGAACCCGCGGCGGATCGGCCGGCGTTGGCGCAGCACTCCAGCCCGAGCAGCCCACAAGGGTTGCCGCAACGGCTAGGGTCGCGATAGCCGCGAGGACACGCGGCGGCACGAACGATCGAAAGTGCATCCCGCCACGGTATCGTGTCCGGGTCTGGATGAGCAGGGAGGCACACGTGGGCGAGGCAGTCTCGATGGGCTCCGCGAGGATCCTCGTCATCGGCAGCATGAATACGGACCTCATCGCCTACATGCAGCGTGCGCCGGGCCCCGGGGAGACGGTCATCGGCCGTCGATTTCAGTCGGGGTTTGGCGGCAAGGGGGCGAACCAGGCGGTCATGGCGCGGCTCCTTGGGGCTGAAGTCTCGTTCGTCGGGGCGCTCGGAGATGATGCCTACGCGGACCTGACGCTCGAGAACTTCGCCCGGCTCGGGATCGACGCATCCGGGGTGATGCGGGTCGCCGGCTCAAGCGGCGTCGCACCCATCTGGGTCGAGGACGACGGGACCAATCGGATCATCGTCGTCCCCGGCGCGAATGACCTCGTCACATCGGATCACGCTGCGCGCGCAATCATTGGACGCGATCGTTTCGCCGTGGCCGTCGGCCAGTTCGAGATTCCGCAGGGGGTCACGGCCGCGGGGTTCTCTGCCGCCCGATCCCGCGGCGCAACCACCATCCTCAATCCCGCGCCTGCGGCGCCCATAGCGCCCGATCTCCTCGCGGTCACGGACTGGCTCATCCCCAACGAATCGGAATTCGGGATGCTGGCGGGTGGGAGCGCCGATGTGACCGACGACGCGATCCGGTCGCTTGCGTTAAGGGTAGGGACCCGCCTCATCGTGACCCTCGGGGCGAACGGTGCGGCGCTGCTTCAGCCCGATGGAACCGTTGCCCGACTCCCCGCGACGCGGGTGACGGCTGCCGACACCTCTGGCGCGGGCGATGCGTTCGTTGGCGCGTTTGCCGTGGGCCTCGCCTCGGGCTGGTCGGAGACCGCTGCGGTGGCGCTGGGCCTGGCCTGTGCTTCAGATAGCGTCACGCGCCCGGGAACGCAGGCCTCGTTTCCGGATCCCGCCGCGTCGGCCTCGATCGTCGCGGCGCTCACGCGGCCCTGATCGGGGCTCAGTCCTCGGCTACCTCGTAGCCGTCGGGCCCGG
>JANMNF010000121.1:0-3167 GCA_031373765.1 Chloroflexota bacterium
GCGTACTCCCACGGAATGGCCTGTCCGTCGCCGAGACCCCATCCGGCCGGCCCGCGGTCACCCGACCATGGCCGGAGGTTCGCTGGTTCGTTCGTCACGTGGGGCATCATACCCGGGATGAACGCCTACTCGGCCCGGCCCGCCCGATCGTGACAACCCTGGAACTGGTGCTGCTGGCAGCCGCCGGCGTCGCCGCCGCGATCGACTGGGTCGCCGTGGCCCAGGGGGACGCCCGTCGCGAGCGCATCGCGAAACCGGCGGTGATCGTGATCCTGCTGGTTGCTGCGTTCCTCGGTGATCCCGACGCGCGCCCGGTGAGCCTGCTCCTGGCGGCGGCGCTCGGGGCGTCCTTCTTCGGCGACATCCTGCTCCTCCCGCCGACCCGGTTCAGCGCCGGGCTCGCGGCGTTCCTCCTGGCCCACGTGGCCTACCTCGCCGCGTTCCTGCTCGGGCCACTGCACGCGCCGCCGGGGGCGATCGCAGGCGTGGTGGGAGTTGCCGTCCTCCTCCTGGCAGGGCGGCCGATCCTGCGTGGTGCCGCGGCCGCGGGTATGCGACGACCGGTCGCGGCGTACTTCGGGGCCATCGTCCTGATGGCGGTCGCCGCAACAGCCAGTGGCTCGCTCGTCGCTGCCGCGGGCGCGTGGCTATTCGTGACGTCGGACGCGGTCCTCGGCTGGCGTCAGTTCGTCACTTCGCCCGAAACACGCGAAGCGGCGCCGGCGTGGCACCGACTCGGCGTGATGGTCCCCTACCACCTCGGACAGATCCTGCTGACCGCCGCGATCCTCATCCAGCGGGCATCATGAATTCCCACAACCCGCGCGCCGTCGACGGCGCCCACCCCCCAGGAGTAGCCACCACATGACTGACTCGTCGCCTCTCTGGAAGCGCCGCTTTCGCGCTCCGATCCTCGGGTTCCCGACCTGGTCACGGACCGCGCCGAACCGGATCATGTACGTCTCGTCGGCGAGCGGCATCTATCAGCTCCACTCGTGGGATCTCGATTCCGGCGTGCACCGCCAGATCACCAGCGAGCCGATAGGTCTTGTCTCCGGCCACGTCAGCGCCGACGGTGAGTGGGTCCTGTGGCACCGCGACACGACCGGCTCCGAGGCCGGCGAATGGGTGGCCGCGCCGTTCATTGGGGGCGAACCTGAACCACTCGCCGAGGGCCTGCCGACCGGCTGGGACGAGGGCATGGCCCCAGGGCGGGAGCGGTCCGTTGCGGTCATCAGCAACGAATCGGGCTTCGGTCTGTACGTCATCGACGATTCGGGCTCGGCGCGACGGCTGGCGTTCAGCACGGAATCGCTCCTCCTGGGCGGTGCCGATGCCACCATTCGGGGCGGGACGGAACTGGCCGGCCTGTCCGCCGACGAGACGCTGGTCGCGATCGAGCACGGCGAGCACGGAGATCTCATCCATCCGGCCCTTCGGGTCATCGATGCCCGAACAGGCGCAATCCTTGCCGATCTGCGCGATGAGGGAGGATGCCTCACGGCCGCGGCGTGGTCTCCGGTTCCCGGGGACGACCGCCTGGCCATCGGGCACGAGCGTCGCGGTGAGCACGCCCCGGCAGTGTGGAACCCCCGCACCGGGGAGTTCGTGGACCTCGACCTGCCCTGGGCCGGCCACACCGAGGTCGCCGATTGGTGGCCCGATGCGAGCGCGTTGCTGCTCGTCGAGCTGAAGGACGGGCGGCATCGGCTGCACCGGTACGAACTCGCTTCCGGCACCATCACCGACCTCGAAACCCGGGCGGGGTCCGTTTCTGGCGCCCGCGTCCGGCCGGACGGCTCGGTCTGGTACCGACTTCAGGATGGCGAGCACCCGGGCGTACTGCTCCAGGTCGGACGAGATGAGCCCATCCTCGACCCCGGCGCTGCGCCGGCGGGCCGGCCGTTCATCCCGTGGTCCTTCCCGAACCCGCACGGCCAGACCGTCACGGGCTGGCGTATCGAGCCCGAGGGCGAAGCCCCCTATCCAACCCTCGTTCATGTCCACGGTGGCCCAACGTCCGTCGATCTCGATCGCTGGGCTCCGGACCTCCAGGCCTATGTCGACGCGGGTTTCCAGGTCGTCCTGGTGAATTACCGCGGGTCGATCGGGTTCGGCGCTGAGTGGCGTGACACCCTGATCGGCAACATCGGATGGCCTGAGCTCGAGGACATCAACGCGGGCGTGGACGACCTGCTCGCGAAGGGCCTCGCGGATCCATCGAGGCTCGCGATCGCGGGCTGGTCCTGGGGCGGCTACCTGACACTCCTGATGCACGGCATGCATCCCAATCGATTCATTTCGGGCGTCGCCGGGGTGCCGGTCGGCGACTACGCCATGGGCTACGAGCACCTCTCGCCGCTCCTCCAGGCCTACGATCGAGCGTTGCTGGGGGGAACCCCGGACGAGGTCCCGCAGCTCATGGCCGAGCGATCGCCGATCTCGTACGTGGACGAGGTCAAGGCGCCGATCCTGTTCCTGGCCGGCAAGGCCGACAGCCGCTGCCCAATCGGGCAGGTCCTCGCCTATACGGATCGGCTCGCAGCGCGCGACCACCCGCACGAGCTGTACCTGTTCCCCTCCGGCCATGCCCCGTTCCAGATCGATGAACGGATCAAGCAGACGGGCGTGGTCCTCGAGTTTCTCGCCCGGACCGTGCCGGGGATCCGCGTTCCGAACTAGGGCCGGAGCGTCGATCCGAGCGGGATGCCGTCGACGAGATAGGTCCCGGTCGGCCCGGACACGACGAGATCGAACGTCCGCCCGCCGGCATAGGCGAGCAGGTCCGCCGAGGCAACGACCGAACCGTCGACCGCATCGCCCACGCGAAGATCTCCGAGATGCCGTCCGTCGGCAAGAGGATGGCCAGGCGACGCCGTCACGGTTCGACCGTCAGCTAGGACGAGATTGACGACACGATGGTCCGCCGGCGCCACCGTTGAGCCGAGTGCGATGACCGTCCCCTGGATCCGTTGACCGGATGTGGCGAGCGTCCAGACCGGGTCCCCGATCCGCATGTCCTCAACCGCCACGCCGCCTGCCGGGGTCTCAATCAGCGTCCCTCGAGCGAGACAGATCGGACAGATTGGCTCCGTCGCCGGAGCCTGCTGCTCGACCATGATCGAGCCGTCGGCCCTGATGGTGCCGCCGGTCCTTGTGCCCTCTGC
>JANMNF010000136.1:0-5547 GCA_031373765.1 Chloroflexota bacterium
ACCGTGGCGGCGATGACGGTCGAAGCGATGCTCGGGACCGACGTTGCATTCTCGGCCGCGTACCAACTGGCGCGCCCGCACCCCGGGCAGATCGCGGTCGCGGCAGAACTCCGAGCCCTCCTCCGCGACTCCGGGCTCCAGACCTCGCATCACGCGTCGGCGCACAAGGTCCAGGACCCGTACTCCCTGCGCTGCGTGCCGCAGGTCCACGGCGCGGTCCGCGATGCGCTCGATCACCTGCGCCGCGTCCTCGACATCGAGCTCAACTCCGCGACCGACAACCCGCTCGTCTTCCCCGGCGGCGGCGTGGCCGATCCATCCGCGCTTGCCACCGGTGGCGGGCTGGTCATCTCGGGCGGCAACTTCCACGGCGAACCGATCGCCCTGGCCCTGGATTTCGCGAAGCTCGCGATTTCGGAGCTCGGTTCCATCAGCGAGCGGCGCACAGCGCTGCTCCTGGACCCGCATCTGAACGGCGGGCTGCCCGCCTTTCTCGCCCCATCTTCGGGTCTCGATTCGGGGCTGATGATCCTCCAGTACACGGCGGCCGCGCTCGCCTCGGAGAACAAGGTCCTCGTTCATCCGGCGAGCGCGGATTCGATCCCGACGAGCGCGAACCAGGAAGACCATGTGTCGATGGGCCCGATCGCGGGCCGCCATGCTCGGACCGTGCTGGCGCACGTGGAACAGATCCTCGCGATCGAAGCGCTGTGTGCCGCCCAGGCACTGGACCTGCGGCTGGCGAGCATGCCCGGGGTCGATGCCGGCGCCGGGGTGCGTGCCGCTCATGACCTCGTCCGAACGCAGGCAACGCACGTCGACGAGGATCGCGAGCCGGGTCCGGATCTCACGGCCGCGATCGCGCTCGTGCGAAGCGGCGCCCTCGCGGCGCTTGCCGGACCCGCGACCGCTTTCGGACCCGCGACGGATCGCCACGGATAGGCGCGATGCCGGACATCACGATCATCGATATCAAGGACGCCGAGGGCTTTGCCCGAATTCCGCCGTGCGTCGATCCCGGCTTTGACCACCGAAGCTGCGATTACTGGGAAGACGGAGATCGCGGGTCCCGAGCCGCCCGCCTCTCGTGGTGGGATCCCGCCGCGCCAGTGGCGCCAACCGCACAGACCCCGAGCGCGAATCCATTCGCGCCGGCACCGAAGGGCCCGGCATTCAACCCGTTCGCCACAGGCGGCACGCGCTCGTCGATCAACCCATTCGGTGACGACGATGACCACAGTCCCACCGATAACCCGTTTGCGCCGGTCCGTGACACGGGCCCGGCTATCGGGGCGGGCCAGCCCCGCAAGCTCCAACTCCTCGGTCGGGGTCTGCGCGTCTTCGGGACCTACGCCAAGGTGCTCGAAGTTGATGGCCGACGGGCGATCTACGCCCAGTTCGGCCCACTCTCGGCGTATCCGCGAGCCCAGCGGGTCCGCGAGCTCTATCCACGCCTGCCCGCCGCCCCGCTGCCCGCGGTCATCACCTGCATCGCGGCAACGGCCGAGGCTCGCGGGGCGGGTCTGGCCGGCACCCTCATCACCGCCATCTGCGAGGACCTCGCGGGGCGCGGGTTCGCAGCCGTTGAGACGTACCCGGAACCAGGCGTTCGAGAGGACGGCACCAGCGCGGCCACGGTCGAGTTCTGGGTCCGGGCCGGGTTCGCTACCGCCATTGACGACGCGCGATTCCCCGTCATGCGCCGGGAACTATGACGAGGGCCGCGGTCCTGGCCAGAGCCCACGCCGCAATCGTCTCAACGACCCTTGCCATCGCCCTCGCGGCCTGCGGACCCGTACCGACCGTCGCTCCAACACGCACGGACACGCCGGTCGCCAGTCCAACCCAGGATCTGCCCACGGCGACGTCAAGCGTCGCGCCCTCATCGTCCGTTGCCATCGATCCGACGCTCCTTGGCGTCCTCCCGGCAACGGTCGACGGGATCGAGATGGTCGAAAGCCCCGAGGCGGAAATTGCGGCCCTGGCCGGACCCGAACTCGCAGCGGTGGGGTCCGCGATGGCGGCCGGCATCGCGGTCGATGCGACCTCGGGCCAGTTCGTCTACGCGGTCGTGGTTCGGCTCGAACCCGGCGCTATGGACGACGCCGTGTTCCGCGATTGGCGCGATTCCTACGATGAAGGCGCCTGCTCGCAGGCGGCCGGAGTGACGGGGAAGGCAGAAGCCCAGATCGCGGGTCGGACCGTCTTCATCGGGTCATGCGGCGGTGGCGTCCTGACCTACCACGTCTGGCTCGTCGATCAGGGCATCCTGATCTCGGCGTCGGCGGTGGGTGACCGTCGCCTCGGGGAGCTGCTGATGGAGAACCTTCGACCTTAGGAGGATCGCGTGCACCGACTTCGAACGGTCCTGATGATCGGCGTTGTGGCCTTGGGGTTTGGAGTCCTGGGGTTGGCCAACCCAGGTTGTGCCTATGCCTGTTCCTGCATCCAACCCCAACCGATCGCCGAGTACGCCGCACTCCCGGACACCGTCATCCTGACCGGCACGGTCAGTGCGGCAGACGCGAACCAGCAGGGCCTGTTCCGCGTGGAGCGCTGGTACAAGGGCACGAGCGCTGCGATCGACGTTCCGATCCGCGGCGGAAATGGAGCGGACTGCGGAATCCCGCTCACCGTCGGCATGCACATGATCCTCGTTGCAACCGTGGCCAACGGCATCCTCCAGCCGAGCATCTGTTCTCCGTGGGGCGACCTGTCAACGCCAGAGGGCCGACAACTCGAGGACGAAGCGCTGCTTGCCCTTGGGGAAGGGACTCTGGCAGGCGGGCCTGGTGAGGCGGGCGGCAGCCCGCCGGAGACACTGACAATCCCGTGGATCGTGGTCATCGGGGCTGGGGTTGCCGTCCTGCTCGTCGTCGTGGTCGCCGGTGCCTCATTCGTTTCCGGTCGTCGGGGCGGCTGATAGGTGACTCCCGCGCCCACACGCCAGTGGCCGGGTGTGAAGCGCCGTACGATGGACACATGACTGGATCGGCCGGCCCGTACGCCCCGTCGGGTCCGCGACCCGTCCGTGCCCCGCGAGGCACCGAAATGTCCTGTCGAGGCTGGCAGCAGGAGGCGGTCCTCCGAATGCTGATGAACAACCTCGACCCGGAGGTCGCCGAGGATCCTGATCACCTCGTCGTCTACGGCGGAACGGGCCGCGCCGCGCGAAGTTGGGCCGCCTTCGATGCGATCGTCCGGGAGCTTCGCAACCTGGCCGACGACGAGACCCTGCTCGTCCAGAGCGGCAAACCGGTGGGCGTGGTGCGCACCCACGAATGGGCGCCCCGCGTCCTCATCGCGAATTCCAACCTCGTCGGGAAGTGGGCGACGTGGGATGTCTTCCGGGACCTCGAGCGGCAGGGCCTGATGATGTACGGCCAGATGACGGCCGGGTCGTGGATCTACATCGGGACGCAGGGGATCCTGCAGGGCACCTACGAGACCTTCGCGGAATTGGCGCGTCAGCACTTCAATGGGACGCTCGCCGGCCGCGTTGTCCTGACGGCGGGCCTCGGCGGAATGGGCGGGGCGCAGCCGCTGTCCGTGACCATGAACGGCGGCGTCTGCCTGGCCATCGAAGTCGATGAGCATCGGGCCCGGCGCCGACTCGAGATCGGCTATGTCGACGCCCTGACGCACGACCCAGTCGAGGCCCTGGCGACAGCGAGGGCCTGGGCAGCGGCCGGCGAGGCCAATTCCATCGCGCTCGTCGGCAACGCCGCGGAGATCGAGCCTGCCTGGGCGAAGGCCGGGGAGCGTTTCGATGTGGTCACGGACCAGACCTCAGCCCACGACGCCCTCAGCGGGTACATCCCCGCGGAGATCTCGCTCGCCGACGCGACGACGCTCCGCGAGACCCAGCCGGGCGAGTACCTGAAGCGCTCGGTTCGCGCGATGGCCGATCACGTCCGGGCGATGCTGGCGTTCCAGGATGCCGGCGCCGTCGTGTTCGATTACGGCAACAACCTCCGAGCCCAAGCGGTGGACGGCGGCGTCGAGAATGCCTTCGACTATCCCGGTTTTGTGCCCGCGTTCATCCGCCCCCAGTTCTGCGAGGGCCGCGGGCCGTTCCGCTGGGTCGCGCTCAGCGGTGATCCCGCCGACATCCTACGGACCGACCGCGCGATCCTTGAGCTGTTCCCCGACGACGAGGGCCTGCGCCGGTGGATCGAGATGGCCCATGAGCGCGTGCCGTTCCAGGGCCTCCCGGCGCGGATCTGCTGGCTCGGCTATGGCGAGCGGGCGAAGGCGGGCCTCGCGTTCAACGAGCTCGTTCGAACCGGCGAGGTCAGCGCCCCGATCGTCATCGGGCGGGACCATCTCGATTCCGGCTCCGTGGCCTCACCAAATCGGGAGACGGAATCGATGCTCGACGGCTCGGATGCCGTCGCGGACTGGCCGCTCCTCAACGCGCTGGTGAACACCGCCGCCGGGGCGACGTGGGTCAGCATCCACCACGGCGGCGGCACGGGGATCGGCTATTCCCAGCATGCAGGGATGGTCGTCGTCGCCGACGGCACAGACCTCGCGGCCCGCAAACTGGAACGTGTCCTCACCACCGACCCGGCAATGGGCGTCCTGCGCCATGTCGACGCGGGCTACGAACGAGCGGTCGAGGTCGCCCGCGAGCGCGGTGTCCACGTCCCGATGCTGGACTAGATCGCCGGCACTTCGAGGCTGGCGCCGACCTAGGCTGAGGGTGCCGGGGTCCCGTCCACCGGTTCCGGCATCGTCACGAGGTGGCGGACCGGTGACAGCGTCACCGGGATGAACGCGATGAGACCTCCGAGGGCACCGATCCAGATCGTCTCGTGCAGCCCGATGGTCTGAGCGAGCGTGCCACCGATGATCGCGCCGATCGGCATGGTGCCCCAGACGATGAATCGCATCGTCGCGTTCATCTTTCCCTGCATCCGCTGGGGCGTGATGGCCTGACGCAAGCTGACCTGGTTGATGTTCCAGGCAACGCCGCAGAACCCGCCCAGGAACGCGCCCAGCGCCAGGCCCTGGAAGATCAGGTTGTCGGGGGCCGCGGCCACCGGCAGGCCCGACAGGCTGAACCCGAACGCCATCGCCACGAGCATCCGTCCCACCCCGAACCGCTTGGTGAGCCGGCCGGTGATCAGGGCCGCAATGAGGACGCCGATGGACCCGATCGAGAAGGCGAAGCCGATGTGTTCGGCGGTAAGCCCGCGCTCCCGGACGAGGTACAGGATCAGGATCGCACCGCCGACGTTGCCGAAGAAGTTGGACGTGCCGGTGGTCGCCGCGATCGACCGCAGCCACTGGTGCCCGGTCACGTAGCGCAGGCCCCCGGCGATCTCCTTTCGCATCGATGGCCGCGGCCCCGTGGCTTCGTCGTGCGGCTCGATCGGCGGCTCGGCCTTGCGGATTGCGAAGACGAAGATCGCCGAGAACACGAAGCTGAGCGCGTCGAGGAGGATCGCGATCGGCGCCTTCAGGATCCCGATGAGGATGCCGGCCGCACCTGGGCCGAGGATCTGGGCCGCCGACCTCGTTGTCTCGAGCTTCGAGTTGCCG
>JANMNF010000166.1:0-10578 GCA_031373765.1 Chloroflexota bacterium
TGTACTTCCTGGCCATCGGGGACGGGAAGACGGTCTACGCCAAGACGCTCAAGGAGCACCAGGCCAACATCAAGAAGTACCCGACTTGAGCGTGGTCGGCCACCCTCGTCCCACAGATTTCCAGGCGCCGCCGACGCAGGCCGATCTCGAACGCTGGCAGGAGGCCGACCGCTCGGCGCGTCCGGCACGGCTGGCCCGGCTCAGGGCCCGCATGGAGGCGGCCGGCGTTGACGCGTATTTCGGCGTCCGGCGTGAGCACATGCGGTATCTCACGGGGTTCACCCTCGCGGAAACGGAGGGCGCCTCCGCCGGGGACTCAGGCAAGTTCCTGGTGACGGCCGATGCCGTGCGGGTCCTCGCCGACAGCCGCTACACGATCCAGGCCCGGCGCGAGGCCCCGGACGCCACGCTGTTCGAGTGCTACCACGCGCTGGCTGGTCGATGGCCGGCGCTCATATCCGAGGCCGGTGCCCGGCGGGTTGCCGTGGAAGCCGGGTTCGTGGCGCATGCCACCTGGGACCGGCTCGCCGCTGCAGCGCCGGACGTGGAACTCGTTCCCGTCGAAGGCTGGATCGAGGCCGACCGGCAGGTCAAGGAGCCGGCGGAGATCGAGCGGATTGCCGCGGCCTGCGCGGTGGCTGATCGTGCCCTTGCCTCGCTCCTGCCGGTCATTCGTCCCGGCATGACCGAGATCGAGCTCGCGATGGATCTCGAATGGCGGATGCGTACCGGCGGTGCCGAGGCCCTGGCCTTCGACGTGACCTGCCTCGCCGGCCCCGAGGCCGCCCTTCCGCACGGTTCTCCTGCGCAACGTCCGGTTCAGACGGGCGCCGTTCTGCTGTTCGATTTCGGGGCACAGGTCGCAGGCTACCGAAGCGATATGACTCGGACCCTGTTCGTCGGTGACCCGACGCCGCGTGATCTCGGGGTCTACGAGACTGTCGCTGCCTCGCAGGACGCCGCTTTCGAGGCATTGCGGGCCGGGCTCGCGGCCGCCCGCCACGGGGCGCGACTGCCGGACGGGCGAAAGATCGACGGCGTTGCGCGCGCTTCGATCGAAGCGGACGGACGATGGCCGGCATTCCAGCACGGCCTGGGCCACGGAATCGGGCTGGCCACCCATGAGCTGCCATCGCTCGTACGGACCGCAGCCACCACCCCGTTGCCGTCGCCGACCGTCTTCTCGGTGGAGCCTGGGATCTACCTCGAGGCCGAGACGGGCGTCCGAATCGAGGATCTCGTGGTCCTCGATGCGCAAGCTGATCGGTTTGAGCGCCTGACGCTCTTCCCGCGGGATGTTGTGGTGGTAGGGACGTGAGCGCGGCCCCGAATGCGCGCCTCGCGAACGGCTAGGCTTGGCGTATGAGCGCTGACTTCGGCGGCATGTTCGATGCGATCTTCGGCATCACGATGATCGGGATGGCCCTGGCGTTCATCATCCCGCTCGCTTTCATCATCGTGGTTGTCTGGGCGATCCGGCGCGGGATGCCCGCCCGTCGTGACGCGGCCGAAGAGGCTCTTCGCGGGCGACTCGCGCGCGGCGAGATCGACATGGCCGAATTCCAGGTCCGCCTCCGCGCACTCAAGGACCGCGACGCTCCCTGACCACGACACCTACTCCCGGTGCGATGGCAATTGCAGTGCCGATGTCGCGTCTGGCATCCGCCGAGGCCTCGGCCGCGCATGACCCTTGGAGACTCAGTCCGGCGGGGTCGTGCCCGGGTTCTGCGCGATGACCTTCGGTGCCACGTCCCAGCCCAAGTTCGTGAAGGTCGGGATGAACCGGTACCCCTCACCCGGGACCGTAGCGATGAACCGCGGATGCCGGTAGTCGTTCTGGAGCTTGACCCGGAGGCTCCGGATGTGGCGATCCACGATGTTGCTCTCAGCCACGAAGTCCGTACCCCAGATCGCGTCCAGGATCTCCTCCCTCGTGGTGACGCGGCCACCCCGGCTGGCCAGGAGGTACAGCAGGCTCTGCTCGATGCCGGAGAGGTGGATGACCGACGAACCGGCGCGAACCTGTCGGTTGACGATGTCGATCTCGATCTCACCCATCGTGATCGTGGGGATGATCGGCCGATCGACGCCCGACGCGCGCCGTGTGATGACTATCGAGCGCGCCAGCAGCTCCTCCGGCGAGAAGGGCATCGTGAGGATGTCGTCCACGCCAAGGTCGAACGCCCGCAACTTCGTGTTGAGGTCGCCACGTCGAGTCAGTCCCAGGGCAGGCGTCGCCCGCTTCGTGAGGCGGCCAAGGTCGCGGAGCCGCCCGAGCAGCGCCGTGCTGTCGTCGTGGTCCATGTCGATCACGGCCATGTCGGGATGCCACTCGTCGAGGATCGCCCGTGCCTCTGCCAGGTTGTGCGCCGGCCGGACGACGAACAGGCCATGGTTGAGGGTCAACTCGATGAGGCCCACGACCAACTGGCGATCGTGGAGCACCATTGCGCGCCGCGCCTCGGGCTGCTGCCTGTCCACCTGATGATCGGCCGTCAAGAATATTCCTCGCTGCGCTGAAGACGCTCGAGCGTCTTCATGTCCTCGGGTTCGGCGCGTGGGCCCAGCCCGACCATGCCGACGTGGCTCTTGCGGAATCGTCGAGCAATCCGAACCTACCTCAGCCTCTCGCGCCCGCAATGTCATAGTGCACATACGCTCCCGAGCACCCCAGCACCATCGGCGGGACGTACGGAGGGCCTCCATGGGCGCGATCGAATCGGCTGGTTTCCGTGTCGCGCGGCTGCTGCCGGGCGCCGACGCCAGCACGGTACGTCGCCTGGAGGCTGGAGCCCAGCAACGGACCTTCTGTCGCCGTGACCTGTTGCACGCGCGGGGGATCCAACTGTTTCCCTTCGTCGTGCTCGATGGGCACGTCATGGCTCGCCGCATTGCGGAGACGGGACAGGTGTACGCCGCCCTGATCGCAGGCCCCGGCTATCTCGGCGGAGTTCACTCGATCAGCGACCCGGACGCTGATGCGCTCTACGAGTTGGTCGCACTCAGCGACGGGACGTGGGCGACATGGGATCCGCGATTCGTGCGAGGGCTGGCGCTCCAAGACGCCGGGCTGGCCGTCGACCTTCTTGACCAGTCGTCGGATTTCACGGTCGTTCTCAACATGAGGCTCGATGAACGGTCGTTCGAAAATGCGCGCCAGCGGATGGCTGCCATCCTCACCCGGTACGGGAAGGAGATCTTCGACACGCCCCATCCGGTCGCGCAACGAACCGATCTGGCGGCCATGATCGGTGCGAGCCGCGGGATGATGTATCGGACGCTGCGTGAGTTGGAGGCCGACGGACTCGTGAAACGCGAACGCAGCGGCGGCATCAAGATCCTGGACGAAAAGCGACTGGCCGGACTGGTTACGGTGGCAGCTCCGGACGGCGCTCCGGCTCTCTGACCCCTGGGTCGTCGTGCCGCTCGGGCCCCGCCTGGACTCGGTGCCCTCGCGCGGCGAGTGCGGGCGCCGCCACGCTCCGGCACGTCGCTGCCTCATATGACATTGACGGACACTGAGCGATCGCGGCGTCCTGTGCCGGCTTACTCGTAGTCGGCGTGTACTTCCAACAGCGAAAGGTCTTGGGTTCCAGTTCAAACAGTAACGGCGGGACCCGCCGGCGGATCAAGTGACATGACGAACGCTGGCCCGATCGGTCCTTGTCCTGACCGATGGTGGTCGTCGGCTACAATCGGCCTCATTGACCCCGATCCGGCGCTGGCGCGAACGCGCCGTGCCTCTCGTTCGACCAGGAGCCCTGCCATCCCATGATCAGCACCGGCGAACTCAAGAAGGGCGTGACCATCGAACTCGATGGTGACCTCTGGCAGATCCTCGACTACCACCACATCAAGATGGGGCGTGGCTCTGCGCAGGTCCGGATCTCGCTCCGGAACGTCCGGCGGGGAGGGACCGTCGACCGATCGTTCCAGGCAGGCACGAAGTGGCCGCGAGCGACGATGGAGACGCGGCCGGTCCAGTTCCTCTACCGCGACGACGAAGACTTCCACTTCATGGATACGGACAACTACGACCAGTTCGTGCTGCGAGCCGACCAGCTGGCTGAGTCCACGCAGTACCTCAAGGACGGGATGATCCTGGATCGGACGACGTATCAGGGCGAGACGCTGGGCGTCGAGCTGCCGGTCACCGTGGATCTCGCTGTCACCCAGTCCGAACCGGGTTTTGCCGGCGACACGGCCCAGGGTGCCCGCAAGCTCGCGACTCTCGAGACGGGCCTCGTCGTGTCGGTCCCGCTGTTCGTCAACGAGGGGGACACGATCCGCGTGGACACGCGGACGGGCGAGTACCAGACCCGGATCTGATCCGGATGCCCGCCGCTTCGCCGTCGGGTTCGACCGGGCCGCGGATCCTCGCGGTCACCGAGGCAACGAAGGTCGTCGCCGCCCTGATTCGGGCCGACGAGCAACTCCGGGACCTGTGGGTCGAGGGCGAGGTCGGGCGTGTCACCGTGTCGACCGCCGGCCACGCGTACTTCGCGATCAAGGACGACAAGTCGCAGCTCCAGTGCGTGTGGTTCCGGGATGACCGGATCCGGAGCGCGTTTCAGCCGCAGACCGGGCTTCGCGTCGTCGTCCACGGGCGGATGGACCTCTACGAGCCCCAGGGGGCGCTCCAGTTCTACGTCGTGTCGCTCCAGCCGTCGGGCGTCGGCGATCTTGCGATCCAGTTCGAGGAGCGAAAGGCGCGTCTCGCGGCTGAGGGCCTGTTCGATGCGGCCCGCAAACGACCTCTCCCGGCCCGGCCTCCCGTGATCGCGGTCATCACCTCGCCAACCGGAGCCGTCTGGAAGGACATCTGCCATGTCCTCGGACGACGGTGGCCGCTCGCGGGCATCCTGCTCGTCGCCTGCAAGGTCCAGGGGGAGGGGAGTGCCCAGAGCATCGAAGGAGCGTTCCGACGACTGGAGCGGCACGTCGAGGAGCTCCGCCACGATGGGCGGGCGCTCGAGGCACCGGTCGTGACGATCCTGGCGCGCGGCGGAGGATCCATGGAGGATCTCTGGTCGTTCAACGACGAGCGCGTGGTTCGAGCGATCGTCGGGCACCCGTTGCCCGTGATCAGCGGGATCGGGCACGAGGTGGACGTGACCCTCGCAGACTTCGCGGCCGATGTCCGGGCGCCGACGCCTTCCGCGGCCGCCGAACTTGTCGTCCCGAATCGCGCCGACTTCGCTGCCTCGCTCGGGCGGGGCGCCGAGCGGATGCGGAGTGCCGCCGGGCGCGTGGTCGCGGGCGCGGCCAAGGACGTTGCCGCTGAGCGGCGGCTGCTGGAGCGACTCCATCCCGCGGCGCGACTCGCGGCATCACGGGAGCGGGCGAGTGATCTGCTCGATCGTGGAACACGGGCCGCGCGGGCACGCATCACGGACGGACGTCGCCTCGAGGAGCGATCCGCCGAGCGGCTGCCGGTCCTCGTCGGCCGGCGCCTCGCCGATGGGGCTGCGCATCTTTCGGCGGCAGCAGCAGCCCTCCGATCGCTCGGACCAGAAGCGACGCTCGAGCGCGGCTACGCGATTGTCCGGCGGGCGTCGGACGGCGTCGTCGTGCGCGATCCTGTCGAAGCGGGCCCCGGGACGGCCCTTGCCGTGCGAGTCGCTCGGGGTGAGTTCCCGGCGCTGTCCGGGCCATCGGGACCTATGGAACCGGCTCCCGCGACAAGGTCTCGGTCATGACGTTCGGGCTCGCGGAACTGGCCCTGTTCCTGGCGCTCACCTTCGTCGTCGGCGCGGTGGGCGTTGGGTTCGGTATCTTCTTCCTGGCACCGCGCCTGTCGCGGCTCGCCGATCGCAACGATGAGGACCCTGGTGCCGGAACCGACTGACACGCCAATCGATCGCCTGACCTTCGACGACGCGCTCGCCGAGCTTCAGCGCGCCGTCGCCGACCTCGAGACGGGGGGATTACCACTCGAGCGCTCGATTGCGCTGTACGAGCGCGGCGTCGCGCTCCACGAGCGCTGTGCGTCCCTCCTGTCGGAAGCGGAACTCAAGGTCCAGCAACTCGTGACGCGGGCCGGCGGCGCGATCGCCGCCATCGACGTCAGTCCGGAAGAAGCGGTCGAGACCGAGTAGGCCCTGGGCGCCGCTGCTTGACGCGGCAACTGTCGATGGTCATGACGTCCCGCTCCCGCGGATATCAGCCCCGGCGTTCGCCAAGCAGGAAGAATGCGGGCACCGAGCCCTTGCCCTTGATGGTGATCTCGCCCCGAGGCTCGAATTCGAACCGGTCGTGGAGTGCGCTCTCGACGCGGGCGGTGACATTGATGCGACCGGGAACGCTGCTGGATTCCATCCGGGAAGCAGTGTTGACCGTGTCCCCCCACAGGTCATAGCTGAACTTCCTGCGGCCGATGACGCCGGCCACGACAGGGCCGGTATCGATGCCGACCCTGATCTGGATGGGCGTACCGGGGTCGATCCTGACCGAGCGGCTCGCAGCGACGAGATCGAGCGCGGCGCGAGCGACGGCCTCGCAATGGTCGGGGCGAGCGTCCGGCAGTCCACCCACGAGCAGGTAGGCATCGCCGATCGTCTTGATCTTCTCGAGCCCGTAGCGGTCGGCGACATCATCGAAGGCGCGAAAGATCAGATCGAGAACGCGAACGACTTCCGCTGGCGCAGTCTGGTCCGCGTAGCGTGTGAAGTCCACGATGTCGGCAAACAGGACCGTGACGGCGGGATGAGCGTCCGCCAAGACCGTCTCGCCATCCTTGAGCCGTTCGGCGATGCGTTCGGGCAGGATGTTCCGGAGCAGTTCCTCTGATCGCCGGTGGGCCGCATCCAGTGCGACGATCGCAGCTTCGCGCTGTCGCACGAAGTACTCGACCACGAGATAGGCAGAGATCGCCACGCCGAGCACATTGAGACTGAAGAACGCCGTTCGAACCGCGACCGGGGGTGGCTGCGCGTTAGCCGCCACATACGGGTCGATGGCGGCCGAGACCAACGTCAGCACGCAGAACGCCACGAACCACTTGACTGCACCGTGCGCCCCGAGAAAGAAGACCGCTCCGAGTGCAGCAACAAGTGCCCACAAACTCACTGCAGATGAGGCCGCGTATCCGCCGATCGTCCATTGCAGGAGGAACGGCAGGATTGTCATGAGGCCGATCTGGCTCGTTCGGAAGATCCGAAAGCTTTGGCCCCGACTCACTGCCGCAAGTCCGACGACCGTCGCCACCACATACAGGAACGGAATGGCCGCCGCAGCGGGCTGATCCAGAACCAGGTAGGTTGCGATCCAGATGATCGCGAGCGTCGCGACGGTCGTGCTGGCAACCACCAAGGTGGCGCGCCCGGCTCGATCGTTCGGGGCCGCACCTTGCGCCACCGCGGCGCCGAGACGTGTCCGCAGACGATTGAACCCAGCGACGATCACGGCAGCAGTGTACCGTCCGGCCTTGGCGCTTCAGTATTCGCGCAAAACGTGCGCGTCCGTGGTATCACATAATCAGCACATCACCACCCGACCAACGACTCGCGGCGCCAATCGCACAGGGGACACAAGCCACCGTGACGCCAACGCTCAAGGACCTGCAAGGTCCCTCCGATCTCCGCGGCCTCAACGACGCGCAGCTGGCTGCGATCGCCGCCGAACTCCGCGAGACGATCATCGCGACGGTCGCGACGACCGGCGGGCACCTCGGCTCATCGCTCGGTGTCGTGGAGCTGACCGT
This sequence comes from Chloroflexota bacterium, assembly GCA_031373765.1. Lineage (GTDB taxonomy): Bacteria > Chloroflexota > Limnocylindria > Limnocylindrales > CSP1-4 > UBA5189. Next base: position 7,703 of record JANMNF010000166.1, read on the forward strand.
GGCCCTGCATCGGCTGCTCGAATCACCGCGCGACAAGATCGTGTGGGACACGGGACACCAGGCCTACGCGCACAAGCTCCTGACCGGCCGCCTGGCGCAATTCGGGACCCTCCGGCAGCTCGACGGCATGGGCGGCTTCCCGCGTCGATCGGAGAGCGAACACGACGTCTTCGATGGCGGTCACGCGGGGACCGGGCTGTCCATCGCCCAGGGCCTGGCCACGGCGCGGGATCTCCGTCATGGGTCGGAACGGATCGCGGTGGTCGTCGGTGACGCGGCCCTCATGACCGGGTTGTCGCTCGAGGCCCTGAACGACATCGGCCATCGAGGCACCCAGTTGCTCATCGTCCTGAATGACAACGAGATGTCGATCAGCCCGACCGTCGGCGCGTTCTCGACGTATCTCTCGAAGATCAAGCTCAGCCAAGCCTGGCAGCAGAGTAAGACCGCGTACGACAGCCTCATCGAAAAGCTGCCTGTCGTGGGCGGCGGAGCACTCGAATGGAGCCAGCGGCTTCGGCGGTCGGTCGTCAGCCTCGCGACACCTGGCCAATTGTTCGAGGATCTCGGGATCACCTACATCGGGGTCGTGCCCGGCCACGACCTGCATGCGCTGCTGGAGACGTTCACGCGAGTCCTCGAGCTCAAGGGCCCGGTCATCGTTCACGTTCGGACCCAGAAGGGTCGCGGGTACCGGCCGGCGGAAACGGACCAGGTCTCGTTCCATGGAGCGGCCCTCCCCCCGATGGAGCTCACGCCGGATGCCGACGCTCACGATCCGGGCAACGTGGTGTCGCCGATCCGCGCAACGACCCCGCACGGCTCCGGATCGAACGGCGACGCGGTTCCGCCGGCCGCCGCCATGGCCGGGCCGAAGAAACACCCGAACTACACGGCCGTGTTCGCTGATGAACTGATCGCGCTCGCGGCCGACGACCGGCGGATCGCCGGGATCACCGCGGGGATGCCGACCGGGACGGGCATGGCCAAGTTCCATGCCGCCTACCCGGATCGCGCCTTCGACGTTGGCATCGCGGAACAGCACGCCGTGACGATGGCGGCCGGCATGGCCCTCGGGGGCATGCGCCCGGTCGTGGCGCTCTATTCCACGTTCCTCCAGCGGGCCTTCGATCAGACCGTGCACGACGTGTGCCAGAACGATCTCCCTGTCCTGCTTGCGGTCGATCGCGCGGGTCTCGTCGGCGAAGACGGAACATCGCATCAGGGCATGTTCACCGTCCCGGCGCAGATCTAGCTGCCGTACCTCGTAGTGGCCAGTCCGAAGGACGAACAGGAGCTCCGCGGCTTGCTCCGGACGGCCATGGCCCAGGACCATCCCTTCGCGCTGCACTATCCGCGCGATCCCGGCTTTGGATTGCCGGCGTCCGAGCCCGCAGTCATTCCCGTAGGTCAGGCCGAGGTCTTGCGAGAGGGTCGCGATGTCCTGTTCATCGGCTTCGGGCCGATCGTCCATCGGATGGAAGAGGCTGCCGACGCGCTCGAATCCGAGGGCTGGTCCGTTGCCTCGATCAACGCCCGGTTCGCGAAACCGCTGGACCGCCAGCTGATTCTGGATCAGGCGCGCGGCAAGCAGCTCGTGGTGACCTTCGAGGAGAGCGTGGTGACCGGTGGATTCGGGAGCGCCGTGCTCGAGACCATCGAGGCGGCACGGATGACAGATCCGGCCCTGCGCGCCGTCCCCGTCAGCATCGTCGGCATTCCGGGCGATCGCTTCGTCGATCACGGGTCGGTCGCCGACCTGCGCCGCGTCCTGCGTCTCGACGCCGCCGGACTCGAGGGTCAGGTTCGTGACGCCCTGGGCGTGATCGGCGCCACGCCGGCCGCGAATGCGGTGCCCGGACCGGCCTGATCGACGTTCGTGAGGCCGGGGTGAGCCGGCTGTGCCACGATAGCCACGTGAACGCCGCGGCCTCGACTCGCCCTCGCGCCATTCCGCGTCGAACGATGCGCGTCCGGCTGGATCAGCTGGTCGTGGATCGCGGGCTGGCTCCATCGCGGGCACGTGCCCAGGCGCTGATCCTCGGCGGCAAGGTCAGGACAGGGATCGGCGATGCGGGACGCGTTGACCGCAAGGCCGGCGATCTGGTCGAACCGGACATCGACCTTACGATCCTGGAGCGCGATCCGTTCGTCAGCCGGGGCGGGCACAAGCTTGTCGCAGCGCTGGATGCGTTCGGGCTCGACCCGCGCGGCGCCGTCTGCCTCGATGTTGGCGCCTCGACCGGAGGCTTCACGGACGTCCTGCTGCAACGCGGCGCCGTTCGCGTGTTCGCCCTCGACGTCGGGCGCGGCCAGCTCGCCGAGTCGTTGCGTCAGGACCCGCGGGTCGTCTCAATGGAACGCACGAATGCCCGCACCATCACCTCCGAGACCCTGCCCGAGCCGGTCGTGCTTGCGACGATCGACGTGTCATTCATCTCGCTTCGCCTCGTGCTGGATCCCGTGCGTCAGGCGTTCGGCCCGACCGGTGGCTCGATCGTTGCCCTGGTGAAACCGCAGTTTGAGGCCGGCCGCGGTCAGGTCCCGGGTGGTGTCGTCCGGGATCCGGCCGTCCATCGGGCCACGGTCGAGCGCGTGGCGCGTGCAGCGACGGACCTGGGACTCGTGGCGCTTGAAATCGTCGCGTCGCCGATTCTTGGCCCGGAAGGCAATCGCGAATTCCTGCTCCACTTGCGCGTACGCAGGTCCGGCGAGGACGGGGAGGAACGCGGCAACACGGCGAACGCGGCGGCAATCACGGACCGAATCGCGCTCGTGACCGAGGGAGTGCCGGCATGACCGAGGCAACATCCTTCCGAATTGGCTTTGCCTACAACCCGACGAGCGACGCGGCCATCGAGCTTCGGGAGCGCGCG
>JANMNF010000185.1:0-4571 GCA_031373765.1 Chloroflexota bacterium
GAGTTCAGGGCGTTGATCATCATCTTTGGCTCGGCCGGCCCGGTGATCTCGACGCGCCGATCCAGCAGGTCACGAGGCGTCTCCGCGACCCGCCACGAATCGTCGGCTCGGACCGCCGCGGTCTCGGGCAGGAAGCCGAGTTCCGCACCGGCGCGGAGTTCTGCCGCGCGTTTGACGCGGGCCGCCAGGATCCTGGCCCGATCGGCCCGGAACCGACGTTCGAGTTCGGCCAGGAAGGCGAGCGCGGCCGGCGTCAGGACGTCGGACGTGCCTTCGACATCGGGACCTGAAACCTCGATGCTCACGCCGGCCCTGCTGCTCACGCGCTCCGGCGGACCGTGGCGTCGATCAGGCCGTGCGGTTCGGTGGTGGAGACGTACACCATGTCCCGGTTCTCGAGCCCGAACGGCTCGAGGTTCACGGTCCAGTGATGGAGGTTCGGAAGGACCATCCGCACCCAGTCCATCGCCGGATCCGCCTCGAGCATCGCCGTTGCCATGATCCATACCGACGTCTGGACGGACGGGCTGAAGTGCTCGGCAAGAACCGTGAGGAGCGTGGATCGGGCGCCGTCGAAGGCGGCATCGAAATCGAAACCGGGCTCGGCGGCCGTCTCGCCGTAGCCCCAGACGGCGGTGATCTTCGTGGACATGATGCGATCGTCCGCCTCGGGCAGGGTCGTCCAGGCGTCGCGCTCGAAGCCCGTGAACGCGGACCTGGTGGTCTTCATCACCGTCAGGTCCTCGATCCCGGCCTCGACCGTCGCCCCGCCCACAGACGCGGCGACGATGGCCACCCGGGTGAAGTCGCCGGATCGGGTGAACGCGTCTGGCGAGCCGCCGGACGCGACCGGAATGCGCGACCAGCTGTGCTGCCGAAGCGTGATCACGGCCTTGTCGACCTGCGGATAGGCCGCGAAATGCCGCGCCAGGGCGAGTCCCAGCACCTCTGCCGGGCCCGTCAGGTGCTCACGGGCGAAGGCATAGACCGTGTTCTTCATGGTGTCGGTCGCGACGATGTTTGCGTTGTCGCCATCGACATGGGCAGCCGTGAAGTCGCCCTCGAGGGAGACGTCGACCGTCAGGTCCCGCATCTCGTGCCGATCCATGGATCGATCGACGGTGACCAGGCGGATCCGCGACTTGCCGTAGCGATTGGCTCCAAGTTCGAACACCGGATCCTCCTGATTCACGTGGCCGTCCCGAACATTGCGGTCAGCCGGTCCATCGCGATGTCAACGACCGCATCGAGCGCACGGTGCCGTTCCGTATCGGCATCCCCATCGAGGGCCGCCGCCATCGCCGGCAGCAGCGCGGCGCGCGACCGACCGGCCACATGAACACAGTACCGGAACCCGAACCGGGCCTCGTATGCCGCGTTCAGCCGTTCGAGTTCAGCGGCCACATGGGCGCGTTCGACGTCGACCGCATCTGCGGCGGCGCGCGCGGCGGCCGCGCCCGCGGCGGCGCGCGCCGCGGCCTCGCCCGCGGCGTCCTTGTCATAGCCCTGCTCGCGGAATGACATCTCGGAGACGGTGGCCGGCGGGGCGCCGAGGCGCGGGTGGGCGTCGATCAGCTCGATCTGCTCATGCGGCGGCATGGCGTGGGCGATCGCGCGGGCCTCCGCGAACAGCGTTTCCCAGGTCTCGAATGGACGCGTCTCGGCCAGTCGCTCCAGGAACTGAGGCGCGCCCTCGAACAGTGGCGCGACCATCGCCGTGAACGCCGCCCGGTCCGCTGCGTTCAGGTTGCCGAGATCGAGGGTGGCGGTCACCACCCGCCGGCGTCGCGAAGGATCCGGTGCAGGATCCGGGCGGCTACGGTCCGCCGGTAGTCTGCCGTGGATCGAACGTCATCGATCGGTTGGAGCTCGGAGGCCAGCGCTTCCGCAGCCCGATCCGCAACCTCGGGCGTCGGGCGCTGGCCTTCGAGGACCCCTTCGCAGCCCGCGGCCCGGATAGGGGTGGCGGCAACGGATCCGAGCGCTACGCGGACATCGGACCAGCCGCTGCTGGGGCCATGTGATCGCCAGGCCGCGCTCATCACGACCTTGGAAATCGCCTGCGCGCGGCGCGTCCCGACCTTGCGGAACCGGACCTCGCGGCCGGGCGGCAGCGGAATACGGATGCGAAGGATCAGTTCGTCGTCGGCGAGAGCCGTCTGGCGATAGCCCGTGAAGAACGCACTCGCGGCGATGGTCCGCTCCTCGCGCGCGCTGCCGACGACGATCTCGGCGTCGCTTGCCAGCAGGACCGGCAGCATGTCCCCGGCGGGCGAGGCGTTGGCGATGTTCCCGCCGAGCGTCCCGCGGTTCTGGATCTGGGCGGCTCCGATGGTCGCGGCTGCTTCAACGAGCGCCGGGAGGTGCGCCCGGCACAGCGCATCGCGTCGGATATCGGTATACGTCGTCCGAGCCCCGAGGACGAGCACACCCGATTCCACCGTAATTCCCTCGAGCGCGCGGAGGCGCGAGACATCGAGCAGGTGCTCCGGTGGCTCACCGATCTCGCCCGTGATCCGGACCATGAGGTCCGTGCCACCCGCGATCGGGGTCCGGCCGCCCCTTGCGAGAAACCCGTAGGCCTCGGGCAGGGTTCGCGGGACGTCGATCGCCGGTTCGAACGGCATGTCAGCCCTTGTCCCGGCGCCGTCGCCGGAGCATCAGGATGAGTCCGGCCAGCACAGCGAACCCGCCGATGATCTGGCGCGGCGACATCGCCACCAGAAGGTCGCCGGAGTCGCGGCCCGATTGGGCGGCACCATCGTCGTCGCCGTCGGCGAAGGCACCATCGGCCGGGCTGGCCGTCGCGCGCTCGGCTTTCGTCGCTGCCTCGGTACTGGTCGTGGATTCTTCCGACTTGCTCATGCCGTATCCCCCGCAGCGACCGCAGCGATCGCCTCCACGATCTTCTGATAGCCGGTGCACCGACACAGGTTGCCGGCGATCCCCTCGCGAATGGCGCCGTGATCGGGTCCCCCGCCGTTGTCCAAATAGGCCCTGGCCGCCATCAGCATGCCCGGCGTGCAGATCCCGCACTGGGCCGCGCCGAACGTGAGAAACGCCTCCTGGAGCGTGTCGAGGTCGCCCAGCTCGCGAGCCGCGAGGGACAGGCCCTCGACGGTGCGGATGATCCTTCCGTCCACCTGGGACATCGGCACGAGACAGGCGTCGACCACCTGACCGTCCATCAGGACGGAACAGGCCCCGCACTCCCCTTCCCCGCAACCTTCCTTCGTGCCGGTCAGCGCGAGATCCTCGCGCAGGACGTCGAGGAGACGCCTGGAGCCGGAAACCTCGACCTCCGCCGGCGCGCCGTTGACCAGGAATCGGATGGCCTTCACGCCGCGCCTTCCGAGCGCGTACCTGCTGCATCGAGCGCCGCGAGGATCCGCTCCGGCGTGGCGGGGAGCTCCGTGACCCACACGCCGACCGCGTCGTGGATGGCGGCAATCACCGCGGGGGCACCAACATCCATCGGGAGCTCGCCGACGCCCTTGGCCCCGTGCGGAGCCCCACTGAACGGCGCCTCAACGAGGATCGTGGTCATGTTCGGGGCGTCGAGCGCGGTGGGAATGAGATACGTCGCGAGGCGATCGTTCATGTAGCGACCGTTGTCCAGCTTGATCTCCTCGATCGTGGCGTAGCCGATGGCCTGGAGCGTCCCACCCTCCACCTGGCCCTCGCACAGGATCGGGTGGAGCACCTTGCCGACATCGTCGACCGCCACGACGTCGCGAACCGATACCTCGCCGGTATCGAGATCCACGTCGACGGAGACGACGCAGGCCGCCCAGCCGAAGGCCGGGTACGCATCGCCGCGGTAGGTCGCGTCATCGAAGCTGATGCCCGGATATGGCTCGAAGCGCTGGTCGATGCGGGTTGACCCGTGAGAGGCTGCGTCCGCGAGATAGACCTCGGCGAACGGGCGGCCATCGTTGCGGGCCTCGACCTCCGCACGCAGCCGCCGTGCTGCGTCTATGCACAGGCCACCGACGACCATCGCGGTTCGGCTCGCGACCGTCGGTCCGCTGTCCGGCACGTACGCCGTGTCGACGGCGGCCATCTCGACCGACTCGGCCGCGATCCCGAGTTCGCCCGACACCATCAGGGGAAAGATCGTGTTGGTTCCCTGGCCCATCTCGGTCGATCCGATGAGGACGCGGATCCGGCCGTCGGCCGCGAGTTCAACCGACGCGACCGACCCGATGTAGACCTCGCCCGAGCCCGTGAAGCCGGCGCCGTGCCACGCCAGTGCCAGCCCGATACCCGAGGCACTCGACGCGGAACCCGAGCGTAACCGACCCGGCGGCAGCATCCCGGAGCCACCTCGAGCGGCAGCCGCGGTGGCGGTCACCCCGCGGATCCGTTCGAACTCGCTGGCCTCGACCGCGAGCCGGAGGACTTCCTGGGCCGCGACGCTCTCTCGGAGCACCTGGCCCGTGGGCGTCGTGTCGTTCAGCTCGTAGGCATTCCGGCGCCGGAGTTCTGCGGGGCTCATCCCGAGGCGCTCGGCCAGCCGGTTGAGGTGCGTTTCCATCGCGAACTCGACCTGGGGCGCCCCGAACCCGCGG
>JANMNF010000212.1:0-3636 GCA_031373765.1 Chloroflexota bacterium
CCGCCTCGCGCTGGTCCGGTGGCGGGACGAGCGAGACGTACTGCTCGTTGACGTCGTGGCGCTCCCAGCCGAGCGCGGCCTCCCAGAACGGGACGACGACCTCGTGATCCGCGCAGTCGATGACGATGTCGCCCTGCCGCAAGCTCATGCCGTTTCGGGTCGCGCCATCGAAGTCAGCGCCAAGCGCTCTTGGCCGCGTCCGGATAGAGCCGGACCCGGCGGTAGGGCTCGCGGCCACGTGACCGGGAAACCAGGTTGGCCCGCTCCGCCATCTGGTGCTGGAGTCGTCGGATGTACGCGCTCTGCGGGGACAATTCGACCGGTTCGGACTGCCGCCGGACCATGCCGATGGCTTCCTCGGTCTCGCGAAGCGCAGCGTCCCGCGGATCCAGTTCGAGCGAGAAGATCGATGTCAGCGACGACTGCATCTGCTGGATGGTGTTGTTCTTGAGGACGTAGATCGGGAGGGCTCGCTCCTCAGCCTCGCGCACGAGGGGCGTCTTCTGGCGGTATTCGGTTCGAACCGTCATGACCACGTCCGCTTCATCGACGTCCACGGCCACGACCACGGGCAGCTGCAGCTCCTTGATCGCCTGCTCCAGGCGCTTGCGGCTGATCCCCTGCGGCAAAACCCGCAGCGTCGGCAGTCCCTGGGCGGAGTTGAGCTGGAGCGTGCCGTCATCATCGAACTCCGGGCCGTCCTCCAGAAGCATTGCCGAGTCCCGGCCGGTCGTCGACGCGGCTGGATTCAACGGATCCGCGACCAGGTCAGGGGCATTCACTGGGGCCGTGCCCTCGTCCGCTTTCAGCGCGTCGATTGCCTTGGACGCCGATGCTCGCCACTCGCGCTGGCGAGCGAGCTCACGGGCCTCACGGGCGCGGGCATCGAGCGAGGCCGTGCTGCCGCGCTCGAGCGGCCCACGGTCCGCGAGACCTCCGGCCACGAATGGTCCGTCGGCGCTGGCTCGGGCCGCAGGACCGCCACCACGCTCGCCGCCAGTCCCGCCTGAGGTTCCGCTGCGCGTGGGACGCCACGAACCGGAGGCGCCGGGTCGGTACCCGGATCGATAGCCGCCCCGTTCGCCACCCGAAAACGCCACGCCACCACTGCCCGCATAACCCGGACGGTACGCGCCGTCGCCGCGCCACCCGGGCTCCATGCGCCACGGGGAACCGCTGCCGGCGAGCCCCGCGAACCGATCCGGGCCAATTCCCTCGCGCGGCGAGGGCTTGGGTCGTGCCTGAGATCGATGGACGCCTTCCTCATCGCGCCAGCGCTGCTCCCCCGCGACAGGCTCGCCGCGCAGCAGGGCGTCGACCGTCTCGGCGACATCGCTGTGCGCGAGCACCTTCTCGCGGTCCTGGATCTCGATGATGACGTCGAATGTCGGCGGTGCCTTGCGCTCGAGGACGCTCTTCTGGGTACGTCGGCGACGCGCCTCCTCGTCGCCCAGCGTGACGCTCTGGATCCCGCCGATGAGGTCGGACAGGGTCGGGTTGAGCATGAGGTTGTCGAGGTTGTTGCCGTGGGCCGTCCCGATCAATTGGACGCCCCGCTCGGCGATCGTCCGGGCGGCCTGGGCCTCGAGCTCGGTCCCGATCTCGTCGATGACGATGACCTGGGGCATGTGGTTCTCGACCGCCTCGATCATGACCTCGTGCTGCATCGACGGGGTCCGGACCTGCATCCGCCGGGCCTTGCCGATCGCCGGATGCGGAATGTCGCCATCGCCCGCGATCTCGTTCGAGGTGTCGACGACGACCACGCGCTTGCCGAAGTCGTCGGCCAGGACGCGGGCGGCCTCGCGCAGCATCGTGGTCTTCCCGATGCCCGGCCGACCCATGATCAGGATCGATTTCCCGCTCTCCACGAAGTCCGCGATGATATCGATGGTGCCGTAGACCGCCCGCCCGATGCGACAGGTCAGACCGACGATCTTGCCGTTCCGGTTCCGGATCGCGCTGATCCGGTGGAGCGTCCGCTCGATCCCCGCGCGGTTGTCGTCCCCGAACGTCCCGATGTGGTCGACGACATGGGCGATATCCGCTTCGGTGATCTCACGATCGAGGAGGGTTACCTCCGAATCCGGAAAGCGCGCCTCAGGTCGTCGGCCGAGATCGAGGACAACCTCGATGATCGATGACTGGTCAGGCAGGGCGTGGATGGCGGCGACGATCTCCGGGGGCAGGGACGACAGCAGGGCGTCGATGTCGTCGATTGTTTCGCGGCGCTCGGAGCGATCCTCAGGAGCCACGCGTGACCTCCAGTGAACGAACGCCGGCCGGCACCATTGCCGGTTCAGCGACGCGGACGAGGGTTTCCTTCATGAGCAGCGTGACGGTGGAGATCGTCCGGAAGCCAGCCTCCTCGAGTCGTCGGTCCAGGGGCGATTCATAGGTTCGCACGGGCGCGATGACGCCGTTGGTCTGGGCCTGCTCGCCGCTTCGGCCCAATCGAGCCCGGATATCACCGAGTCCGAAGTCGATGAGCGCGCCCAGATCGGCCTCGGGACGACCCATGACCCGGAGGTAGTGCGGCTGGTCCTCGCGGGCCACCCCGAGCTGGATGAACCCGTCGATCGTGACGCCGTCCGGCGACTCGAGCACGTAGCCCTCGATGTCGGCGAATCGGAGGAGCGGCGCGAGGCTGCTCCGCGGGACCCGCCAGTGCGTGCCCTGGCGCTCCCAGTCCGGGATCCGGAACGATTCCAGGCGCCGCACCGGGGCCGGGGTGACCGCGGTGTACAACTGCATCAGGGCGACGGCATCGCGGGACGTGGCGATCCGGATCCGGGCCGCACTCCGACGCTCATCGGTCCACGGCTCGGGGAGCGGCTGGCTGACCTCGCGATGGAGGATCCGCTCCTCGCCGTATCGCGCAAAGCCTGCCTGCATGAACAACTCCACGTTGCCACCGGCATCGGTGCAGGCCACATGGAAATGGGCGGCGCCACGCTTCTGGCCTTCGCGGAGAACCTGTTGTACGAGGCGGAACCGGATATCCCCAGCGCCCGCACCCGGCAGGCCAGAAAGCCCATCGAGTTCGACGATGGTCCAGTCATCGCGGTGGCTCTCACGCTCAACCCGGACGAGGCCCGCGACGCGCTTGTCTTCCTCGTACACGAACAGGAGGTCATTGGGTCGGAAGGCACCCAACGGGAGGCGGAACAGGCTGAAGACCCCGATCCGCGGGCCGTTCACGGGCAGTCCCAACGAGCGCCCACCCGCGGCGTCGTCCTCGCACAGGCGGGACAGCTCACCGAGTGCGGCGAGGTCGGTGAGGCGCGCCGCGCGCACCTTGCCGCTCGAGCGCGCGGGCCGGTTCGCGGTCATCGGGCGAGCCCCGTGCGCCGAGTCGGATGGTGTCGCCGTCCGGAACCCTCCCCCGGATCCTCGTGCTCGGCGGCCATGGTGGCAACGAGCCGATGAAAGCGCGTTTCCCCGGCCAGCTCCGGGTGGAAGGCGGTGGCGATCACGTTCCGCTCGCGGACGGCCACGATCCGGCCATCGTCGAGCGTGGCGAGGACGTCGACCCCGGGCCCGGTGCGTTCGACGATCGGCGCTCGGATGAAGATGCCGTGAACGGGCTGGTCGCCGAGCATCGGCACCGAGATCTCCGCCTCGAACGAGTCCAGC
>JANMNF010000272.1:0-6196 GCA_031373765.1 Chloroflexota bacterium
TTCGATTCGGATTCGGTCGGCTCGATCATCAGTGTTCCGACGACCGGGAAGCTCATCGTCGGGGCGTGGAAACCGAAGTCCATCAGCCGCTTGGCGATGTCGTCCACGGTCACGCCGCTCGTGGCCGTCACGGGACGGACATCGAGGATGCACTCGTGGGCCACGGTGCCGCTGGTCCCGACGTACAGGACCGGGAATGCGCCTTCGACCCGCTTGGCCAGGTAGTTCGCGTTGAGGATCGCGATCTCGGTCGATCGTCGAACGCCGGCCGACCCGAGCATCGCGACATAGGCCCACGAGATCGGCAGGATGCTCGCACTGCCATACGGCGCAGACGAGACGCGCCCAGGCTCGTCGAGGCTCTTGCCGGGCAGGAACGTGGCCAGATGTTCGGCAACGCCGATCGGGCCCATGCCCGGTCCCCCGCCACCGTGCGGGATCGCGAACGTCTTATGGAGGTTGAGGTGACAGACGTCGGCACCGATGTCGCCGGGCCGGGAAAGCCCGACCTGGGCGTTCATGTTCGCGCCGTCCATGTAGACCTGGCCGCCCGCCTCGTGGACGAGGCGACAGATCTCGACAATGGTTTCCTCGAAGACGCCGTGCGTACTCGGGTACGTGATCATCAGCGCGCCGAGGTTTTCGGCATGCTGCGTGATCTTCGCCTTCAGGTCATCGATGTCGACGTTGCCGCGAGCGTCCGTCCCGACGACGACGACACGGTAGCCGGCCATGACGGCACTCGCGGGGTTGGTGCCGTGGGCCGAAGCCGGGATCAGACAGACCCGACGATGGCCCTCGCCGCGCGACCGGTGCCAGGCGCGAATCGCGAGGAGCCCGGAGTACTCCCCCTGGGATCCCGCGTTCGGCTGGAGGCTGACCGCTGCAAACCCGGTGATCTCGGCCAGCCAACCCTCGAGGTCGCTGAATAGGCGCGCGTAGCCGGGAAGCCGTTCTGCCGAGGAGAACGGGTGGACGCGGGCGAAACCCGGCAGCCCGATGCCCATCATCTGCGTGGTCGCGTTGAGCTTCATCGTGCAGCTGCCGAGCGGGATCATCGACCGGGTCAGGGTCACGTCCTTCTCGGCGAGTCGGAAGATGTACCGGAGCATCTCGGTCTCGGAGCGATACAGCGAGAACACGGGATGGGTCAGGATCGGGTCGGTTCGGCGCAGGTCCTCCGGCAACGCCGCTTCGGCAGCGGCCGCGCCCTCCGCGACCTTCGGGACGGAGCCACCGAGCGCGACGAGCAGATTCGTGACGTCAACCTCGGACGTCGTTTCGTCACAGGCGATCCCGATCCCCGTGGCATCGAGACGTCGGACTTCGTAGCCTGCGCCAGCGGCCGCAGCGACCAGCGTGTCGGCCCGGACCGAGGTCCCAGTCTCGAGCGCGATCGCATCGAAGAACCGGTCATGCCTGAGCGTGATTCCGTCGACCTCGGCGAGTGCGGTGGCCAGCGTCGAGGCGCGCAGGTGGACGCGATCGGCCATCGCCCGAAGCCCGCTCGGGCCGTGCCACGCGGCGTACATGCTGGCAATGACAGCGAGGAGGACCTGCGCGGTGCAGATATTCGACGTCGCCTTCTCGCGACGGATGTGCTGCTCACGGGTCTGGAGGGTCAGGCGATAAGCGGGCGCGCCGTCCGCATCAACGCTGACGCCCACCAGCCGGCCAGGAAGGGCGCGCTTGAACGCCGAACGCGTCGCCATGAAGGCCGCGTGCGGGCCGCCATTGCCCATCGGGACCCCGAAGCGCTGGCTGGTCCCGATCACGACATCGGCGCCCTGGGCGCCGGGGCTCTCGAGGAGCATGGCCGCGAGCGGGTCGGTCGCCACGATCACGAGGACCTTCGCCGCATGCGCCGCCTCGATGTCCGCGCGCAGTGACCGGACGACGCCGGACGATCCCGGGTTCGAGAGGAGCATCGCGTACGGCCGCTCACCATCCCGCGGCGCTGCGGCGCGAGCGAGCAATTCCTCCGGCGGCGCCACCACGACGTCGATATCCAGCGGCTCGGCGCGCGTCCGGATGATGGCGATGGTCTGGGGATGGGTATCGGCGTCCACGAGCACGAGATTGCCGTCATTGACCGACGACACGGCGTGCGCCAGCGTGATCGCCTCAGCCGCGGCGGTGCCCTCATCGAGCATCGACGCGTTGGCGATCTCCATGCCCGTCAGGTCGCAGATCGCGGTCTGGAAGTTGATCAGTGCCTCGAGTCGACCCTGGGCGATCTCTGGCTGGTACGGCGTGTACGCGGTGTACCAGGCCGGATTCTCGAGGACGTTGCGCTGGATGACCGGCGGCGTGATCGTGTCGTGGTAGCCCATGCCGATCATCGTTCGGAGCGGGTTGTTGGCGGCGGCCATGGCCCGCAGATCGTCGAGTGCCTGGACCTCGGACCGCGCGGCGGGCAGGTTGAGGTTCTGGTCGCGGAGGATTGCAGCCGGAACCGTGGCCCGAATCAGGTCATCGAGCGATGCCTGCCCGATCTTCCGGAGCATCTCGGCGACATCGGCCTCGTCCGGCCCGACGTGTCGGTCGACGAACTCCAATTCGCTGGGTGTTGCGGGCATCGGCGAAAGCACCTCCACGGTGCCCCGCTGTCCTGGTGCCTGAGAGCGTCCCCGTCGCGCATCTGCGCCCGCGGGTTCCTCCGTCGGCGCGCCATTTCGAGCTCGATGCTCAGCCTGGCGCTCTCCAGCGTCCCCATCCCTGCGCGGTCCCTGGTGCCTGAGAGGTTCCGGACCGTTGCTCCGTCGGCGCCGCCGGTGGCGTCCCGGGCCCGCGAAGCTTGTGGCTCCTAAGTCCCGCTCTGCCCCGACGATCTCTCCCGCGCAGTTCGACTGGGGTATCTGCCGGGCATCCTACGCTTTTCGGCGCGAGGGTCGGTCGCTCGGGCTGCGTCAGTGCGCCTCGGACTCAGGAACCACGTCCTTCAAAACGACGGCCGCGCGGCGCCGCGTCGCAATCGCAATCCCGAGCGCGATCCATGCGAGCCCGTTCACTGCAACCCCAACCAGGGCCGCGGGCGTCCAGAACCAGCCAATGTCACCCCGAACAAGTTCAAACCGATCCATGCCGGTCAACGCGAACACCGATCCGACTGCCAGAGCCAGTCCGACCCATCGAGCCATGGTCCCGTGCCGCCAGATCACGAACCCGAAGACGGCGTCCGTGAGCCACATCGCGACGCCCGCGTAGAACGCGATCAGCCGAAAATCGGGATCCGCTTCGGGAAATTGCGGCCGGCCGATACCGGCGATCACCATGACGAGATACCAGGCGTTGGCCATGATGACGGCCCCGGCGACCGTCATGGAGGCGCGCCCAGATCCAAGCGCCCCGGCTCGGTAGACGGCCAATCCGATGGCGATTGCGCCGACGTTGAACAGGACGAGGCGAACCGCCACGAAGTCCCATATCCAGGGCAGGTTCGGTATGAACGCGAGAACGAGGGCGACGCCACCCAGAATCCCGATGACTCCGAGCGCGCGCGTCGGAATTGACGGAGCCTCAGTGAGCGAGTGCGCCATGGTTCGATCCCTCCGCAAGTGTTCAGACGACACCGTGATGGCCAGGTCGCCCAGCGTTCGGAGCCAGACTTGAGCCGCGCCGTACGGACCGGTTGCGGCACGCCCTGTTCGTGCGTCGCGGAGCTGGTCGCCGAAGAGCTGGACCATCTCATCGCCGAATCGGGCGCGGAATTCCAGCGGATACAGCCGGAGCAGGCGGCGATAGACCCGCTCGTGGGACGCTTCGGGCTGGTTCATCCCGATCCCTCGAAGGCCCAGCCGCGGACCGCCTGCACGATCCCGTCCAGGCGCCGCACCTCTGACGCGGCAACCGCTCGGCCGACACCGGTGAGTCGGTAATAGCGGCGACGCTGGTCGTCCAGGTCCGGATCCGGCCGGTCGTCGCTCTCCTCGATCAGGCCGTCGTCGAGGAGCCGCCGGATCGTGGTGTAGATGGCACCGGGACCGAGGCGAACCGCGCCGCCGGTAATGCGGGCGACCTCACCCATGATCGCGTATCCATGGCGGTCCTCCGGCCCGATCGCCAGGAGGATGTGCATGGCCGTCCTCGACAGGGACGGCGCGGGTTGGGGCTGCGAAGTGGTTTCCATGGCGCGACTATATCGCGATGTGATAGATTGTCAATAGATGCATCCGCTTCTCGCGGCGGGCGGGTCCGACATGCGCCTACAGGTGGGCCGGTCCGCCCAGGATCACGCGGCGCCTGGCCGCAGCTGAAGGCCACGCAGCAACTGGGCATTGGCCGCGACGATCACCGTGGAAGCGCTCATGGCGATGGCCCCGACGGCCATCGGCAGGTCGATCCCCCATGGAACGAGCAAACCGGCCGCGACCGGGATCGCTACCAGGTTGTACCCGGTTGCCCAGATGAGGTTCTGGATCATCTTTCGGTACGTTGCTCGGGACAGGGTGATCGCGCCGACGACATCGCGCGGATCGCTTCGAACGAGCACGATCCCGGCCGATTCGATGGCCACGTCCGTGCCGGCGCCGATCGCAATACCGACATCGGCCGTGGCGAGGGCCGGGGCATCGTTGACGCCATCACCGACCATGGCCACCTTCCGGCCGCCAGCCTGGAATCGCTTGACGGCCGCAGCCTTGTCGGCCGGCAACACCTGCGCGGCGACCTCGTCGATGCCGAGCTTCGCGGCAACGGCATTCGCCACCGCTTCGCTGTCGCCGGTGATCATCGCGACCCGGATGCCGAGGGCATGCAATCGGCTGACTGCCTCGGCCGATTCGGTTCGAATGTCATCCTCGAGCGCCAGCGCCCCGGCAATGCGGCCATCGACAACGACGTGGAGGATCGTGGCGCCCCGATCGGCCCAGGCTTGGGTGTCAAGAGCAGCCGGTGGATCGAGGGAAAGGTCGGCGAGCAGACGAGGGCCGCCAACCGCTACGACCTTGCCATCGACTGTGGCCCTTGCGCCCCGACCCTCAAGCGCCTCGAAGTTCGTGGCGGCCGACGCGGCCGTCGCCACGACGCCGCGATCCGTGGCCGCCTTGACGATCGCGCGAGCGAGCGGATGCTCGGAGTCGGCCTCGACCGCGGAAGCCAGGCGAACGACATCGTCATCGGTCATGCCCTCCGCCGCCAGCACGCCGGTCACCGCCGGCTCACCACGCGTGAGCGTTCCGGTCTTGTCGAAGATCACCAGGTCGAGTTCGCGAGCGCGTTCGAGAGCCAGTCGGTCCTTGACCAGCAGCCCATTTCGGGCTCCGAGGGACGTCGAGATCGCGATGACCAGGGGGATCGCCAGTCCGAGCGCGTGCGGGCACGCGATCACAAGGACGGTCGCCGTTCGAACGAGGGCTCCCTCGGGATCGCCGAGGAACCACCAGATGGCCAGGGTGGCAATGCCGGACGCCAGGGCCACGTAGAACAGGAGCGCGGCGGCGCGATCGGCGAGTGCCTGCGCCCGAGATGCCGATGCCTGGGCGGCGGCCACCATCCGCATGATCCCGGACAGGGCGGTCTCGTCGCCCACGGCCGAGATGCGAACGCGGAGCGAGCCGCCAGCCGCGACGGTCCCGGCAACCACGCGATCCCCGGGCGCCTTGGCGACCGCTCGAGATTCGCCGGTGATCATCGATTCGTCGACGTCGGCGCTTCCATCCACGATCTCGCCGTCCGCAGGCACGCGCGCGCCAGGCCGGACCAGGACGATGTCACCCAGGGCGAGGGCCGCGAGGGCCACGGTCTCGATCGAATCGCCGATCACGCGCTCGGCCGTGTCCGGGAGAAGCTCGGCCAGGGCCGACAGGGCGCCCCTTGCTTGTGCGATCGAGCGCATCTCCAGCCAGTGCCCGAGGAGCATGATCGTGATGAGCGTTGCGAGCTCCCACCAGATCTCGACTTCGAAGGCACCGAGCGTGCCCGCCCAGCTGGTCACGAACGCGACGATGATCGCGAGCGAGATCAGGGTCATCATCCCGGGCTGGCGATCCCGCAACTCACCCTGAGCGCCGCGCAGGAAGACCAGGCCGCCGTAGACGAAGACGACGGTGCCGAGGACAGCCGGCGCGAATTCGATCCCGGGGATCGCCGGAAGGTGATACCCGAACCAGGTCGAGATGTCGTGGCTGAGCAACACGACCGGGATGGTCAGCGCCAACGTCAGCCAGAACTTGTCCCGGAACATGGCCACCGAGTG
>JANMNF010000296.1:0-17104 GCA_031373765.1 Chloroflexota bacterium
GTGGCGTTCCTCCATCCTCGTTCGTGCGGCGGGGTGCTCGTGGAGTTGATCGAGGCTCCCGGTGGCCCGGCATGGATATCGCTCGGGATGACGGCACCGAAGGTCGGCTGAACCGCCTCCGCTGCAGGCCAGCCGAACCACCTCCGCCGCAGGCGGCTGGATCGCGCTGGGCGCCTAGCCGCGGTCGCCGCGCTCGGTCCGTGCGGGCGACCGACCTACAGCGACCAGGCGAGCAGGACGCTCGACGACTGGTCCGCACGTCGAGCAAATGCGACGAGGTCGCCGGCCAGCTGGCGGATCCAGGGCTTTTCCTCGCGCGGAAGGTCGCCGAGCTCCTCTTCGACCAGTTCAATCCAGCGACCGGTCACCGCGTCCACGAGGCTGTTGTCGACCCGGGCAACGCCCGTGATCCATGCCGGGTCAACCCGTTCGACGGTCCGATCGCCGATATCCCCAGGACCATCCATGTCGCGCCGGGCGTCGATGAAGTCGGTCGGCTGATCGCTCCCGGTGACGTCCCGGATCGCCTCACTGAACAGATCGAGCCAGGTCGGGTCCATCGCGCCGCCCAGCGCGACGTGCGCGTCGAAGCGGTTGGGATCGTCGAGCCCAGCCCAATCGTCAACGGCCATCGCGAGAAGGATCTCGCGGCTCTCACCGGCGACGAGGTCCATGAGGAAGCCCATCAGTCAGGCACTGGGGGCTAGGCTCGGTAGCCGGCTTCGCGGAGCAGGGCCGGGAGTTCCGTCGGAGATCCGGCGACGCGGAACCCGGCGGCCTCGAGGGCGGTGACCTTGGACGCTGCCGTGCCCGATCCACCGGAAATGATCGCGCCGGCGTGGCCCATGCGCTTGCCTTCCGGGGCCGTGCGTCCCGCGATGAATGCGGCCTTGGGAATGTCACGGAGGTGTTCGGCGGCCCATGCCGCCGCTTCCTCCTCGGCCGCGCCGCCGATTTCACCGATCAGGACGAGAGCCCGCGTGTCCGGATCGGCCGCGAACAGGCGGAGAACGTCCAAGAACGTGGTTCCGATGACGGGGTCGCCACCGATGCCGACGCACGTGGATTGGCCAATGCCGGCATCGGTCATCGCCTGGACCGCCTCGTAGGTGAGCGTCCCGGATCGAGACACGACCCCGACATCCCCTTCGCGATGCACGGACGCCGGGATGATGCCGACCTTGGCCTGGCCCGGCGAAGTGGCGCCGGGGCAGTTCGGGCCGATGAGCCGGGCTCCGGCCCGGCGGACGGCTTCGACGACCGGAACCATATCGAGCGCTGGGATGCCCTCGGTAATGCAGAAGATGTTGGCAATGCCCGCGCCGACCGCCTCGAGAATCGCGTCAGGGGCGCCGCCCGCTGGCACGAAGATGCACGACGTGTTGGCGCCCGTCTCGCTGACCGCCTCGGACATGGTGTTGAACACGGGAACGGAACCGTCGAGCGCCGTCTGGCCGCCCTTCCCGGGCGTCATCCCGGCCACGATCGAGGTTCCGTAGGCCTGCATGGCGCGGGCGTGGAACTCGCCCTCACGTCCGGTAATTCCCTGGACGACGAGCCGCGTATCGCGTCCGATGAGAATGCTCATCGGCCGGCTCCCTTCGACGCGGCCACGGCCTTCGCGGCGGCATCGTCAAGCGACGTGGCGGTTTCGAACTTCGCGGCCTGGAGCAGCTCGGCCGCTTCGGCGGCATTGGTCCCCACGATGCGCACGACCATCGGCACGGAACGGGTCTGCTGGGCGCGGGCCTCGATCAGCCCTCGGGCAACTTCGTCGCCTCGGGTGATTCCGCCGAAGATGTTGACGAGGATGGAGCTCACCTTCGCGTCCTCAAGGATCAGGGCCATCGCGGTCGCGACCTTGTCCGCCTTGGCGCCGCCCCCGATATCGAGGAAATTCGCGGGTTCGCCTCCGGCGCGCTTGACAAGGTCCATGGTGGTCATCGCCAGGCCGGCGCCGTTGACCATGCAGCCGATCGTGCCATCGAGGCGGATAAAGCTGATGCCGGCTTCACGCGCTTTCGCATCGGCTGGGTCTTCTTCATCCGGGTCCCGCAGCGTCTCGAGCTCCGGGTGACGTGGCAGGGCCGAGTCATCCAGGGTCACCTTGGCATCGAGGCAGACAAGCCGCTCGACCCTGCCGTCGGTAGTCGTCTCGCGAACGATGGCCAGGGGGTTGATCTCGACGAGATCGGCGTCGTAGGCCAGCATCGTCCGCACCAGACCCTTGGCGATCGCGACGGCTGCCTTGAGGTGGGCGCCGAGGCCCATCCGGAAGGCGAGATCGCGAGCCTGCCAGTCCTGGAGGCCGATCAATGGATCGGCGTGGATGGTCACGATGGCCTCCGGTCGGTCCACCGCGACCTGCTCGATCTCGACGCCACCCTCCGCGGAGCCCATAAGCAGGATTCGCCGGGCCGCGCGATCGAGAACCGCGGACAGGTAGTACTCCTTGACGATGTCGGCCGCTGCCGCGACGAGGACCTTCCGGACCGTGATTCCCTTGATATCCATGCCCAGGATCCCGGCGGCCACCGCCTCGGCGTCGTCGGCCGAACCGGCGAGCTTGACCCCGCCGGCCTTGCCGCGACCACCGACCAGGACCTGGGCCTTGATCACGACCTGATCCGCGCCGGCGGCGAGGATCGCCTCGGCCGCGGCCCGCGCCTCGCCCGATGTATGGGCGACCGACCAGGCCGGAACGGGCAGGCCCTGAGCCAGCAGCAGGCCCTTGGCGTCAGCTTCCTGAATCTTCACCCGCGCATCGTAGCCGACGAACGAGCGAGAGGCGCCTAGCCGGCGTGGGCGAGGTGGAGCCTCCGGGCCTCTGCGATCCGGTCAAGGGCTTCCGCCGACTTCGAGATGGACCAGACGAGCGCATCGTCGATGCCGAGCGCGGCGAGTTCGTCGAAGAAGTCCGCGAGGCCCCGTGCGTCCGCATCGAGCCCCGACGAATCGTCCGCTCCATCGCCGGGATCGTGCAGGCGCACCCCGACTGTCCGGCGCATCGAGGCCGGATCTCGACCGACGTCCTCGCAGGCCCGCTGGAGATCCTCGAGCCGGCTGGTCAGGCGATCCTCGACCCGGCCGAACCAGGCGGTATTCCACGCGTCGGCCCAGCGGGCGGTGAGACGCAACATGCGCGGGCCCTTGGCCGCGACGAGGATCGGTACGCGACGCTCCGGGGGCGGAACGAGCTCGGCATCGGTGACCTGCTGCCACGTGCCGTCCATTGTCAGACGTTCGCTGTTCATGAGACGCGCGGTGATCTCGAGGTCCTCGGAGAATCGCCCGACCTTGTGGTCGTCGGGGTAGCCGAACGCGGCGTACTCCGGGTCGTGCCAGCCGGACCCGAGGCCGAGAATGACCCGCCCCCCGGACAGGTCATCGAGCGTCGCGGCCATCTTGGCCATGAGGGCTGGGTTGCGAAACGACGAGCACATCACCAGCGAACCCAGCTCGACGCGGGGAACCAGGGCCCCGAGCGCGCTGAGCGTGGTCCACGCCTCGCGCACGCCTTCCTGCGGGACGTCCGGGAACCGGAACAGCAGGTGGTCGAACACCCAGACCGAATCGAGCCCGCCAGCCTCGGCGCGCGCGGCGAACGCCAGGGTTTCGGCAAAGTCGGGCGTGTGGCCGTCGGCGGTGTCGCCTTCGGCGAGCGGGAGCGTGACGCCAATGCGCATCGGCGGAGTCTAGCCGGGCGCCGCCGAACGGCGGCCGCTCGATCGCAGGGCTAGAATGACGATATGGCCCACACCGTGACCCTGATCCCCGGCGACGGCATCGGACCGGAGCTGGCGGAGGCGACTCGACGCGTCCTTGATGCGTCCGGCATTGCCTTCGAATGGGAGGTCGTCGAGGCCGGCGAGGCGTGCATCGCGGAGTACGGAACGCCCCTTCCGGAGCAAGTCCTGGAGTCGATCCGCCGAAATCGCATCGCCCTTAAAGGCCCCATCACCACCCCGGTCGGTGGCGGCTTCCGAAGTGTCAACGTGACCCTCCGGCAGACCCTCGGCCTGTACGCCAACCTTCGCCCAGCCCGCTCGATCAAGGGCCTCGACACGCGCTACGAGGATGTTGACCTCGTGATCGTTCGTGAGAACACCGAGGATCTCTACGCCGGGATCGAACACATGGTCGGCCCGGACGCCGCGGAGAGCATCAAGATCATCACCCGGTACGCGTCGGAGCGGATCGCCCGGTACGCCTTCGAGTACGCGGTCGCGAACCACCGCCACAAGGTCACCGCGGTTCACAAGGCCAACATCATGAAGCTGTCCGATGGCCTGTTCCTCGAATCCTGCCGGCGAGTCTCGGTCGACTACGAAGGTCAGATCGAGTTCGAGGATCGGATCGTCGACAACATGTGCATGCAGCTCGTGCAGAAGCCGGACCAGTTCGACGTCCTGGTCCTCCCGAACCTGTACGGCGACATCGTCTCGGACCTGTGCGCGGGCCTCGTCGGGGGGCTCGGCGTGGCTCCGGGCGCCAATATCGGCGAGGACGGGGCGGTCTTCGAGCCGGTCCACGGCTCCGCTCCGAAGTACGCGGGCCAAAACCGCGCCAACCCGACCGCGATGATCCTGTCCGGTGTTCTGATGCTTCGTCACCTCGGTTATCCGGACGTCGCCGACCGCGTCGAGATCGCGGTCCGCGATGTCATCGCCGAGGGAACCGTCGTGACGCACGACCTGGGCGGCACGGCCGGAACCAGCGAGTTCGCCGACGCGATCGTCGAGCGATTGGCATCGACGTCGGACAGCGCGGCACCCGCTCGATGAGCGGCGGAGGGGTTCGGTTCTGATGCTGTTCCGCTACCGCGGCCGTGAAGGCATGCTCGCCTGGGCGTTCCACCGAATCGCCGGCGTCGCGATCTGGGCGTTCGTGGTCCTGCACGTCATTGACATCTATCTGGTCGGCGGGAACCCAGGTGCCTACAACGAGTTGCTCCAGATCTACGCCAGCCCGATCGGGCGGGTCATGGAGGCCGCGCTCGGAGCCGCGCTCCTGTACCACGCGCTCAATGGCCTTCGAATCATCGTGATGGACTTCTGGCCGGCGCTGACCCGCTGGCATCGGCAGCTCTGGTTCATCTCGTGGGGGATCTTTGTGGTCGTCGGCGTGCCGGTCGCCTGGATCATCCTGAAGCCGATTTGGGAAGGCGTGCACAAGTGAGCGCCTCCATGGATCCTGTCGCCACAGCCCCCGCCCCGGCATCGGCGACCGCCGACCCGGCGCCCACGGGGAGCCGTCGCTACTCGCGCGTCGGGCGTCCACGTCCAACCGGACGGGGCATGGAGCTCGCGATCTGGTTCCTGATGCGGCTCACCGGCCTGGGCCTCTTCGTTCTGGCCCTCACCCACTTTCTGATCCTGCACGTCCTGTACGACCCGGCCGAGCAGGACGCGACGTGGATTGCCCAGGTTCGCTGGAGCAGCCTGTTCTGGCGGATCTTCGACTGGTCGCTCCTGATGCTCGTCCTGTTCCACGGGTTCATGGGCGTCCGCACGGTCATCGTCGACTACGCCGATGGCCGGAAACGTCGGATCCTCGTCCTCGGCCTGTACCTGCTCGCGCTCGTCCTGTTCGTCCTCGGCACGACGGTCGTCACCACGCTGCCCGTCGTTCCGAAGGGCTGATGGTGTCGATGCAGCACGAAGCCATCATCGTCGGAGCCGGCGGCGCCGGACTCTGGGCGGCTCTCGAACTGGCGCGGGCCGGCGTCGATGCCGCCGTCGTGACCAAGCTCTATCCCACCCGGTCCCATACCGGCGCCGCGCAGGGCGGCGTCTGCGCCGCGCTCGGCAACCAGGAGGAGGACCACTGGGAATGGCACATGTTCGCCACGATCAAAGGCGGCGACTACCTCGTTGACCAGGATGCCGCCGAGATCCTGGCCCGCGAGGCCATCGAGACCGTGATCGAGCTCGAGCACATGGGCCTGCCATTCAATCGCACCGCGGACGGAAAGATCGATCAGCGACGCTTCGGCGGTCACACCCGGAACTACGGCGAGGGTCCCGTCCGGCGGGCCTGCTACGCCGTCGACCGGACCGGCCACATGATCCTCCAAACCCTGTACCAGCAGTGCATCAAGCTCGGGGTCAAGTTCTACGACGAGTACCACGTCGTCGACCTCCTGACCGAGGGCGGCGATCTCGGGTCGGGCGGCCGTGCCGCAGGCGTCGTCGCCTACCGGATTGCCGATGGTGAACTCCACTCGATTCGATCGAAGGCGGTCCTGCTCGCGACCGGCGGCTTCGGCCGGATGTTCCGGGTGACTTCGAATGCCTGGTCGCTGACCGGAGACGGTGCCGCCCTGGCCTATCGCCACGGCGTCCCGCTCCAGGATATGGAGTTCTATCAGTTCCACCCGACGGGAATCGTCGGGCTCGGAATCCTCCTGTCGGAAGCCGCCCGAGGCGAGGGCGGGACCCTTCTCAACGATGCGGGGGAGCGCTTCATGGAGCGCTACGCACCGACGCTCATGGAGCTGGCGCCGCGCGACATGGTCAGCCGCGCCATCTATCAGGAAGTCCGAGCCGGGCGGGGGATCGGTGGCAAGGACTACGTGTATCTGGACGTTCGCCACCTCGGGCGAGCCGTGATCGAGGAGAAGCTGGCCGATATCACCGAGTTCGCCCGCGTCTACCAGGGGGTCGAGCCGATCACCGAGCCCGTCCCGACCCAGCCGACCGCCCACTATGCGATGGGCGGCATCCCGACCGATGTCGAGACGCGGGTCATCCGCGATGAACACGGAACGGTCGTGCCGGGCCTGTACGCCGCCGGGGAGGCGGCGTGCGTCTCGGTCCACGGTGCCAATCGACTAGGCACCAATTCGCTCGTCGATCTCCTCGTCTTCGGCCGCCGCGCCGGTCGCCGCATGGCGGCGGACGTGGCCGGCTGGGCCATCCCCGAGGTACCTGCGGACGCGGAAGACCGGTCGCGCGGCGAGCTGGAACGCATCAGGTCGGCGCCACGACGCGAGAACGCGGCCCGGATCCGGGCCGATCTTGCGGACGTGATGATGGACAACGTCGGCGTCTATCGCGACGAAGCGCTCCTGACGTCAGCCCGGGACACCGTCCGGACCCTCAAGGAGCGCTACCTGCACGTCTCGGTCGATGACAAGGGCCGAACGTTCAACACAGATCTCCTCGAGGCGCGTGAGCTCGGCTATCTGCTCGATTGCGCCGAGGCGACGGTCGCGAGTGCCCTTGCCCGGAAGGAGAGCCGGGGCGCCCATGCGCGGGAGGACTACCAGGATCGTGATGACGTGAACTTCCTGGCCCACAGCCTGGCGTACCAGGGCGAAGGCGGGCCGACCCTTCGGTACAAGCCCGTGACGATCACCAAGTTCCAGCCGAAGCCGCGGACCTACTAGGATTCCGATGGGATGAAGATCGACCTCCGGATCCTGCGCTACGACCCCGAGCGGGACGCAAAGCCGCACTGGCAGAGCTATGTGGTCGAGGCCGACCCCGAGTCGGATCGGGTCCTCGATCTGCTCCATCGAGTGAAGTACGAGCACGACGGCAGCCTGACCTTTCGCCGCTCCTGCGCCCATGGGATCTGCGGCTCGGATGCGGTCCTGATTAACGGTCGCAACCGGCTCGCGTGCAAGGAGCGGATCGAGAAGCTCGGGCGCCGGATCTCGGTCGCGCCACTGCCGGGCCTTCCCGTGGTCAAGGACCTCGTCGTTGACATGGACGGGTTCTTCGACAGCTACAAATCGGTCATGCCGTTCCTGGTCAACGACCAGCCCGTCCCGGAGCGCGAGCGGACGCAGTCGGTCGAGGAGCGGGCACGCTACGACGACACGACGAAATGCATCCTGTGCGCGGCCTGCACGTCGTCCTGTCCTTCCTTCTGGTCAAAGGAGGCGTACGTGGGACCGGCCGCCATCGTCAACGCCCACCGGTTCATCTTCGACTCGCGTGACGATGCGGGCGATGATCGTCTCGAGATCCTCGCCGGTGACGACGGCGTCTGGCGCTGTCGAACGATCTTCAACTGCACCGACGCGTGTCCCCGCGGAATCCATATCACCCAGGCGATCCTCGAAGTCAGTACCGCGATCGTCGAGCGACGGCCATAGCCACCCGGCCGTCGGCCGACGAGCCGACGCTTGGGCTGGATCTCGGGCCCGCGCCGGGATCCCCGGCCGGCGATGAGCGACGATCCGAGGCACCAGCGCTCGGGTTCCTGATCAGGACCGACGGCGCCGCGCGCGGTAATCCGGGGCCGGCGTCGGCGGGGGCCGTGCTGATCCGTCTCGATCGGCCGGACGCCCGCCATCACCTGGCACCTCCGGATGCCACCGTGTCCGAGTACCTGGGTGTTCGGACCAATAACGTGGCCGAATACATCGGTGTTGACCGCGCGGTCGCGCTGGCGCGAGAGCTCGGCGCCGAGCGCATCGAGATGCTCCTGGACTCGAAGCTGATCGTCGAGCAGTTGTACGGCCGGTGGCGGGTCAAGGACCCGAAACTGCAGGTCCTCTGGGCCGCGGTGATGAAGACGCTCCGGACGTTTCCGCGCGGCTGGACCGCGGCGCACGTCCCCAGAGCCCAGAACAGCCAGGCCGATGCGCTCGCCAACGCGGCCATCGATCGCGTCGCGGGTGGGGGCCCCGACATCGTCGTCGTCCGGCCCGCCTGAGAAACCGGCCCGTCGGGGTAGAATCTCGAGGCCAGCGAGGCGAACGGATGGTCGCGCGTCGCCGGGGAAACCCGGAGGGCGTGAGGAAAGTCCGAGCTCCACAACGCAGGGTAGCGGGTAACTCCCGCCCGCCGCGAGGCGAGGACCAGCGCCACAGTGACGATGCCGGCGGTTTCGACCGACGGAGTGAAACGCGGCAAGCTCTACCCGGAGCAAGGCCAAATAGGAGGGCGTAACCCGGCTTGCCGGGGGAGAGGCGCGTTGCCCAGCTCTCGGGTCGGCCGCACGAGCCGGCGGGTAACCGCCGGCCTCAGATGGATGGCCATCTCCGTGATCGCTTCGGTGATTGCGGAACAGAACTCGGCTTACAGGTCGCCTCGCTGGCGCCTGCCCGGCGCCTGCCCGGTCGGTCCCCGGTGGGTCAGTCCTCGTCGGGTCGGAAGATGTGTGCCGCGGTGCAGTCGTTGCAGACGCTCATCGCCGTATCGAGATCACCGATGGGGATCGGGACCTTGCGATCCGGATAGAGGCATTCGACGTCGTAGATGCGCTCCAGACGCGCATCGACCTGGATCAGGCGCCGGAACGTGCAGCGGCGGATCCGATGCGGCGCAAGCCGATAGGGATCGGGGTCCGGCGCGATGGGGCTGATCTCCAGTGCCACGATCCTGTTTGCCTCGACTGGGTATGTTCGAATGGACGTCGCAAAGATTCCGGACCGAAGCCTAGCATCACGATTTCCGGGACGGCTACGCCGAAAAGGTACTAGAGTCAGCGTCCGGTTGGACAGTCAGCAAGTGGGAGGATCGTGGACGCACAGGAGGAACGGCAGCTGCTCTCGGCCGATCGGCGATCGGGCGCGCGCCTGTTGACGCCGGCCATCGCGATCTCGCTGGTGCTCCTGGTCGCCTCTGCCGCAGCGGCGGTTACCTTCGTCTCGGTCACTGGCGGTCTTCGCCTGGCGAGTTCCGCGCCGCCCGTTGCCGCGGCCACCAGTTCGCCGAGTCCGACGCCCGCCGAGCCGACGCCGACCCCGGTTGAGACCCTCGAGCCGACGGCCTCGCCGACGCCTTCGCCCACGCCTACGCCCACGCCGGTGCCCACGCCGACCCTGGCGCCGACACCGACGCCCGCGCCCACGAGCAGCCGCTACGCACTCCTGACGCCGTGCCCGGACAAGCCCGATTGCTATCTCTACACGATTCGCGCCGGCGACAACCTCCAGAGCATCGCCAGCTACTTCGGGATTCCGTATGCCACGGTCCGGCAGCTCAACCCCAACCTGCGGATCCCGATCCACGTCGGCGACGTCATCATCCTGCCCCCTCCGACCCGCTGACCCGCTGACGCCGGTCCGGCTTCCGGCGGCCGCGCGATGGCCCGCTGCGCGACGGTCCGGCGCGTAGCGCTCGAAGGATCTCGCCCGGGTCGGATGACCCATCGCTCGGCACGTCGACGTCCTGCTGAGTCAGCGCCTGACGCGCACTCCCGATCGTGAACCGTGGCATCAGATGACGCCCGATTCCCCCGACCCATCGATCCTTCGGCGCTATCCAACGCCCGGTCGCGCCCGGATTTGACGATCCCTGGAAATAGCCGTTGACGGCTGCCGTAGAGCCGCTATGATGCGCGCAGTGGCGCAAAGTGGGGAGAAGTGGGGAACCACATCCGACCCTTCGCCATCAGCGGACGACCGGTAGGGCACACCGGGACCTCCGCGGCACAAGGACGGGCTCGCGGCTTCGCTGTCGCGGGCCCGTCGAAGCCTTGGAACTATGGGTGGGGTCCGATCGGTGTTCACCGGCGAGTACCGGCACACGCTCGACGACAAGGGACGACTGGCTGTCCCGGCGCGCTTCCGCGCACAGCTCGATGAGGGTGCCGTCGTATCCCGGTGGATCGATGGGTGTCTGGCAATCCACACGCAGGCCGGATGGGACGCGTTGTCGGACAAGATCGCAGCACTGCCCATCACTGACGCGTCATCCCGGCTCTTCGGCCGAAGCATCTTTGCCGGCGCGACCGACGCGACCCTCGATCGCCAGGGCCGGTTGCTGCTTCCGGCCTTCCTGCGCGAGGGCATCGGGCTGACGGGCGAAGCCGTTGTCGTCGGGGCTCGGGACCATGCCGAGATCTGGGCGCCCGCGACCTGGGCGGACTACCGCCGCGCCATGGACGACCCGGAGACGCTCGCCCAGGCCATTCAGGGCCTCGGTATCTGATGAACGAAGTCCATGTCCACCTGCCCGTGCTCGTCGACGAGGTGATGACGATGCTCGCGCCCGCCCCCGGCAGCCTGCAGATCGACGGGACCGTCGGTGGGGGAGGGCACGCGGAGCGCATTCTCGAGGCGACCGATCCTGATGGCCGCCTCCTTGGTCTTGATGCCGACGGGGCGGCCATCGCCAGAGTCGGGGACCGCCTCGGGTCCCGCTATGGCGATCGGCTGCAGCTGCGTCAGGCCAATTTCCGCGACCTGGCGCGCGTCGCCCCTGGGGCCGGCTTCGGCGCCGTGGATGGGTGCTTCCTGGACCTCGGCCTGTCCAGCCAGCAGCTCGTCGACACGGACCGGGGGTTCGGCTTCCGAGCCGGTGGCCCGCTCGACATGCGCTTCGATACGCAGCGCGGCGTGCCGGCGGCCGAGCTGCTTGCGACATTGGATGCCACGGCCCTTGCAGCACTGTTTCGCCGCTACGGCGAGGAGCCGTTCGCGGGTCGAATCGCCAGGGCCATCGTCGAAGCGCGGTCCGAGGCGCCCGTCCAGACGGCGGAAGAGCTCGCGGCGCTGATTGAGCGCGCGGCGCCGTCGCGTATCGCCGGACGGCGTCGCGTTCATCCGGCAACACGCGTGTTCCAGGCACTCCGCATCGCCGTCAACGAGGAGCTCGACGCCCTGGCCGAAGGGCTATCCGGAGCGCTCGACCTGCTGCGGCCCGGTGGCCGCCTGGCGGTCCTCAGCTACCACTCGCTTGAGGATCGGATCGTCAAGCAGTTCTTTCAGGCCGAACGACGGGGCTGCAATTGCCCGCCGGAAGCGCCGGTCTGTGTGTGTGGCCGGGCTCCGCGGGTCCGGCTTGTCACGCCGAAGGGGATCACCCCCGGAGAGGAGGAAATCGCGATGAACCCCCGCGCCCGGAGCGCACGGCTCCGCGTCGCGGAACGCCTCGCCGCCTAGATCACGGATGCGGATCGACGGGGAGGAGCCGTCGAACGCCACGGGAAGGAGGAGCCCCCATGAGCAAGCGCCACCAGACCAGCCGACGCCGCGCATACGGTCGACGCCAGCACGAGGTACACGAGCGCCACGATCGGCGGGTCGATCGAGGTCGCCCCGAGGTGAACTGGGCCGAGGCCGCCGATGCGAATCAGGCCGATCCGCTGTCGTTCATGGACCCCCGAACGCCGCGCCTTCGCTTCGGCTTCGCTGACTGATGGCCGCGTATCAGGGCGCACGCCGCCGCGGATTCGAGCTGCCGCGACCGGCATTCGACTTTCATGTCCCTCCGATCTGGGCACGCAGCACGCGCTCGTCCGGCGCCGGGCTGGTTCGCGCCGGTCGTCCCACCCGAGTTGGTTCCATCCTCGCGGCGATCGTCGTCGCGTTCACCCTGGCTTTCCTGTCCTTGAGCCAGAGCGTTCGCGTCTCGGCAACGAGCTACGACATCGTGCGACTCGGATCCGAGTACGAGCGGCTGGCTGCCCTTCGTCAGGATCTTCGATCCGACATCGATCGGCTTGGTTCTGAGCCGGCGATCCGGAAGCTCGGACTCGACAACGGCCTCAATCAACTGGACGCGCCGCTCATCATCCCGGCACGCTAGACAGGCGGAACCAGCAAGTGATTCTCGGACGGACGGATTCACGCGGCCGCCTCACCTTCCTGCTGCTCTTCTTCGTGCTGTTCGCCTGCGCACTGGTGGCTCGGCTCGGGTGGTGGCAGATTGCCCAGCGCGACGACCTCGCCGCCGATGCCCAGCGCCAGATCTTTCTCCAGACCACGGTCGCGGCCGTGCGCGGGACGATCTACGACCGGAGCGGCACGATCATCCTCGCCGACAGCGTGACTCGTGATCGCCTGATCGCGAATCCCCGGCGCCTGAACGCCAAGGATCGCGCGGGGCTGGTGACGCTGCTCACGGAACGGCTGGGTCTCGATCCCGTTGCCGCACAGGAACTCGGAGTCCGTCTGGCTACCGATCGAACCTATCTGGTCGTCGCCAAGGACCTCGCGGCCGAGGACACGGACGCCATCCTCGCCGCGGCTGACGTGCTGAAGATCAAGGGGCTGACGGTCGAGTCGGCCCAGGTTCGCCAGTACCCGCAGTCCGGCGGAGGCCCAATGACGTCGATGGCGGCCCACCTGATCGGGTTCGTGAATCGCGAGGGATCTGGCCAATACGGCGTCGAGCAGTACTACCAGGACGTGCTCTCCGGGACCCCGACCGTGATGGAATCCGACAGGGACGCGAATGGGAAGGCGGTACGCGAGACGCAGCACATCGTGGAGGCCGGGACCCCCGGTTCCGATCTGTCGCTGACCATCGATGCCGGTCTTCAGCTCGCCCTCGAGCAGGAGGTCATGCAGGCCTGGCTGTCCGACAAGGCCAAGAGCGTCTCGGCCGTGGTCATCGATCCCTATACGGGCGCCGTGTTGGCCGAGGCGACCTATCCGTCCTACGACGGGAATGACTACGGCGCCGTCGCGGCCGAGGATCCGGGCCGCTTCATCGACCCGGTCGTCTCCAAGGTCTACGAACCCGGCTCGGTGTTCAAGATGCTGACCGTTGTCGCTGCTCTCGAGGCCGGCACGGCGACGATGGCGACGAAGTTCAATGACACCGGGGTCCTGAAGCTCGACAAGGGCAAGACCAAGATCGCCGACGCAGACCACGTTGCGATGGGCACGATGCGCCTGGAGGATGCCATTGCCTTCTCGCGCAACGTTGTCGCCGCAAGAGTGGCACTCGGCCTCGCGCCGACGACACAGGGGGCGGCCACGGTCCTGCATGACGTCTGGGCGCGGCTTGGCTTTGGGGCCCGCAGCGGAGTGGATGTCTCGGGTGAGGTCGCAGGCCTTGTGCGCGACCCGGCTCAGAAGACGTGGCGGGAAATCGACCTCGCCAACGGCAGCTTCGGCCAGGGAGTTGCGGTCACGCCGCTGCAACTCGCCACGGCCTACGCGGCCATGGTCAACGGCGGCACCCTCGTCACGCCGCACGTCGTCGCGGCGGTTAACGGCAAGCCCGTGGCGGCCCCGGATCGCGGTCGGGTCATGGACCCAACCCTGTCGCCGGTGATGATGGATCTCATGCACCACGTCCTGACGACGGTCCCGTTCTATCGGGACCGTACGCTCATCCCGGGCACGTACGTCGGCGGGAAGACGGGCACGGCCCAGATCTGGGATTCAGTGGCCAACAACTGGAAACCCAACAAGTTCAACTACTCGTTCGTTGGCTACTTCGGGCGCCAGGTCGGGCACCCCGATCTCGTCGTATCGGTCCTGATCAACGAGGCGCATCCCGGCGTGCGTCGCGGCGGCCAGCTGGCGATGCCGGTCATGTCGTTCGAGCTGTTCCGGCGGATCGCAACCGACGCGATGGGCATCCCGGGCCTGCTGCCTGAACTGGCCCCATCGGTGGTCCCGACGGGCCGACTCGGCGATTGACTGCCATGGTTCGCGCTCAGCGGCGCCCATCCACGCAGGCTTCCTATGCCACACTTCGCGGCGTGTCCGACCTCACCGAGTCCGCACGACCGGGACGCACGGTCCCGGCGAACGGCGCCCGGCACCAGGCCCTCTCGGCGGATGATCTTGTCGGGCTGACCGGCGGTCGCCTGATCCGGGACTCCCTGCGGCCCGTCCGTGGCGCGGCGGTCGACTCGCGACTCACGAGGCCGGGCGAGCTGTTTGTGGCGCTGCCCGGCGAGCGGACCGACGGCCATCGATTCCTGCGAGAGGCGGTCATGGCCGGCGCGGCGGCACTGATCGTGTCTTCCGATCCGGACGATGCCACGCTGGCCCTTCTCGGCGACGTGACGATCGTCGCTGTGTCGAACCCGATCGCGGCGCTCCAGGCGATCGCCGCCGGCTGGCGGGCGCGATTCGCGCCGCTCGTGGTCGGCATCACTGGGAGCATCGCGAAGACGTCCACGAAGGAGGCCATCGCGAGCGTCCTCAGCGCCCACGGCCGCACGCTCCGCACCGAGGGCAATCAGAACAATGACATCGGGCTGCCGCTCACCCTTCTCCGGCTCGACTCCGCGGACGACCATCTCGTCCTCGAGATGGGGATGTATGCCGGTGGCGAGATCGCGCAGCTGGCCGAGCTCGCCAGGCCCGAGATCGGCGTGGTGACGGCGATTCTCGGTGTCCACCTGAGTCGACTTGGGTCCATCGAAGCCGTCGAGAACGCGAAGGCCGAGCTGGTCGAGGCGCTCCCTGCCCACGGGGTCGCCGTCCTCAACGCCGACGATTCGCGCGTCCGCGGGCTGCGCGCCAGGACAGCGGCGCGGGTTGTCACCTACGGGTTTGCGGACGATGCCGGTGTGGGCGCCGAACAGGTGCGCTCTGATGGAATGGCCGGAATGCGCTTCCGGCTTCGGTATGAAGGGCCGGATGGCATCGAGCGCGTCCCGACCACGATCCCGGCGCTCGGCCGGCTGTCGGTGCACAACGCGCTGGCGGCTGCCGCGGTCGGTCTGGCCGCGGGGATGCGAGTTGACGAGATCGTCCTCGCGCTGGCAGGGGGCTGGTCGGCACCCCATCGCGGCCAACTGGTCATGGCCGGTGGCGTTACGATCGTCGATGACAGCTACAACGCGTCGCCGGCCTCGATGGCCGCCGCACTCGAGCTGCTGACCGACCTTCCGGGGCGCCGGATCGCCGTTCTGGGCGGGATGCTTGAGCTGGGCGACGCATCCGAGGCTGGCCATCTGCGGACGGGCGCCATTGCGGCTGCGGCGTGCGAGTTGCTGGTTACCGTCGGCGTCGACGCGACGGACATTGCTCGCGGTGCCCGCGAGGCCGGCATGGCTTCCGATGCCATCGTTGAAGTGTCCGATCGGGCCGAGGCGGTGGCAAAGCTCACGGAAGTCCTGCGACCGGGTGACGTCGTCCTCGTCAAGGCCTCGCGCGGCGCCGAACTCGATCTCCTCGTCGATTCGTTGCGGTCGGCGCTCGCGTGACCGTTGAACTGATCCAGGGCCTGCTGCTCGCCTTCGCCCTGGTCGTGATCCTCATGCCGGCGTACATCCGCCTGCTCCAGGCCGTCGGCATGGGCAAGCGGATCCGGGCAGAGGGCCCTGAGGCGCACCTCGCGAAGGGCGGGACGCCGACCATGGGTGGCCTCCTGATCATCGCCGTCGTGGTTGTCCTGTTCTTCCTGCTCCGGGGCTTCCCACAACGGGCGATCATCGCCCCGCTCGCGACGCTGGTCCTGGTTGGCGTGCTCGGCGCGGCCGACGACATCCTCAATGCCCGGACCGGGGAGGGCATCCGCGCCCGGCACAAGATCCTGTGGCTGATGGTCGTCGCGGCCGTGGTCGCCTTCCAGATTCAATCGACCTACTCGATCGACGAGATCGCCGTCCCGTTCGTGGGTGCCGTCGGGATCGCTCCATGGATCTTCATCGCCTTTGCGGCGTTCGCGATCATTGCCTCGAGCAATGGCGTGAACCTGACCGATGGGCTCGATGGCCTCGCGGGTGGGACGCTGATCTTCGCGTTCGTGGCATTCATGCTGATCGCGCTCCTCAACATCGTCCCGCAACCCGACGGAACGCTCGGCAACCAGCCGAACCTTGCGTTGCTGTGTGCGTTGATCATCGGCGGCCTGCTCGGATTCCTGTGGTTCAACGTCCATCCAGCCCAGATCTTCATGGGCGATTCGGGATCGCTCGCCCTGGGGGCAACGCTCGCGGTCATCGCCCTGATCACGGGCCAGATCCTGGTCCTCCCGCTGATCGGCCTCGTCTTCGTCGTCGAGACCGCCTCGGACATCATCCAGATCGGCTATTACAAGATCTCGAAGGGCAAGCGCGTCTTCAAGATGGCGCCGCTCCACCATCACTTCGAGTTGTCGGGGTGGGACGAGGAGAAGATCACCCTCCGGTTCTGGATCGTCGGGATTCTCGCGGGCCTGCTCGGGGTAACACTCTTCCTCGCCTCGATCGATCAGCTCGGGTGATGACGATCCCTTCATCGTCGGGAGCGCGAGTCGACACGGTCGACGTGGACGCCCTGTCCATGGACGGCATCCGGGCTGGTGCGCTCCGTGGCCGCCCGGTCACGATTCTCGGGTTCGCCCGGACCGGGATCGCCGCGGCCCGGTTCCTCATGGACGCCGGCGCCGATGTCACGGTCTACGACGGGCGTCCGCAGAGCGAGCTCAAGTCGGCGATCGATCAACTCGCTGGGCGCCCGGTCAACCTCGTC
>JANMNF010000304.1:0-3531 GCA_031373765.1 Chloroflexota bacterium
GACCTTGGTCTCGATCGCGGTCAGCCGCCGCGATCGCGTGTCCGGCGCTTGGCCTCGCGCAATCGCGCCAGCGTATCGCTCCCGGTCTGGTCATCGGCTGGCTGCTTCCGGTCGTCGACCGGCGCCGGCGTTGGGGCCGCACGCCCAGGAGCGGGCGGGCCACTCGCGGCGGCCGGACCGGTTGGGCTCGCACCACCCTTTGGTCCGGCAGAGCGGGCTGTCGTCGACCTCGGACGGGGCGCGTCGGCGCCGCCACCGGCGGGCGCAGCCTCAGCGCCCGAACCCACCACCAAGCTTGCCTCGTCCCGGGCTCGCAGGATGGCCGCGCGAGCACCCGCGCCAGCGGCCCGGTCCCGAGCCGAGAGCATCCCGGCGGCAGACGCGGTCCGTGCTCCCGTGGCAGATCGCGCTCGCCAGCGCCGCCCGAACCAGGCGCGGCCGTCGGCCAGTTCTCGGCGACCCAGCGACACGCGCCGCAGCGCGATATCGAGCGGCCACAGCAGGAGCGCGAGGAGCAAGAGCCACGGCCACAGCTCGGTGAAGGACGAGGTCAGCTTCAGGTCGTGCCGCCACGGCTCAAGGGGCGTGGCGACCTCACGCCCGTTCGTGGCGGCACGGAGCGTGGCCAGGAACGGCTCATTGGCACCCAGCAGGCGATACTCGGCCGCAACGGGCGACACGAGCCCGACGGTCCGTCCGAGGGCCGGTGAACCAGGCCGGATCTGGGTGACCCGTACCGCGTAGGCGCCGGCCCCGATCTCGCCGAGGTCCTTCTCGTACACGCCTGGCGCCACCTGGTCAAGTTCGGCCTCAACGGGCGTGAGGTCTGGACCGACCAGTACTGCCGAGGTCGTGTAGAAGTCGCGCGGCGACCCGTCCGCTTCCACGGACTGGATATGCAGTGTCGTCCGGCCGTCCTTGACCTCGAACGAGGCCTCGATCCCGCCGGTCTCCTCGCCCGGGAACGTCCAACCGACGAGCTGGCTGAAGAACTTCGAGAATCCCGGCCACGCCACCCAGTTGCGTGCCCAGCGACTGGTCGAATCCGAGGTCCATGCGACGCTTCGACCGAGGCCGTACTGCCACTGCGCCAGGAGGGGATCGTCACGGGCAGTGACGAGAACGGACTGGGCCGCGGACTTGACCGTGGTGCCGTTGTAGCCGAGCAGTTGCGGGAAGCCGTCGTTGAGGCCCCGCAGGATCGGCGAGGAACTGGTCTGGATGGGGAAGAAGGGCTCTTCGACGATCTGCTGGCCCGCGACCTGCTCGGTTTCCTTGAGGAAGATGTCCGGGATCGAGGCCGGGTTGGCCGCGGCGTAGAACCGGCCGCCGCCCTGCTGCGCCAGCTGCTCGAGGAAGGGGTTGGCGCCGCCGCCGGCCCCGACCGTCGAGAGGGTGATCCCCGCCGCCTTCATGCGCTTGATGATCTCGTCGTACTGGCCGGAACTCGACCAACCGTCGGTCAGGAGAATGATGTGTCGGCGCGTGGCGGTCGCCTTTTCGAGCGATCCGACCGCCTGATCGAGGCCGGCGAAAATGTTCGTCGTCCCGAGCGGGTTGATTCCGGCGATGAGGCCCTGCAGGTCCGTGGTCTGCCCGAGGGGCCGCGTCTGGACCACCCAGTGGGCCGAATCGTCAAAGGCCACGACACCGAACTCATCGCGCGCGGTCAGGGCTGCCGCCGCTCGCAGGATGGCCTCCTTGCCGATATCCACCTTACGCACGCCCTGGAGTTGGCCGCCCCCGCCCTGCCCGCCCGCGAAGGAGTTGCAGTGGCAGGCGTCCATCGAGCCGGACTTGTCGATGACCACGACGAGGGCCACGTCCGGCTGCTGCTGGCGGTTCCGAACGCCCATGTCGACGGGTAGCGTCTCCTCGAGCTGGGTCTTCGTATAGCCGCCCGCCCCGTAACTGTCCGGCCCACCGACCATCACGAGGCCACGCCCGAGATCGCGAACATAGACCTGAAGCGCGGCTAGCTGGCGATCGCTCATCCGGATCCGCGGCACGTCCACCAGGACGACGCTGTCATAGCTCGCGAGGGATGCGAAATCGGTCGGGAGTGCCTCCGGAACGATCGAATCGACGTTCTGTTTCTCGGTCTTGAGGGCGGCCACCAGCTCGGCGGCGACATCGGCGTTCCCGGCGAGGACGAGGATCCGCGGCTCGCCCTTGATGATGGTGTTCGCGTCGGCCCGGTTGTTCTGGCTGAACGTATCCCGTGCGGCTTCGACGACCATCCGGAACGTGTGGAAACCGGCCTCGGCCGGCTTGACCTCGAACGTCAGACGGTTGGCGCCGGCCTTGAGATCGGTCCCCTGGGTTGCGACAAGCTGGCCGTCGGCATAAAGCCTGATCACCGCGGACTGGGCAACGCTCGAAACGACGGATCCGACGACTTCGATGGTCTCGCCCAGGCGTGCCGTCGAAGGGGCCTGCACACGTTCGATGAGAACTTCATCGCGATTATCCAGGCCGACCACCCGCGTCTCGACCTGGATGCCGCGTGTTGCCGCGAGGGCCGCTTCCTGCTGGCCGCGACCGGTCGTGTCGTTGCCGTCCGAGATCAGCACGATCCGCTTCTGCATCTCGTCGGGGAACAGGGCCGCCGCCAGCCGGAGGGCTCCACCGATGTCCGTGGCCGCGGTGACCGGCGTGGATCGGATGCGCTCGATCTGGCGCAGTTCCTCGGGCAGGCGCTCCACGAGGGCGTCCTTGCCGAACGCGACGACGCCGGCCGTATCGCCCTCGGGCATCACGGCGAGGCTCTCCCGCAGGAATGCGAGCGCCGACTCCCGTCCCGGGGTCCCGACCGAGTCGGACAGGTCCACCACGAAGACCGTCGCGAGGCGGTCCACCGGAAGGACGAGCTGGAAGCCGCCGAGGGCAAAGACGAGTGCCGCCACGAGCGCGGTCCGGACGACGAGCGCAGCTCGTCGCCGGGCGGTCCCGATGCGGCGTCGAGCGGCCAGGTACGGGACGAAGGTGATCAGCAGCGTCGGGATCAGGAGTAGTAGCCAAAGCGGCGTTTCGAAATGGATGCCCATCAGCCGCCGCCTCGCCCGATGCGCGGCTCACCACGTGACGCGTCGCCGGCCGCGCCACTCCGCGCACCGAAGCGGCGCCGGAATTCGCGCCACAGGCGCGTTGCCGCGTCCCGCTGATAGACGAGCCACTCAGCCATGAGGACGGCGAGCACCAGCAGGACGATCGGGACCCACAACTCGTCGCGGGCTGCCGGCCGGTCTGTTGAGCCCCCTGCGGCGCCCGAAGGAGCGGGGGTCGCGCCCGGCGAGTTGGCAGGGGACGTCGTCGGTGCCGCGGACCCGCTTGCCCCGGGGCTGGCGCCGGTGCCGCCTCCCAGCGCCACGATCGCGGCCGCGGAGCCCGGAGCGATGTTCGACTCTGCGGGATCGAACAGATCAACCGCGAACTGGACCGGTGCATTCGGATCTGCGAGCGGCGGGGTCGGGACGGGTGTCGGTGACGCCCCGGCGGATGAACCGGTGGTCGCCGATGGGCCCGGTGACG
>JANMNF010000314.1:0-5799 GCA_031373765.1 Chloroflexota bacterium
GGGATTCGAGTCGATCAGGTTCGGACCGGACGCGAAGCCGCAGCCCAGGATCTCGTCTCGCGGGGACGGGCCGCCGGCGTGCGCGTCACCTTCCTCATCTGGGAAGGCGAGCCGGGTGAATCCATCGTCGATGCCGCCACGAGCGAAGCCGTGGACTTCGTGGTCGTCGGAAGCCACGGCCGCGGATCCGTGGGCAGGTTCTTTCTGGGCAGCGTGTCCGATCACGTCGTGCACAACGCCCCTTGTCCGGTCGTCGTGGTTCGAGCTCGAGCGTCGGCAGAACCAGGCTGATCCACCTCCGCCGCGCCCGCGGCAGTCCGACGCCCTTCGCCGCACGAAGTCAGTTGAGCAGCAACTCCAGGGCCTCGACCACGTCGGCCGCAAGGTGGTCGCCCGACTCGGCGCGCAGGATCGAGAGGGCCTGTTCGGTGGGCATGGCACTCCGATAGGGTCGCTCGGCAATGAGCGCCTCGAAGACGTCCGCGACGGCAACAATCCGAGCGCCAGTGGCCAGCTCCTCGGCGGCAAGCCCCCGAAAGTAGCCACGGCCATCGAGTCGTTCGTGGTGGCATGCCGCCAATTCCGCAACCCTGCT
Source organism: Chloroflexota bacterium (assembly GCA_031373765.1). Taxonomy (GTDB): domain Bacteria; phylum Chloroflexota; class Limnocylindria; order Limnocylindrales; family CSP1-4; genus UBA5189. The sequence goes on from JANMNF010000314.1 coordinate 596, forward strand.
CATCGTGGGAATGCCGGCCAGAATTCGATACGAGAGCTCCGGGTGGCGCCGGATCACCTCCATCTCGGCTTCGTCAAGGCGTCCCGGCTTGTCGAGGATGATGTTGGGAACACCGAGCTTTCCGAGGTCGTGAAGCAGCGCCGCCCGCCGGATATCGATCACGTCGCTGTCCGGCAACCCCATCGACAACGCGATCGACTCGGCGATCTCCGCAACCCGATGAGAGTGAGAAGCGGTGTAGGGACTCTTGGCATCGATGATGTCAGCAAATGCCGAACTGATCGTGTCTACGTCGCCGGTTCCGGGGATCGAGAGCTGCTGCTCCGGCTCGAGGGCCGTCGTACGGGCGAGGAGGTCGGGCGCCTCGAGGTCGTCAAGCAACCCGCGGGACGCGGCGATGAGGATGGTATCGACGATGTCCGGGTCGTACCAGGACCCGCGGCGCCGGGCGAGCACGTCGACAGCCGCTGATCGGCCGGCGGTCGAATTGAAGACGTCGAGCGCAGCGCATGCCGAGATCAGGCGGGCCAGCGGGTCGATCTGCGGCCCGCGCAGCCCACGTGGCTCGCCGGACCCATCCCAACGCTCGTGGATGTCGTGGATCGCGCGCCCGACTTCGTCCGAGAATCCGGCCTTCCGAGCGATGGATGCACCGCGCTCGCAGCGCAGCTGTTCCACGTGGCGGCGTTCCTGCGACCCACGGATACCGATGGCGATCAGTCGACGAATCCGCACCGGGATCGACTCGGACGGCGGCAGGTTCCTGATCGTGAAGGCAGCGTAGGCGAGCATCGAGCCTTCGATCGTTGACTGCCGTCGCTTGAGCTCGATGTCATCGGTTCCAAAGACCCGCGTGATCGCGGCACTGTTACTCGAACAACCGGCGTCCTTCAGGATCGAGGCATTGAACAGGTACCCGCGATCGGTCGTCGAGAGGCCCAGATCGTCAGCGACTCGCATCGCGAGATACGTTGTCCGCAGAGCATGCCCGGGCAGTTGCCCTTCGGTCAGGTCAAGGGCGGCCGACAGGCCAAGGAGCAGCGTCGACGCTCCGACGGGAGAAGCGTCGGAAGATACCCGACGCACTGGTCGTGCAATCGAAAGCGGCGACGCGATGGTCGAGCCGTCGAGCCACCGGATCGTCGGAATCGGAGCGTGACCGGCCACGTCGCGTTCGGTCGGACGGGCTGCTTCCGTGATCATGCGCGCCATGTTCGTCCGTTCGCGGCCCGACCGGACCCACACAATGGTCCTGTCCCCGGTTGCCGTGCCCGGAACCTTTGGCGCCGCGGCTACGCGGTGTACGCCCCGCCTGGATCGAGTTCCTCTCGGATCAATCGCAGCTCCAGGGCCGTCGGCGCGGCGGTAGTCACGAGTTCGGCAGCTATCCGCGGCTCCCACCCGATCGTGGCGCGAATCTCGTCAAGGGTGGCGCCCGGGTGCAGTGAATCGAGACGCATCTCGCCGTCATCGTCGAAATGCCAGATCCCGAGATCGGTCACCACGACCGACGGACCGCGACCAAGCCACCCGCCCTCACGCCGAATGCGCTCCGATTGCTCGGCACCACCCAGGTTCCCCGGCGACGTCCGGAAATCGATCTTCTCGACGAACGATCGGGCGCTCTGGCGCATGATCACGAAAACCTGACGAGCGTTGATCGCGATTTCGCAGGCGCCGCCGCTGCCCGGCAGCCGGGTCTTCGGGTCAGCGTACGGGCCGATCACGGTCGTGTTGATGTTCCCGAACCGGTCGATCTGGGCCGCCCCGAGGAAGCCGACGTCAACGAGCCCGCCTTGCAGGTAGAAGCTGAACAGCTCGAACATCGAGACGACGGCCGTGGCGCCGGTCACGATGGTCGGGTCGCCGATCGACAGCGGAAGGCGAGCGGGACGAGCTCCAAATACCCCGGCTTCGTAGACAAGCTCGAGGTCGGGTGCCACGGTCCGTTGGGCAAGGTTCACGGCGATGTTCGGCAGGCCGACCCCGACGAAGCAGACCCGCTGTCCGGCCAGCTCGCGGGCTGCCGCGACGATCATCATCTCGGACTTCGAGAAGGTGGCCGCGGATGCACTTGAACCGGTGGTCACCCGCGCGCCTCGAACAATTCGATCGGATTGCCGTCCGGATCATCGACCAGGATCTGACGTCCGCCTGGTCCACTGACGATGTCGTTCCGGAACACCGCGCCCGCCGCGCGCAACGCTGTCACGGTCGCGGAGAGGTCCGTCACCTCGATGACGAAGCGGTTCCACCCGCCGGGCTCCGGCGATCGCCCATCGGGCATTGCCCGCGCCGCGGAGCTCTGAGGCCCGCTCAACCAGAGCGTGACGTCACCGTGCGAGACCCGGGCGAACGCGGCGCCCATCTGCTGATCGAGGACGAAACCGAGCCCAACGTAGAACGCAACGGCTCGGTCAACATCGGTGACGATGTAGCGGACGGCGCCCATCAGCGGTACTCCCCATAGTCGACGGATCCCGAAGGCGCAGACCCCGGCGCGAGCGACGCGAGCCGTTCAGGCCCGAGCTTGTCCAGGTAGGCGGCCCGCCCGTCGAGGTCGAGGACCCAGTCACGCAGCCAGGCCTGGAGGCTGGCCTCGTCGCGGGTGATCGCATCCCAGTCGAGGTAGAACCGGTTGTCCCGGTCGTAGGCCCCCTGGACATACGATGGATGAGCTCCGAACGGCTCCACGACGACGGCGTCCACAATCAACCCTGGGATGATCGTTCGGTTCGGATCGGCTCGAATGACGGCCTCGTCGACCAGCTCCTCGACGACCACGATCACACGCTCGGCCGCAAAGGCGGCCTCCTTCTGGCAGCCCAGCAGTCCCCAGACCTGGGTGTTGCCAGACGAATCGGCCCGCTGTGCGTGGACGATTGTGACCCCCGGCTTGAGCGGTGGAACCGCGAAGACCTTGCCGTCACCATACGGTGATTCGATCTCGCGGATCATGGGATTGGCGGCTGGCATATCCGTTTCGAAATAGGAACGGATCGGGTAGAAGGGCAGGTTCGATGCGCCGGCGGTGTAGCGCCCGACCATCCCGAAGTGGCTGTACTCCTCGATCTCCAGGCGGGGCGGCTGCCCGTCCGCGCCGCTCGTCGCCGGCTCGATTCGGCGCCGGATCCCGCCCAATCCGCCGACGCCCGGGTTCCCGAGCCAGCTGAAGATCAGCTTGCGGGCGACCCCGGCGGCGATCATCTGGTCGTAGATGAGGTCCGGTGTCAGGCGGGCCAGGGTCAGGTCCCGACGGCCCTGGCGAATGATCTCGTGTCCCGCGCTGAACGAGATCAGGTGCGTGAAGCCCTCGATCGCGACGGTATCGCCGTCGCGTACGAGCTCGGCGATGGCGTCGCGCATGGTCGCGACCTTGGAGGAGGACATGGGCCAAGTATCCGGTACGGACGATGGATCGTGCTGGGCAGCGCGATCTGGGTCTTGAATCTTCGGTTCCCGGTACTACGATGCCCCGCGGAGGGTCCGGCGCGTGCCGGGCAAGGAGGGAGCAACACATGATGTCGTCCAACGACGCCCGCGGGGACGTGATCAACCGGATGTACCTGGTCGCGATGGCCCTGTTCCTGATCACGGTCCTGATCGGGATCCTCAACGGAGCCGACGCGGTCACCTTCAACAACGACCAGATCCTCACCCATGTTCATTCCGGGACCCTCGGCTGGATCACGCTGGCACTGATCGCCAGTGCGATGTGGATGTTCGGGTCGGTTGATCGGCGCCTTTCGCTGGCCCTGCTGATCCTCATCCCGATCTATATCGCCGCGTTCTACTCGGGCAACCTGCCTGCGCGGGCGATCGGCGGCACCGCATTGCTGGTTGCCGTGGTCTGGGTCTTCGTGTGGGTCTGGCGAGCCTGGTCGGCCAATCGAACCACGCCAGGCCTGGCGATCGCGCTCGGTCTCACGACGTTCACGTACGGCGCCGTGGTCGGCGTTCTGATCCAGATCGAGAAGGCGACGGGAACCTCGATCTTCACCGGGGACGCCATCGGCGCCCACGCGAGCGCGATGGTCTTCTCCTACCTGATCCTCGTCGCGATGGGCCTGATCGAGTGGCGCGTACTGGGAACGACGGGGCTATCGAAGGGCGGGCTGATTCAACTGCTCGCCCTGTTCTCGGGCGGCCTGCTCCTGACCGTGACCTTGCTCTTCCTGAACGACGACGCGGTCCAGGCGGCGGGTGGCATCTACCTGCTGCTGCAACTGATCGCCGTCGGGCTGTTCATCGGACGCGTGCTGCCGGCCGCAATGCGAAGTGACGGCGGACGTCACCTGAAAGCAGCCGCCCTCTTCGTCATCGTCGCCATTGCGATCTTCCTGTACCTGATCTTCCTGTTCATCCAGTCGGGCGATCCGACCGCGATCAACTTCAACCTGGTCAAGGCCAGCGACCACGCTGCGTTCATCGGGGTCATCACCAACCTGGTATTCGCGCTGATCCTTGTGCGCACGGTTGGCGCCGTGGATCGCGTCCCGGCATGGGTGGCGACAGTCGGGTTCTGGGCGATGAACGTGGGTCTGCTCGTCTTCCTGGTCGGGCTGGGTCAGGACATTGCCGAAGTCAAGCGGATCGGGGCCCCGGTCATGGGCGTCGGGATCCTGCTGGTCCTGTACGTCCTGGCGATGCGCCTGTGGGGTGCGATGCGATCGCCCGAGGGCTGACCCGGCGGGGTTCAGCACGGAACTACCGGGCGGCAACCTCAGCGACGGCGTCCCCGAAGATCCGGAGCGCCGTGGCCATCTCGTCCTGCGAGACGGTCAGGGCCGGTGACATCCGGACAGAGGTCTTTCCGCACTCGAGGACCAGCAAGCCGCGCTGGAAGCAGGCCGTCTGGACATCCTCGGCATGACGGGCCGTATCAAATTCGATCCCGATCATCAGGCCACGGCCACGAACAACCGGAATGAGCGCGGGGAACTGTGCCGCCAGCGCTCGCAGGCCGATCATTGCCTGGTCGCCACGCTCGGCGGCGTTGGCCGTCAGGCCGCCTTCGATCAGATCGAGCGTGGCCATGGCCGCGGCGCACGCTACGGGATTATCGCCATACGTTGAGCCGTGAGCGCCGGCACTCCATGCTTCGAGCAGGTCGGCGCGGGCGATCATCGCGCCGAGCGGCATGCCGGACGCGACGCCTTTGGCGGTCAGCAGGATGTCCGGCTTGACATCCCACAGGTCGACCG
>JANMNF010000309.1:0-4505 GCA_031373765.1 Chloroflexota bacterium
GCCTGGATCGCGAGGAAGCGAGGCAAGGCTCGCTCGCCCGCGGAGTCCGGGTGATTGGCCTTGGCCAACGCCCGGTACGCGCGCTTGACGTCGGCCGCGGAGGCTCCGGGGTTCAGTCCGAGGACGCGATACGGGTCGGAGGGCATCTTCCTACCCTCGGGGCACGAGCTCGTGGAGCGGTGCGAGTTCGAACGATGGGATCGCCTCGGCGCTCACCCGTCCGTGCGGGTCCGTCACGGATGGGCGGTGATAGCGCCCCAGGACCCGCACCGACTGGCCCGCAAGCACGCCGGCCTGCTGGAGTGCCTCAACGGTCGCGGCCCACGTCGCGCGGTCGTAGCCATCGCCGTCTTCGATCTTTATCGCCATGCCCGATGCTGCGACTTCGGCGCCGTTACCCCGACTCCCCTTCGTGATCGCCACCCCCCGAAGGGCCTCCATCCCACCCTTGGACACGACTCTGCCCGGCACGGCTTTCATGAGCGAGGTGTCCAGGCGGTCCCGGCTCCCAGCCACGAGGTCCGGATGGGCCAGCATGGCGTCCCGGATGGTCGCGAGGGGCTTCGCCAGCGACGCTCGACTGTCGCTCGTCGCAATCGCGTCGGGACCCGCGAGGAACGCATAGGCTCGGGCAACGTCGCGAAGCGGGAACGCATACGTCGGTATCCCGCAGCCGTCGATGCCCAGCCTGAGCTTGGCCGGCGTCGTCCCGAATGCTCGCGCAACGGCTCCCCGATACGCGACCTGCGCCGGATGCTCCTCGAGCCAGTACCCATCGGTCTCCCAGCCGTGGAGCCGACACAGGAGCAGGAAGACGGAGTGCTGACCGGAGCACATATGCCGGACCGGACTCGCCTTCTCGCCATCCCTGGCGAGGCGCGCCGCGGTCAGGGCGTCGAGCGGCATGCCGTCGGATCCACAGGCCAGCATCGCCTGGCTCACGCCGGTCCGGCGGTACAGGCCCTGGAGCGTCCGGACGTGCAGATCCTCGCCGGAATGGCTGCTGGCCATGAGCGCCAGTTCTGCCGGCTCGAGGGCGAATGTTTCGATGCCGCCGGCCTCGAGTAGCGCCACGAGGCCGAACGGCTTGACGCATGAACGGAGGTTGACGACGTGATCCGGATCACCGATCGCCCGGAGAATCCGGCCCGTGACGTCGACCTCGACGATGTCCCCGCGGTGGACGCTTTCCTCGACGCCGGCGCGCATCTGGCGAACCAGAATCGGCGGCGGAATGCGCCGTTGTTGGGGACGATCGACAGGCTTGGCGGCTGGCACGGTACGAGACTACCGCGTGCGCATCAATTCGGAGTGGCGCGATCGTTCCGGGGCATGGGGCAGGTCCCGGATGGGCTACGATTGCCTCCAGCCCACTACGAATCGCCCTGCTCGGGCGCCACGATCGGTTACCCCGGAGGCTCGTCGATGTCGACGCCGATGCTCCACGTCTCGCAGCACCCAGCCGTTCAGCACAAGCTGGGCATCCTTCGCGATGTCAACACGGAGCCGAAGAAGTTTCGCGAGGTCGTCCGGGAGCTTTCCTGGCTCCTGGGCTACGAGGCCCTGGCCGATGCCGGTCTGCGTCCACTCGATGTTGAGACGCCGATCGAGACGATGCAGGGCTTCGAACTGGCGGATCGGATCGGGCTCGTGCCGATCCTGCGGGCCGGCCTTGGCATGGTCGACGCGATGCTCGAGCTCATGCCGACGGCCCAGGTCTGGCACCTCGGCCTGTTTCGCGACGAGCGAACGCTTCGTCCCGTCGAGTACTACAACAAGCTCCCTGACTCAGCCAACGTAGACCTGTGCCTGATCCTCGACCCGATGCTCGCGACCGGTGGATCGGCCACGGCGGCCATCGAGGTCCTCAAGAAGTGGGGCGCGGTGCGGATCAAGCTCGTGAACCTGATCGCGGCCCCGGAGGGCGTTGCCGCGGTAACTGCCGCACATCCGGACGTCGAGATCTTCACCGCTTCGCTGGATCGCCAGCTCAACGACGTCGGCTACATCATGCCCGGCCTCGGTGATGCGGGCGATCGCCAATTCGGCACCGGCGGCGCGGCGCGCTAGACAGGATGGTAGTGGCAGTCTGACCTTTCGCCGGGTTCACAGAAGGTCAATTCGCGACGCTCCGCTCGCATACGCCTCGGCCGCCTGCCCTGCGTGTAATACATGCTACTTGACACGCGCATGTTTCTGTCCTCTACTGGTGACATGAGTGGAAGCGCGCCGCAGATCGAAGCCCAGACCGACCGCAACTCCTCGCGCGTTATCGGCTCGATCGTCGCGCTCGCCCTTGGCTGCGTCTTCCTCGCGGTGTTCGGCGTAGTCCAACCCTTCGGCGGGACGACCGCCCTCTTCGAGCGCCCCGATATCTTGATCGCAGCGTTAGCGATCGCCGCCGCACTTGGATGGCGCCTCGGCCGCGCAGTTGGCGAGACAGGCTGGCTGCGGGCCGTTGGCAGCGGCATCGCCTTCGGGCTCCTTCTGCCACCCATCGCGATGCTCGTCAGCGTCATCGCCGTCGCAACGGACGCCGCGCTTCGCGGAGCCACCAATCCCCTCATCGCGCTTGGCTGGGGCGTTGCCTGGGCCATCTATGGAACCTTCATCGTTTGCTTCTATGGGTGGGTCTTCACCGTTCCGGTCGGCATTGTCTGGGCCCTGGGCACTCGTGCCCTATCGAGCATTCGCATTACATCGATGGTTCGGCGGAGCACGCGTCCCACCGCCCGCTTTGTCGTCGCCTTGGTGTCGATCGCCCTCGCCGTCGGGACGGTCCAGGCCGTGACCTATGCGCCCAAGGATGCCCGCTGCCTCGACCTCCAAGGTGGGGCGCCCACCGATGCCGCCTTCTCGCCGGCCGGAGATCTGTTGGCGGTCACGCTCCAGAGCGACCCCAACGCGCCCGGGACGGTCGTCCTGATGCGCTGGCCATCCGGCGAGGTGGTCGACTCGTGGTCAGCCTGGGTGGACGACAGCGTGGCCGTCGACCCCGTCGGAAGGGTCTATTGGTCGGCGTGGGTCCTGAGTTTCTCGGGCGAAGGTGAACCGGGCGATGGCGTATTCACGGCAACGCCGGGCTCGGCACCCGTTCTCTTCGCCACCGGCAACGAGAGTGAGCTGAACGACCTCACCTGGACCAGTGATGGCCTGCGTGGAACGACACCGAATTCGCACCAAGTCGCGCGCATCCCGCTCACCGGCAGCAGCCGGGTGGAGGTCATGCACGATCGCGACGCGGTCGGCGCGTTCTGGTCGTCAGCGAGCGGAACGACGACCGTGACGGGCCCCACCTACGTCGGCGCAACGCTCCAGCTCTCGACGGCCAACGGAACACGCTCCGTCCCGTTTAGTGGTGATGCACGTTCGGTGGCCCTCAGCGCCGACGGCCAGACGATCGTTGAAGCTGGCTGGTTCGACGGGACGCGTTTCATCGATGTCAAGTCGGGCAGTTCGCGCCTTGTACTGCGCGGCTCTCAGGCCTTCGTCGCCCTGTCGGAGAACGGCGACGTGGCTTGGGCAAACGAGGAGCAGTACGGGCACGGTCGCCTGTGCACGTCGACGCTCGCTCGGCTCGATTGACCTCTGCGTCGGACGTGGTCTCGAGCGGAGCAAATCTGTGCTCGAACGAAAGTCGAGCGAAAGGAATCTACGTGAATGGATCCTCACGAGTCATTTCGCTTGAGGACGGTGTCAAACACCGCTCGCCCGAAACCATGGAGTTTCATTACCACAGGACCCGCGGCGCACGCGGCGGCGGATCTAATTCGATGGTCAGGGACGGAGCTCGACAAAGCCGGCCGCGGCGAAATCGCCATCGAACGCGAATGCGTCACGGATGCCGAGCCGTCGCATCATCGCGAAACTCGTCGCATCCACGAACGAGTATGCGCGTTCGTCGTGACGTCTGAGCCAGCCCATCGCCTCCTCCTCGGTAGCGGCATCGACGTGCTCGACATGGAGCCTGGCGGTTTCGTCGATGAAGTCGAGGAAGTTCGTGGCGGGCCCGTGACCGGCACGACGACGCAGGAACGTCCATGTGTCCCCGCTGACATGGTTCGTGCTGACCAGCGGGATCGCAGCGTTCGCCCGGAGCAGGCGTCTCGCTTCGTCGTGGTGATCATCGCGCCGGTTGCGCAGTGCGACCCAGAACGAGGTGTCCACGAAGATCACCCGTACACGACCTCATCGATGTCGGCCGGATCGAAAGAATCCGCCCCGGCCATCTTCCAAAGTGGATCGTCTTCCAGCTCCGGCAGGGGTCGCAACACCGTGCGCATCTGACGACGGATGATCGCCGCTTTCGACGTCCCTTCACGCAGCGCCTGGGCCCCCAGCGCCTCATCCAGGTCCTCTTCGATCATGATCTGCAGGCGTTTCATGTCTCGACCTTACACCACTCTGTCAATGTGACGTAAGTAAGGGGAACGGCGTGCTGTGGCGGCTTCCCATGGGTGCTTCCAGACTCCGCCACGAATCAGAAAGCCGGCTCCCGAAGGAGC
>JANMNF010000001.1:0-1626 GCA_031373765.1 Chloroflexota bacterium
CGTGGACGTCACGACCAGGGAGTCGGTGATCGCCCGATTCGGGGGTGTCGCCCTGGACGCCGCCTGGACACTCTTCGAAATCGAGCTCCACCGGCACCCGGACCGATCGCCCAACAAGGTCTGGGCTGAGATCGCCGAGCGCGACCTCGGAATCCACGGGCACCCGGAATGGTCCTGGTGGGCCGGCAGAGGCCAACTGATCGACGGCCCGGGCTATCTCGCCAACTACGCGCTCGGCGCGATCATGGTGGCAGCGGTGCGCGCCCGCGTGCAGGTGATCCGGGGCGACTGGTCGCTTGGTGATCCCGGCTGGTACGGCCACATGTCGGATGCGCTGCTTCGATTCGGGGGCGGCCGGACGCCAGCGAGTTTGCTGGAAGCCTTCCTCGAGGGACCGCTGACCGCCGATGCGCTGATCGCGAACATCGAGGCCGGCGGCTGACGGTCAGTTCTCCCGACGACGTGTCAGGACGATGACGCAGACCAGGAGGACGCCGACGATGCCCGCGACGATCATGGGTCCCGCCGCGGCTGCAAGGTCTGGTCCTCGATCCCCCGCTGGCTGGGTCCCGCCGACCGGCGCTCGGACGTCCGCCGGCCTGATCGCCCCAAGGTCGATCGTGTCGACGGGCGCAGTTGCGGAACACGAGTTGTCGACAAGGTTTCCGTCCGAAATGCCTGCCGCAAAGAGATATCGCGTGCCAACCTCGTACGTTTGATCGACGGATGTCGCCACATTCCCGCCCGGTCCTCCACGGACCACCACTTCGGCAGGCTGATCGGGTCCCTTCCAGACCTCCTCGACCCGGACCGTTGCCCAGCGGCCCCCATTGGCGACGCTCGTGACCGTGCCGACGAAGACTGCATCGGCCAGCTTCCAGCCCGCTTCCACGCCGGGCAACTGCGCACAGGACGCCAATGCCTGGCCCGGTGCCCAGAGCATGCCGACGCCCAGGAGGGCAGCTACGACGAACCGAAACGCCGCGCTGGCTCGGGGTCGGCGTACGGCGATCCGGGCCCGGCTCATGCTTCGCGCCGCCGCGCGACGAACCAGGCCAGAACGAAGGCTGAACCCACAACGAGCCCCGCGGTCAGGATTGGCATCACGAGCCAGCCCAGGAACGCCAGCGGGTTCGGGCCGGCGGTCGTGGTAGCGACGGGCGAGGGTTGGCCCACGTTCGCGGGTCGGAGACGGGCGAGGTCGTCGGTCCAGGGCGTCGTGCTGGAACAGACGCTGTCGATCACTACGCCCCGGGCGAGCGAGTCGAGCTGCATCGGAATGAACAGGTAGGTCGCGCCGAAGTCGAACGTTCGGTCATCTTCGCCCGGGTTCGCGGGGTTCGATCCACCGTTGACGGTGACCGGTGTCGGGACGTCGCCACGCCAGACCTCGGTGACTTCGACCGTTGCGGAACGACCGTCATTGGCGAGGTCCGTTACCCGACCCACGAACACGAGGTCCGAGAAGACCGCCTTTTCGATGGGCAGCGGCGGCGCGCAGTCGACAACGCTGGTCGTGTCGGCCAGGACCGACGGGGCGGCGAGCAAGCCTGAGGCGACGACCGCAAGGGACAGGAGCACGCGCGTCATGACCGGATTACTGCGCATGTCCGAACGACGCGCGAA
>JANMNF010000002.1:0-5738 GCA_031373765.1 Chloroflexota bacterium
AATCGGGAATCGACCCGGATCAGGTTACCCGCGCGCGTGTTGCGAATTCGCCCTCTGCTCAGTCGCCCTTGGAATCGCGTTCGCGAGGCATTGCTGGCGACCAACGAAACATGAAGAGACTGGAGCCGGAGGAGCTCGACGGCGATGCTCAGGCTTCGCTCGATCGCACGGCCTGCGAGTACCGGATCAAGTCCCTCTGGATCGAGATCAAGTGGTCCAGATCGGACATCACCACGGCTTGGGTGATGGCCTGTCTACCGCCGGTTCGGTCCATCTCGGCCAGGATCCCCACGAGCCACTCGAAGTCTGTATACGAGGGGACACCGAAACGCGATTCGGCACGCGTCTTGAACACGAACGGAGCGATCCACCACCAGGTGATCTGGGGCGACGCAGAGTCGGACTGCCAGAGCAGCGCGGCGTCCCGATGACCGGCTCGAGCAAGGGTTGCGAAGTTGGCCCAGAAATCACCGAGCCCGAGGACGGCAGCCTCTGGGACATCCGCCGGGTCGTCGTGGTCGCGGAGCGCGATCATCACGTCGAGCCCGTATCGCTGCATCGACTCGCTGTACGCCTCATGTTGGAAGGCCTCCATCTGCTCGATCGCGGCAGTCCGGGCTTGCATGCGGAGCTGCCGCCAGATCGCGAGCAGCGACACCATCGTGACGATGCCGCTGAGCGTCGCCCAGAACCACTCCGATCCCGGCCCGATGAACGTCATCCCGTCGGTATTGATGAGCGTCACGTCTGCACCCTCTGTCCTGCTGCCACTATGAACGTGACCATACGAGGGCGGTGGTGGCTGGGCAAGAGGGATCTGCCCGCGTTCGGCGCGGACCGCCGGCCGCATGAAGCTGCCAATCGTTGGTGCCGGAGCCGGGACTTGAACCCGGATGAGGTTGCCCCCAACGGTGTTTGAGACCGTCGCGTCTGCCGATTCCGCCACTCCGGCGAGGGTGGTTCGCGAGGAATGCTATCCCGTGGGAACCTGACCCGCGTACGCCGCGTCCTGCGAGAGCCGATGCTAGACTCGCGCCGCTTCAGTCTCGCTGCCCGGAGGACCCCCCAGATCGTGGAGGATCGCCGCTCGACAACGGCCTCCGATGACCCCGTCCAGCGGCGCGACCTGATCCTCATGGAACAGGCGCGGGGCGGGAACCTCGAAGCCTTCAACGATCTCGTCCTGTGCTACCAGGACATGTTGTTCGCGCTGGTCGTGCGGATGGTTCCGGATCGGGATCAGGCATCCGACGCTGTTCAGGAGGCCTTCTTCTCCGCGTTCCGGAACATGGCCGCGTTTCGGGGCGGGTCGGTGCGCTCGTGGCTCAGCCGCATTGCGATCAACGCCGCGATGGATGCGCAACGCCTCAAGAAGCGCCGACCTGCCGATCCGTATCCTGAGTTCGAGGATGACAGTTGGCAGCCGCCGGCGCCTGATACGGACAATCCGGTCACGACAATGATGCAGGCCGAACGCCATCGGGCGCTGAATGCCGCGCTCGCGCAGATCACTGACGACCAGCGGTCTGCCATCGTCCTGTTCGATGTCGAGGGTTACGACTACGCGGAAATCGCGGGCATGACCGGCGTCTCCCTCGGCACCGTCAAGTCACGAATTCACCGCGGACGTCTTGCGCTGCGCGAGTGCCTGGCAGACCAGATGGACCTCTTCCGTGCGTGATCCGTCCCGAGCCTCCGCCCACAGTGCCCACGATCTGGAGCTGATCGCCGCACTTGCGGCCGGCGATCTCACAGGTACTGAGGCGGCCAGCGCGGAATCCCTCGTGGCATCCTGCGGCGACTGCGCGCTGATCGCGGAGGACCTGCGGGCGATCGCGACCTCGGTTCGGGGGATCGGCTCGGTTTTTGCCGGCGGTGGCGCCACTGCTCCGCGGGACTTCCGCATCGCTGCCGGCGATGCGGCGCGACTTAAGCGAGGCGCCGGGTCCTGGTTCGGTTGGACGTCCTTGCCTCGAACATGGATGCGGGGAGCCGGCGTCGCCCTCGCGACATTCGGGCTCGTCGGAGTGCTGATCTCGGCGGTCCCGCTCAATTTCCTCGGGGCCGGCGGGACCGCCGCGGCGCCGTCCAGCGCCGGGACTGCCGGGCCGGCGCCCGCCAGCGTTGGAAACGACCTGGGTCATACGGAGGCCTCGCTCGGGCCGCAGCAACCAGCACCGGATTCGACACCACTTACGATCAAGGCGTCGAGTCAGCCGGAGCGCAATCTGGCGGTCGGCGGTTTCGAAGCGCCCGCTACCGTACCTGCCTTCAATCTCGTCACGGCCGTCGGGGCCGGCGCGCTCGTGGCCGGTATCGGCCTGATCCTGGGTTCGCGCCGCAACCGACGATCGGGACCCTGAGGAACCTTTCGGGATGTCAGCCCGTCAAACGGGAGACATGACCTCGAATCATCCGACCTCACCGGCGTCCGGGGATCACGCTGGCCACGATCGCCTCGTGATCGCCGCGCTTGCAGCGGGTGATGCCGTCGGCCGCGAGCGCGAAGCTGCGCAGGCGCTGATCTCGACGTGCGATGCCTGCCAGCTCCTTCACGACGACCTGCGTTCCATCACTGCCTCAATCCGTGCCCTTGCTCCCGTATCGGTGGCCGTCGATCGAGACTTCCGACTGACGGCGGATGATGCGCGTCGTCTCATGCGTGGTGGCTGGTTCCGGCGGCTGGTCCGCCCGTTCGGCGAGGTACGGAGGTCGGTGATCCAACCGGCGGCCGGGGCATTGATGGCCCTCGGGCTTGCCGCGATCGTGCTGAGCGGCCCATCCCTGATGCTGTTTGGTGGAGCGTCAGGTGCGGCTCCGGAAGCGGCACTCAGCCCGTCCCGCGGCGCGTCCGCCCAGGATCTGGCCAGTCCATCCGCGAGCGGGGTGGGAGCAGGCGCACTTGACGGCCTCGGCGCGCCATCCGGAACCGGTGTCCCGAGCGACGCCGGAGCTCCGCCTCCCAGCGGCGAAGGCGGAACGAAGGTGGCGCGAGAGGATTCGTACCGGCTCGGGGCCATCGGCGAGCAGATCCCATGGCCGATCGTCGGGCTCGCGTTGGTCCTCACCGGCGGAGCGCTCCTCGTCCTGCGCAGGGTCGCGCTGCGCGTGCGCTGAGGCCACCCAACCGGGACCTTCCCGTTGATCAGGCGCCGCTGAGGCCGTGACACGGAGGCACCCGCGGACGACGGCGGTTGCCCCGGTACACTTGAGTCCATGTCCCGCAGCCCTGCGGACATTCCTTGAGGCTTGCCGATGGAACGCCTGATGCTGCTCGACGGCAACGGGCTCATCTACCGCGGATATTTCGCGCTCCCGCCCCTCTCCACGTCGAAGGGCGAGCTCGTCAACGCGGTCTTTGGGTTCTGCAGCATCGTCCTGCGCGGAATCCAGGACATCCGGCCGGACTACGTCGCCGTGGCCTTCGATCTGCCCGGCCCAACATTTCGCCACGAGCGCTTCGCCGAATACAAGGCAACGCGCACCCGGATGCCGGACGACCTGCGGGACCAGTTCCCGAAGGTCCGCGAAGTCGTCAAGGCCCTGCGGCTCCCGGTCTTTGAGCTTGCTGGTTTCGAGGCGGACGACGTCATCGGGACACTCACGGTTGAGGCGGAGGCGCTCGGCCTGGACACGACCGTCGTCACGGGCGACCTCGACATGCTCCAGCTCGTCAGCGATCGCGTTCGATTGATGACGACTCGCTCGGGCGTCGAGAACACGATCCTGTATGACCCTGCAAAGATCGACGAGCGCTACGGCCTGCTGCCGACGCAGATGATCGACTACAAGGCCCTCAAGGGCGATGTCACCGACAACATTCCGGGTGTGCCTGGGGTCGGCGAGAAGACCGCGGCGAAACTCATTCGCGAGTACGGCAACCTCGATGCCGTGTACGCCAGGCTCGACGAGGTCAAGCCGGACAAACTCCGAGACAAGCTCTCCGAATTCCGCGACCAGGTTGAGTTGGGCAAGGAACTCTCGACGATCATCCGGGATCTTCCGGTCAACCTCGATCTCGATGCCGCCCGGCTTGGCGAATACGACCGCGACGAGGTCATCCGGTTGTTCCGGGAGTACGAGTTCCGGAGTCTCCTGGATCGTCTGCCGGCGCTGCGCGGGGAATCGGCAACCGACGCGGCGGATGCGCTGCGCGCCGCGAACGCGAGCGTTCCCTCGGCCCGAGTCGGGACGGAGCGTCCGAGCGGATGGGGGAGTGGCCGGCCGATTCGCAGTTCGCCGGTGCCTGCGGTTCCCGCGTCCGGTGCCGGCCTTCAGCTGTCACTCGACTTCGACATCACAACTGGCGCCACCCGGGACGGCGGATCTCCGCGCGCAGAGCGCGCGAGCGAGCGGTTCGACGATCTGGCAACCGCTCTGGCCGCCACGATCGAGGACCCGGGCCGGATCGAGGTCCATGGAGCCGCGACGCTCGAGGGTCTCGCGCCGTGGATTGCCGCCCAGTCGATGATCGGCGCGTCGCTCCTCAAGGACGATCCGCGGCCACGTTCCGGTTCGACCCTGGCCCTGGCGCTCGCGGGAACGGATGGTCGCGTCGTCGCTGCCGAAGGCGCGGATGGCGACCGCCTGCGCGTGATGCTCGAAGCCGCCGGGGTTCCGATCGTTGCCCATGAGGCGAAGCCACTCCTCGTCGCGCGGTTCGCCGGAGACACATCGGGGCCCGCGACACCGATCGCGTTCGACACCCAGCTCGCGTCGTACCTGTTGAACGCGGCGCTGCGCTCGCAGACGATCGCGGACGTCGTGGCGGAACGCCTGGACCTGGTGCTGCCCCCGGTCAAGGAACTGCAGGCCGTCGAGCGCGCGGGGTTGGAGGCACTGTCCGCACTCGCAGCCCGCGACGCACTCGCGACGGCGCTCGAGACCGAGGGTCTCGCGAACCTGTTCAGCGACATGGAGCTGCCGCTCGTCCCCGTGCTGGCGCGGATGGAGGCGATCGGCGTGGCCGTCGATCTCGAGGCGCTGGCCGTTCTGGATCGCGAGTTCGCGGCGGAGATCACCCGTCTCGAGCGAGCGATCTTCGATGCCGTCGGCCACGAATTCACCATCGGCTCGCCGAAGCAGCTCGGGGATGTGCTGTTCGGCGAGCTCCAACTGCCGAAGGGCCGGAAGACCAAGACCGGCTACTCGACCGACGCGTCGGTCCTCGAGGAGCTCGTGGACGTCCACCCAGCCGTCCAGCCCGTGCTCGACTGGCGGACCTACACGAAGCTTCGATCGACCTATGTCGAGGCCCTGCCCGCCCTGATCGCCGACGATGGGCGGGTTCACACGACGTTCCATCAGGCCGTGGCCGCGACCGGGCGCCTGTCCTCGTCGGACCCGAATCTCCAGAACATCCCGATCCGGACGCCACTCGGCCGCAGGATCCGCCGCGCGTTCGTGGCGGGCGGCCCCGATCTCGTCCTGGTGGCTGCGGACTACTCGCAGATCGAGCTCCGGATCATCGCCCACGTCTCGGGCGACGAGCATCTGCGCGAGGCATTCGCCCGCAAGGCCGACATTCATCGAGAGACGGCGGCCCGCGTCCTCCACAAAGCGGTCGAAGATGTCACCGGTGACGAGCGATCGATGGCCAAGATGGTCAACTTCGGTCTTGCCTACGGGATGAGCGACTTCGGGCTGTCGAGCCGGGCGGGCATCAGCCGCCAGGAGGCGCAGGAGTTCATCAGCTCGTACTTCGCGGCCTATTCCGGGATCAGCTACTACATGCTCCA
>JANMNF010000029.1:0-1537 GCA_031373765.1 Chloroflexota bacterium
CTTCTCGAGCAGGAACGCGTCCAGCAGACCGACCCAGTCGCGGTCATCGGACGGCAGGAACGTCGCCCCCGCCGTCGCCTCGCGGTAACCCGCCAGGAACGTCGCTCCGACCCAACGATTCCAGGCTCGAACCCAACCCTCGAGCGCGTCGACGTCCTCGGGCCGGATGTCCGGCCCCATCTCGGCTCGAAGGAGCGATCCGTAGCTCGCGTAGTGGAATGAGCGAAGCATGCCCGTGACGTCACGCAGGGCCGATCGACGGAGCCGACGCTCGCTCAGAGGCCGGGTCGGCTCGCCCTCGAAGTCGATGATGACGAGGTCACGTCCGGTGTTCAGGATCTGCTCAGCGTGGAGGTCGCCGTGCGTCCGGATGCGCATTCCGCCGAACTTGTGGCTGAGCAGGAATCGAAGGCGGCTGTCGATCGCCCCGCGCAATTCGAGAACCTTCGCGGCATCCCCAGCGGCCTCCGGCGGGAGGGTATCGAGGCGGCGCGCCAGCAGGTCGAGGCTGCGACGGGTGGACCCGCCGATCGACTGGAAGAGCGAGCGCTGGTAGAGCTCGCTGAACGGTTCCGGCGTGAAGGCCGGATCGGCGCCCGGGCGGGCGAGGGTCATATGGAGTTCGCCAGTCCGGATCCCGGCCAGTCGCGCCGTTTCGAGGTACGTATCGATGGCGGCGCGAACGTCGGGCGGTGGCGTCTCGGACGCAGCCCGCAGCAGTCGTGCGGGATCGATCCCGTCGTGGTCGGAACGCGGCGGCTCGGCAGCGGCTCGCTCGAAGAACCCGCCGAGCTCCTCGAGGGTGTGCATGAACAGGTTGCCCTGGTTCGGAATGAAGGCATTCACGAGGACCGCGGTCATGGACGTTCCATCATCGGACCGGTAGTCCATCGAACCCGCTATCGCCGGGGTCTGGTCGAACCCGCGCTCCGTGAGGGCGCGCCCGATTTCGAGGTCCGGGTTGATGCCCGGCTGGGTCACGCGGTAGAGCTTCAGGATCGCGCGATCGCCGAAGATGATTGAACTGTTGCTCTGTTCGCCCCGAATGGGTGTCGGTACGAGCGCGGCCTGGTCGCGCCCGACGATCGATCGGAACGATTTCTCCGGCTTGCCGATGAGCTCGCCCGCTCGTCCGCGGAGGCGCTTCCGGGAGCTGATCGCCTCGAGCAGGGTGGTCATGAACGCCGGGTCGAGGGTCGCGTCGATGAGCACGGATTCCGTCCGCCGCCCGTTCGAGGCCGCGATCTGGGCGATCGCGGCGTGCGGACTCGCCTCGATGATCGGGGCCGCATCGCGCGCCGTCATTGTCGCGAGCGGGATGAGATAGAGCTCCGGATCTCCGTCCGTGTAGGCCACGTCGGCGAGGACGATCGCGGCCGATCGACCGTCCATGGGGACCGGGACGACGTCACGGATCGAGAAGCTCTTGATCCGGCGGGTTCGGCTCCGGAACCAGCGGCGCCCGCGGATCCAGGTCGTCAGGGCGGCGTTGGTGGCCGCCGCATGCGGGCCGCTCAGCAGCGCGGCGACCGAGTCG
>JANMNF010000036.1:0-4383 GCA_031373765.1 Chloroflexota bacterium
GCTGGACGCGCCGTCGCCCAGCCAGGAGGCCTGAGCCATGTTCGTACTCGTCGTCGGCGGCGGCAAGGTCGGGTACTACCTGGCCAAGGAACTCATCGAGAGCAGCCATGAGGTCGTCCTCATGGAGAAGGATCGGGCCCGTGCGGACCAGATTGCCGACGAGATCGGATCGATCGTCGTCGCGCACGACGGCTGCGAGGGCAAGTACCTGGGCGAGGCGGGTTGTGCCCGCGCGGACATCGTGGCCGCGGTCACCGGCGATGACGAGGACAACCTGGTCATCTGCCAGATGGCGAAGCACCACTTCGACGTGCCGCGCACCATAGCCCGGGTCAACAACCCGAAGAACGAAGCGCTCTTCCGCCACCTCGGCGTGGACGAGATCATCAGCCCGACCCGGATGATCTTGGGCTCGATCGAACAGGACATTCCCGTTCATGAACTGCTCCACCTCGCGGCCCTCGGCGAGGGCGAACTCGAGATCATCGAGGCGCATCTCCAGGACGGGTCGCCGGCCATCGGCAGGGCCCCAGGCGACCTCACGATGCCGGAGGGCTGCTCGCTCTTCGCGGTCGTCCGTGGCGGAGTCGCCTCGGCGCTGTCGCCGGACATGAAGTTGCGCGTGGGCGACAAGGTCATCGCCATCGGTCCGAGCGAATGCTCCGTGAAGCTCCACGAGCAGCTCATCGGAGCCGTGGACGTCGAGGCCTCCCCGACCGTCTGACGTCTAGGGGATCAGTTCGAACGGGCCGGACAGGCGAATCACCGGCGCGTCGAATGTTCCAGTCAGGCAGGCCACGCCGAACGGTCCAGCAGCAGCTTCCCCGTACGCCGTGCCGGCTGCACCGGGCTTGAGGCCCACGGCGGCAATGGTCTCGATCTGGCGGGTGTTTTCGCCAAAGATTGGCTGCGCTGCGAAGGCCTCAAGCTCCGCCCAGGTCCATTCGCCGAGCGCAAAAGCTGTGATCTGTGTCTCTGCGTTGGGGAGGCCCACGCCGTCCAGCCGGACGATGCCTGCCCTTGGCGCCGGAGGCTCGATCCTCGCTTCGCAGGTCGACGCGCCAGCCTGAACGCGAATGACCACGGTGGCCGTGAACGGATCAGGGCGCGGCTCGCCACGCCGGAGCGCCGCGAAGAGGAGCTTCCGGAACAGGACGGAATCCGCGCCCGTCGCGGCGACCACGCGCGCCCCTGCCGGGTCCTCGATGGTCCGTCCACCGTCGAGCCCGTCGCCTTCCACCACCCGGACCCTCGCCTCGCGCAGTGAGACCACCTCGGGATGAACGAGGGTCATGGCCGCGATCGAGTCCCACAGCATCGGCTCGCCCGTGACCAGGAAGCTGTTCCGCGCGTAGAGCTCGAAGACGATATCGGCCGGGGCGGCAAGATGGTCCGCCTCGAGCTCGGCGATGAAGTCCGCGTCGAGTGGCACCTCATTCGTGGCGTCGAGCGGGACCAGGGTCAGGTCGAGACCGGCGGCGAACACCTCGGCCGCCGCGGTCGGGTCGGCGTGGAGATTCCACTCCGCCGTGGGCAGTCCGGCTCCGCCCTCCGGCGGCGCGACATTGCCGGGCACCTCGACGGCCCCGGCCATGGCTACCACGCGGTCGATCCGGGCCGGCAAGGCCGGGTCGAGGCGTAGGGCCATGGCGATGTTCGTGAGCGGACCAATGGTGAGGATCGTCAAGGGTCGGTCTCCGACGCTCGCCAGGTCAATGATCAGCTGCTCCGCGGATCGGCTGTCCGGCGGCGTCGCCGGCGGCGGCAGGTTGATCCCGTATCCGGCATCGGCACCCGTCCGCCACTCCTCGGGGAAAGACTGGGCGGGACCGAGCGCCGCGCCGCGACCACACGCAACGGGAATTGGACTCGAGGCGAGGGCGGTCACCAGGGTTCGAGCCGAATACAGGCCGCCGGGACAGTGGGCTTCCCCGGTGCCTGTGACCGTGATCCCGACGACCTCGACCGCAGGCTCGCGGAGCAGGCTTGCAATCGCCCCGATATCGTCCGCGGCCATGTCAGAATCGATCAGCAGGCGAATCGGTCCTTCGCTGGAGGGCGCCGTGGCCAGCGGCGGCGGTGAAGCGGCCGCGTCAGAGACGACCACGCTCGGCCCACACGCGGTCACGAGGAGGGCAGGCAGGAGAGCGACGAGCGCCATCCGACCGCGGCCAGTCACCGATCGGAAACCCAGGGCACGCAACTGACATCCTCCGCATCGTGTCGGCTGTATCGCGCCACGATACACGGTCGGCCGGGTCCTGCCTGGCGGCCTCCCGCCGACCGCGACCCGTGAAGAATCAAGAAAACGCAACCAAGCGAACTCTTGACAATGGGATTGGTAGGTTTCTAGGATGTGACACGTTCGGCCCCGGGTGGGCTGGACGTCGCGGGACGATCGATTCGACCGCCCCGGGCAGAAGACAGACAGCAGCACAGGAGGTGCCACGAATGACGATCGTGCGCCGACCCTCGCCTCGCGGCGAGTTCATGACGCTCGTCCAGTCGCTGGATCGACCCTTCGATTTCGACATCGTCCGCCCAGTAACGCGGACCTGAGCGTCGAATACTGTGCGTGTGACCATCCACCGGGCTGATCCCATGGATCCGGAGCGACCCGTCTACGTCATCAGCGTGGCGGCGAGCATCGTGAGCGTCCATCCCCGGACGCTGCGGATCTACGAGGATGCCGGGCTCGTCTGTCCTGCACGGACACCAACGAACATCCGCCTCTATTCGGAAACGGACATCCGGCGGGTCATGTGGATCCGCCACCTGACCCAGAACCTGGGTGTCAACCTCGCCGGAGTCCGGATCCTGTTCGAACTCGAGGAGCGTCTCGGAACGAGGATCCTCGAGCGCCTCTATGACGAGGGTGCGAGTGCCGCGGAGGCCGCCGACGCGGCAGCCAATGCACCCGACCCCGCCGCCAAGGCACCCAAAACCGCCGATCAACCGTCTGACCCTCAACCAGCCACAACAGCCGGCACCGCCGGCTGACCAGCCAGGACCGACCCACTCACCGTTAGGAGACCCGATGGCGAAGCGACCATCCACCCGGGACGCGAAGCGGACCGAACCGAATATCCAGGATCTTCCGCTCGTTGCCTTGCGGGAGACCGTCATCTTTCCGGAGATGATCGTCCCGCTTCAGGTGGGTCGCGACAAGAGCGTAGCCGCGCTCAACGCCGCCGTCGAGTCGGGCTCGCTGATCGCGCTCGTCACGCAGCGCCAGGCTGATCAGGAGGACATCAACGAAGCATCTGAGCTCTACGAAGTGGGCACGATCGCGAAGATCGCCCAGGTCGTCCAGCTCCAGGACGGTACGGTCCGGGCCATCGTCCAGGGCCAGGGCCGGATGCGCGTCGAGGGGTTCTCCCAGACCGATCCATACCTCAGGGCCCGCGTCGTTGAACTCCACGACACCACGCCTGCCAACGTCGAGGTCCAGGCGCTGATGCGCTCGGTCCAGGCGCAGGTCGAGCAGTACGTCCAGTCCGGCGCACCCGTGCCGCCGGAAGCCGCAGTTGCCGCCAAGAACATCACCGAGCCCGGGCTGCTCGCGGACATGACGGCCTACAGCCCGGACATGACCACCGAACAGCGCCAGGAGCT
Source organism: Chloroflexota bacterium (assembly GCA_031373765.1). Lineage (GTDB taxonomy): Bacteria > Chloroflexota > Limnocylindria > Limnocylindrales > CSP1-4 > UBA5189. Next base: position 3,616 of record JANMNF010000036.1, read on the forward strand.
GCTCGAGACCGTCGACATCGTCGCCCGCTTGAAGCTCGTCTCGACGTTCCTCGCTCACCAGATCGAGATCCTCGAACTGAAAGGCAAGATCCAGTCCGAGGTCAAGTCCGAGATGGACAAGACCCAGCGCGAGTACATCCTTCGCGAGCAGTTGAAGGCCATCCAGCGCGAGCTCGGCGAGGACGACCCGCAGCAGGCGGACGTCAACGAGTTGCGCGACAAGGTCGAGGCCGCCGGCATGCCGGACGAGATCAAGGCCCGCGCCCTCAAGGAAGTCGACCGCATGAGCCGGATCCCGTCCGCCTCGCCTGAGGTTGGCGTCATCCGGACGTACGTCGACTGGCTCGTCGGCTTGCCGTGGAACACCTCGAGCGAGGACCTGCTCAACATCAAGGAGGCGGCCCGCATCCTCGAGGAGGACCACTACGGACTGGACAAGGTCAAGGAACGGATCCTCGAGTACCTCGCGGTCCGATCGCTGGCCTCGACCATCCGAAGCCCGATCCTCGCCCTGATCGGCCCGCCCGGCGTGGGCAAGACTTCGCTCGGCAAGAGCGTGGCCCGGGCGATGGGGCGCAAGTTCGTGCGCATGAGCCTCGGCGGAATCCACGACGAGGCCGAGATCCGCGGGCATCGCCGCACGTACATCGGCGCGCTGCCCGGCCGGATCATCCAGAACATCAAGACGGCCGGGACCAACAACCCCGTGTTCATGCTCGATGAGATCGACAAGATCGGGATGGACTTCCGGGGCGATCCGTCATCGGC